>JAISUX010000136.1 GCA_031271805.1 Tannerella sp.
AACCGGTGGTATCTGTTCCACCACGACAGCGTTCCTTCGGGCGGGCGCACCTGGCTTCGCAGCCTCAAAGTCTGCCCCTTGGAATACGACAATCAAGGTAAAATAATAACTATAACAAACAAGTAAATTTTTGTGCAAAATTCAAGGCATAGACCCCCTGACGCCGGTTGAACGGCCTGCAAGCATCAATAGTATCAAATAGAACAATCTCTGTCTAACCAATCGCTAATGAGGATGTCGGAAACTATTTGACCTGATAAGATGACAGCGTCAACTTTGACTAATAGTGATTTTTACACGAAACCGTGAAAAAAACATATATTGCGTACAAAAATCCATGAATTTGTACAAAAATCCATTGTTGGGGAAGTGTTTTTTAGCTTACTTTGCAGTCAAAAAAACAACAAAAAAACATGTATCCATGAATAGAGTGTTATTATTATTAATTGTGGTATGCAGTGCAGCAGTATCAAAAGCGCAGGACATTCCCAACAGGAAAGAAGTCCTTGATATTATGCTGCGTGTGAACGGTTATTTCATGCAGAAATATGCGGATTATACCGCTCCGTCGCATACCGACGCCGTCCGTCCGAGCAATATTTGGACGCGAGGAGTTTATTATGAGGGACTTATGGCTCTTTACGGCGTATATCCCAAAGATGAGTTCTATAATTATGCGCTTAGCTGGGCTGAGTTCCACAAGTGGGGACTGCGTAACGGCGCCATTACGCGCAATGCCGACGACCAGTGCTGCGGGCAGACGTACATTGATTTGTATAATCTTTCGCCGGAGCCTGAAAAAATCCGTAAGATTAAATCATGTGTCAATATGCTGCTTGAGACGCCTCAGACAGACGACTGGACGTGGATTGACGCCATCCAGATGGCTATGCCGGTGATGGCTAAACTTGGGGCGCTGACCGGCAACACAAGGTATTATGAAAAGATGTACGCGATGTACCGCTGGACTCGCGACCGTTTGTTCAACCCTGCCGAAGGTCTCTGGTGGCGCGACAAGGATTTTCTGCCGCCCTACAAAGAGCCTAACGGCGCAAACTGTTACTGGTCAAGAGGTAACGGCTGGGTTTATGCCGCTCTCGTCAGGGTTTTGAGCGAAATACCTGAAGATGAGCCGCATCGCGCCGAATATATTGCCGATTTCCTCGCCATGTCGGAGGCTTTGCTGAAGTGTCGGCGCGAAGACGGATTCTGGAATGTAAGCCTGCACGACCCAACACATTTTGGCGGCAAGGAAACTACCGGCACCTCACTTTTTGTCTATGGCATGGCATGGGGCGTCAACAACAACCTACTTGACCGCGACACATACCTGCCCGCAGCCCTGAAAGCATGGAACGGACTTGCAAAAGAAGCTGTGCATGAAAACGGCTTCCTCGGATATGTTCAGGGCACCGGCAAAGAACCAAAAGACAGTCAGCCTGTTACCTACGACAAAGTTCCTAATTTTGAAGATTTCGGAACAGGATGCTTCCTTCTTGGAGCAAGCGAGATTTACAAACTCAAAAAACAAGAATAGAAATTTAAAAGGAATGTACTATGAAATTAAATGAAAAATTTAAGGTAAAGCCGAGCCTGTTTAATTGGGCATTAATCGGCTGTATGTTAATGTGTTTTGCTGCAGTGGCAACTGCACAGAACATATCAGTGAGCGGAATGGTAAAAGATGCAACCGGAGAACCTCTGGCGGGCGTCAGCATTTCGGTAACAGGTACAACATTGGGAACCGTAACGGGTATCGATGGACGCTATGTATTGAACAACGTGCCCGGCGCCGAATCACAGTTGAAGTTTTCGTACATCGGATATGCGGCGAAAACGGAGATTGTCGGTTCCCGTCGCGTCATTGACGTAACTCTTGAGGAAGATACGGAAATGCTTGAAGAAGTGGTCGTTATTGGTTACGGAACGGTAAAGAAAAGCGATGTAACCGGTTCGGTGGTTCGCTTGAGCGAAAGTGTCATCAAGGAGAAGCCGGTACAGAACGTCTTGCAGGCAATGCAGGGCAAAGCGCCGGGCGTGGATATCACCTCGAACATGCGTCCGGGTGAAACGGGCGATATTCGCATTCGAGGAAACCGCTCTATCACAGCGTCAAACGACCCTCTGTATGTCATTGACGGGATACCGTTAGTTTCGGGGAGCATCAGGGATATAAATCCTAATGACATTGCTTCCGTCGAAATACTGAAAGACGCCTCAGCAACAGCTATTTACGGTTCGCGCGGCGCTAACGGTGTTATCCTCGTAACACTCAAAAGCGGCTCTTCCGGACGCATCAATATTGATTACGACGGCACGGAAACGTTCAGTACCATTACTTCGCTTACCGACTGGATGGGTTCCGGCGAATTGCTTGACTGGCGCCGACAGGCGGCTCTCAACGGCGGCACATATAACGGCGCCTACGGAACCGCGCCAGACCCGGCACGAGACTATTCAATGTTTATGGGCGGGCTTGAATATATGCGCCGTATTCTTGCAACTGCATATCAGCTAACCGATAACGACCCGTCGAAACCCGTACTGCGGGCATCAACGGCAGAAGAGCAGGCTATGGGTTACGCCGCACAGGTGCCGATTTACGACGCCGCAAGTCTGTTCGACCAGCACTGGCCGGATTTAATCCTACGAACCGGCGTCACTTCCAATCATCAACTTTCGCTGTCAACGGGAACGGATATATCAAAAGTGTACCTGTCGGTAGGTTATCTCGACCAGAACTCGCCGATGAAAGACCAGGACTACAACCGCTACACAGTAAACCTGCGCGGGGAAATAACTCCCAAGAAATGGCTTACTATCGGGCTTTCGACCAATGCAAGCTATTCGCTTCAGAATCTTGGTATGCAGAACGGCACAAGCAACTCCGGCAGCAACGACTCTTACGGTCAAGCTGTTGACCTGTTGCCATACGCGCCTGCATACGACGAGGACGGCAAGATTTTAGCTCCTACGGCCGAAGACTCATATTCGTTCGACAATATTTTGAACAACTACGACAAAGCCACTTATGAAGTGCGTCAGTGGTCTATTATGGCAAATGCGTTTACCGAAGTGCGGTTCACGCCATGGTTGCGCTACCGTCTTAACTTCGGTTCACAGTATCGCAACAGCCGCACCGGTTATTATTATGCTCCAGGATTCTCCAACCCGTTCGGTTCGCGTCCGGTAGCTTCGCAGGCAAACAGCGGATACTGGAATCAGACAGGCTATTCTTCGTATGTAATAGAAAACCTGCTGTACGCAAATAAGACTTTCGGCGATCACTCGCTTGGAGCCACGCTGTTGCAGTCGGCTCAGGATTCGCGCTCGGAAAATATCAATCTGCGTTCCCTGAACCTGCTTTTCCCGACAGCCATGTTCTATTCGCTCTCGTCGAACTCCACATCTCAGCCCTACAGCTGGGGTACAAGCTACAGTCGCAGTCAGATGATGTCGTACATGGCGCGCCTGAACTACGGCCTGATGGATAAATACCTGCTCACTGTTACCGGTCGCTGGGACGGAGCTTCCGTACTTGCGGAGGGCAACAAATGGGATTTCTTCCCCTCGGCTGCTTTGGCATGGAAAATGGAACAGGAAGAATTTATCAAGAGTATCGACGTTATCAGTCAGATGAAATTCCGCTTAGGATATGGCGTTACCGGCAACTCTGCCGTTTCGGCGTATTCTACTACCGGCGCTATCCGTGCGGCAAACTATTACTTTAACAAAACCGTTGCCGCAGGTTATAAATCCAATTCGATGCCTAACGCAGGGCTTGGATGGGAAAAGACGGCGCAGTGGAACCTCGGTCTTGATTTCGGAATATTGTCGAACCGCATTACCGGTTCTGTAGAACTCTACAAAGCCGAGACGAGCGACCTGTTGCTCGACCGTTCGCTGCCGGCCATTACGGGCTTCACTTCCGTTCGCGCAAATATCGGTCAAACGGAAAATAAAGGTCTGGAAATCACCCTTTCATCGGTCAATGTCGATACAAAAGACTTCCGCTGGGTAACAGATATTAATTGGTCGCGTAACATTGAGAAAATAGTAGCTCTTAATGAAGGCGTAAATGAAGACCTGACCAATGGATGGTTTATAGGATCGCCTATCCAGGTTTATTACGACCTCGAATACGACCGTCTGTGGCAGGATACGCCCGAAGACAAGCGACTGATGGAAATCTATGAAAAAGCTTCCAGCGCTCATTATCAGGCAGGTCAGGTGAAGGTTGTGGACCAGCCCTTCATAGAAGACGGCAGCAAGGAAGGACAGGAAGGCTGGAAAACGGTAACCCTTTCAAGCGGTGAAAAAGTAACGTTTCAGGACAACGGTTTCGGCACAATATCCACCGGAACCAATACCGACCGGCGGATACTCGGCACGAGCCGTCCGAAATGGGTAGGCGGTTTAACCAATACGTTCACCTACAAGAATTTCGACTTCAGTTTCTTCATCTATTCGCGTTTCGGCAACATGTATTACGGCGCGATGCAGACTTATGGCCGCAGAGTTGAAAAATCGGTATGGAGTCCCACCAACACCAACGCCAAGTTCCCGCAGCCAACGACGGCTGCCAACCTTACCGACCACTCGACGGTAAGGAACTACACCGACGGCAGTATGGTAACCGTGCGTAACATAATGCTTTCATATACTCTTCCGGAGTCGCTTTGCAAGAAATTCGACACTAAGCGCGTACAGATTTACGGACAGTTACTCAACCCGTTCATCTGGGGCGGCGAAGCTGTGAAACTCGGTATCAATCCCGATGACGTCAACGACTGGCGTTCGGCGACTCTCGGTACGGGTTCTGCTACAGGCGGCGGTTCGTCTAACAATACGATGGCTTTCCGCAGCTGGGTTCTGGGATTAAGGATTAGTTTGTAAAACATAATAATTATAAAAATCATGAAAAGAATTATATTATTAGTAAGTATAGTATTCAGTATTGCTTCGTGCCGGGATTTTCTGAAAGAAGAAATGGTTGCGACCATTACTCAGGAATATTTCAAGACCGAACAGGGCTTAGACCAGTTGATAGTCAATTCATACAACGCACTGCGTTTCAAATACGGCTGGCAGGACGGTCTCTACAATTTTGAGTCGGGGCACGATATCGGCACAACCGGTACTACGGCGCATAACACATATAACATTTCAAACTGGCGCGGCGCCGGCGCCACCATGTACATCAACGACCTTTTTGGCGTTTATTCAAGCAGTCAGATGATTGGCGGCTATCCAGGCATCAACGACTGCAACTATGCAATTGAGGCCATTCGCAACGGCGCAGCTTTGGGTAAATACGCCGCCGACCCGCAGTATGCTGCAACCAGACTGTCGGAAGTGCTCTTCAACCGCGCATGGTGGTATTATATGTTCACTACGCAGTTAGGCGATGTCTATGTGTCGCTCAAATCAAACAACAGCGTGCCGGAAAACTACAACTATGTCAAGTCAAGCTCGCAGGAAATCTATTCGCTGATGATAGGCGATTTGCGTTATGCCTTTGATAATCTGCCTACTTCGGCTACCGACAAAGGCAGGCATACCAAATATACGGCGGCTCATTTTCTTGCAAAGCTGTATCTGCAGCGCGCTCAGGGCGCTCAGTTCGAGAACAGCTCGGAAAAGCATCTCAAGATGCTGTTCAAGGGCAACGTTAGCACAGACCTCGATTCTGCGCTCTATTTCGCCAATCAGGTTATTGCCGGACCGTTCACACTTGAACCCAATTACTGGAGCCTGTTTGACGTCAAATTGGGCAATTACGCAAACGAGAACAGCAACGAGATAATTATGGCTGCGGGTTATGGCTCGGTGGATGGCAACAACGGACGCTATGGTATGCGTTCACAGGGCTATTTCACTGCTACATACGTCAATACGGCATGGGGATTGCCCGACCGTACATGGACTTACGGCAGCAACAACACCGGTTTCCGTCCGTCGGATTTTGGTTACGACGTCTTTACCGACAAGATTGCCGATTCGCGCTTTGAAAAGAGTTTCCGCGTGGAATACGATGCCATACGCATGAGCGGTACGGCAACAGGCTCTACCGAAGTGGCTTTCGGTTCGTATGAAGCTTCCAATTCAGCCAACGCAACCACAGTATGGACGGAAGAGAAAGCCAAGTATTTCAACGATAACATCTTGCCGGGCTACAAACGTCCCTCATGGGAAGGCAGAACGGCTGTTGCGAAAGACCATAAGACCGGAACGGGCGATATAGGTCTGTGCTTTGTGGAGAACACAAAAGCGACTGCTATCAAGCTGAAAGATGCTGAAGCACAGCCTTATTCGGGTCTGTGGATACGCTGGATTTACGACGAAGATGAAAACAAATACTACTATCGTCCTTCTCCTATAAGCACTACGGCGGCTTCGGGCGGCGGTTATATAGCAGCCGGCGGTACGGTTGATTTCACAGGTCTTGAGAAGCCGAGCAATACGCTCCCGTGCTCGAAAAAGCATATCGACCCGAACCGTGCGCCCAATACCAATGCCGAGTATGGCACGCGCAACGTTACAATGTTCCGTCTGGCAGAGACCTATCTGATACGCGCCGAGGTTTACGGACGCAAAGGTCAGTGGGCGGAAGCGATAAATGATATTAATGTGCTTCGTCGCCGCGCTGCCTATAAAGCAGGCGAAGTCCGTGCCGAAGTAATTGCACGCCTCTATCCGGGTTCCGAAAATCTGACCGCCGCCGAGCGTACCTATCCCTATACCGTCGCTACCGACAAAACTAACGATATGCTTGTTGACGCTACCTACTGGGACGGCGCCTCGGCAAAATCGGCTGCCGAACAGTATCCTACCGAGAATACAACCGGAATAAATGACAATTTGTATCGCTTTATCAACTTCATTCAGAACGAATATGCACGCGAGATGAACTCCGAATACACTTATATTGAGGTGATTCATCATGCCGGAACACAAGCTGACCGCATACGCCGTCATCAGCAGATGGCTGCGCCATCGACTTATACCTACTGGGATGTTTCCGACAATGCGCTTGCCAACGGGCAGGGACAGACCGGTAAAGGAAAAGGCGACTTTGCTAATTATCATACTTTCCGCCCGTTCCCGCAGACTTTCCTCGATATGCTCACCGACGAGAACAATGTTCTTTTGGACGACGCAGCGAAAGCGGCTTATCAGAACCCAGGATATAATTGATAATTCTTTATGAGACTGTTATTAATTTGTCTTTCAGTATTGGCGTTTTTCGGTTGCAAGTCCACTCCCGGAGTGACACTAACGGAAGATGCAGAGACATATACGATGGATAATTCTGTCGTAAAGGTCAGAATATCAAAAGTTACAGGTGATTTGGTTTCTTTTCGTTTTAACGATGTGGAATTGCTGGCAACTACTCTCACGCCCGATTCGGTACCTGCCGCGTCGGGCGGAGAGCCGGCCAACAATCCTAACTGGCGGGAACCGACCATCACCGGTCATGCTCATGGCTACTGGTCGCACGACGCTATGGGGCCCAAAGGCTCGGCGCCTGCAATCCCAACCGTAACAATAGACCCTGCGACGAATGGCGGCAAACGCGCGGAAGTGTCGATTAAAGCCATATCAAAAGGGCGCAGGATGGGAACGGGACCCGGCTCGACGCCTCAGGGCAATGTGCAGGTGGACATTGATATTCGCTATACCTTTGAACAGAGCGCCCCGGGCGTCTATACCTACTGCATTTTCACCCACCCTGCCGATTACGAACTCGCAATGTTCACCGAAGCGCGTTACTGCGCCAAGCTTGCGCCGTTTTTCGACTGGATAAGCGTGGATAAGGAAGTCAATGACTATTATCCGAAAGAGCATTTTGCCGGCGATAAATATGTCTATACTGCCAATCAAACCGATAATCCGGCTTTTGGATGGTCTTCTACTACAGCGCTGACAGGACTGTTTTTCATCAACCCGTCAATGGAATACATGGGCGGAGGGCCTACAAAAGTTGAGTTTCTCGGACATCGCGACACCAATATTGAAGCAGCGCCGTGCGTATTGAACTATTGGCGCAGCAGCCATTACGGTGGCGCGGAAGTGAATATAGCCGCCGGTGAAACATGGCAGAAAATCATTGGGCCAATGTTTATCTATGCCAATAAAGGCGCTGACCCCCAAGCTATTTACGACGACGCCAAAGCTCGCGCCGAACAGGAAGCGGCAAAATGGCCGTTTGACTGGGTCAGCGGAGGCGACTATCCCAAACAGTCGGAACGAAGCTCTGTTGCCGGCTCTTTTGTTCTCAAGGATTCTCTATTAAAGGGTTCATTTTCAAACCTTAATGTATTGCTTGCTGCGGAAGAATATGTCTCGCCGCGACCTGATTCCATTCCGGAATACAAAATCGGCTGGCAGCGCGACGCCAAGTTCTATCAGTTTCGCGCAAAAGGCAGTGCCAACGGGACTTTTGAAATCAAAAACGTACGTCCGGGCAAATACACCCTGTATGCTTTTGCCGACGGTATTCTGGGAGAATATGTCCGGAACGGTATTGAAGTTGGAGGCGGACAAATGTTGAACTTGGGCGAATTGACATGGACGCCTGAACGTAAAGGCTTGCAGTTGTGGGAGATAGGCGTGCCTAACCGTAATGCTTCCGAGTTTTTCCGCGCCGAAGGGCGACGCGACCCCGAAATATCGCTCGAATACGCCCGCATTTTCCCTGAAGATATTACTTTCACAATAGGGAAGAGCGATTACGCAAAAGATTGGTTCTTTCAGCATGTGCCTCATAATGAAGACCCTGCCGCCAAATCAGAGCCGTTCTGGGGCGTGAGAGCTGTTGGACGCGCCACTCCGCGCGACATTGTTTTCGACCTGCCGGAAGCGCCGAAAGGCACTGCTATACTGCGGATTGCCGTATGCGGCACAGGAACGCGCAGCCTTGAAGTTGAAGTAAACGGAAAACCAACAGAAGGGCTTGACAATCTGACTGTTGACGGCGTGATAACCCGCCACGGCTCACAGGGTATCTGGTATGAACGCGATATGGAGTTCGATGCATCAATGCTTCATGCAGGCAGGAACGTCATACGCCTGACCGTTCCGCAAGGGCCTGTTAATAACGGTATTATGTATGATTATTTACGACTTGAATTATTATGAAAAAGTTTGTTAGTATTTTATTGATATTGTGGACTGTCGCTGTTTATGCACAGGACCCGCGCGAAAGGGTTTATAATTACGAGATTTTGCAGCCTTCGCACGACCCGAAACCAAAGGTAGAAGGCTTTGCTACACAGCGTATTAGCGAGAAACTGAATCGTGGCGTAGTGGCTTCGGCTACCGACAAAGGCGTTTATGTCAGCTGGCGATTGCTCGCCTCCGATCCTGCTGACGTCGCTTTCGACGTTTATAAAAAAACGGGGACAGGCGCATTTCAAAAGATTAATACCCAGCCAATAAGCGCTACGACAGATTTTTTTGACAAGTCAAAAGCCCGCTCAGGCGTCAAGTACAAAGTGATTGCTTCCAACGGCGAGGAATCGGAAGAATCGGCTGTTGTGCCGAAGAAAAAAGGCGAGGCGCTTGCTTATCGCTCCGTGCCTCTGCGCGACAGTCTGATTGCGGGCAGGGTGGGCGTCGGCGACCTTAACGGCGATGGCGCTTACGACTTTGTGATACTGCATCCGGCGTCGAACAAAGACCCGTCGTTTCGCGCCGATTCCAACAAAATCACTTATAAAATAGAGGCTTATCTCAACGACGGCACTTTCCTCTGGAAAAACGACCTTGGCGACGGCATTGAGCCGGGCGTATGGTATTCGCCGTTCGTAATCTACGACCTCAATAGCGATGGCAAAGCAGAGATAGCCGTTAAAACAGCTCCGACAGGCATACGCAATGTCAACGGTACGGTTACCTCCGGACCTGAATGGATTTCAATCTGGGACGGTATGACCGGCAAGGAATTAGCCCGCGCCGACTGGATTGAACGCGGTCCCCGCTTCGGCGAATACAACCGCAACAATCGTCAGCAGCTCGGAGTGGCTTACCTCGACGGAAAAACGCCATGCCTGCTCGTTGCACGTGGCACTTACCGCTGTATGATAGTTGATGCTTATCAGTTTATGCCTGATAATAAGTTAGTTAAACTGTGGCGATGGGACGGCGACGAGGAGAATCCGGTAGTCCGTTCTCAGGGCGCTCACGGTATGGCTATTGCCGATGTTGATGGCGACGGACGGGATGAGGTTATACTCGGCTCGGCTGTTCTCGACGACGATGGAACCCTGCTGTGGTGCGCCGGTCTGGGACATCCCGACAAGGTGAACGTAACGGATATTGACCCGTCGCGGCCGGGCATGGAAGTGTTTTATGCCTGCGAGATTACTAACGAAAACGGGCAGGGTGTAAGCATGCGCGACGCAAAGACCGGCGCTGCAATATGGGGTATCGGCAAGACTACCCTGCATGTGGGCGACGGCATGGTTGCCGATATCGACCCTTCGCGTCCCGGACTTGAATGTTTCGCAACCGAAGACCCTAAAGGCGGTTCGAGCGAGAAATATCTGCTTGACTCAAAAGGCGTGCAGTTCGGTTCGGGCGATGATGTGCCTCCATGCCGACTGTGGGTATGGTGGGACGCCGACCTGTTGCGCGAATATGTCCGTATGGATGGCGACCGGCAAAGACCTGTTTTTAAAACATACGTTTCAAAATACAAAGGCAGCGACGTTGCATCGGGCATCGAGGGACGTGTGGCGCTGACAGGCGATATTCTGGGCGACTGGCGCGAAGAGATTGTTACTTCGCTGCCGGGTGAACTGCGTATCTATACCACGCCTGTACCTGCCGCCGACCGCCGCGTTACACTCTTGCAGGATAACACATACCGACAGCGGATAACAACCCACACAATGGGTTATCAGCAGTCGCCGGTACCGAGTTATTATCTTGGAGAAAAATGAAAAAGTTACTGTTTATATTAATGATTGGCGCTGCGGGTCTTTTGAGGGCGGAAGACCCCGGCGCTTATCTTTTGTGGATGGAGAAAAACCTTCCCGAAGTGCCGGCATGGACTGAATGGCAACATAAAACGGGAGAGTTACCGCCCGACTTTGCCGTAATGAAGCGCTCGAACCTGTTGCCCGACCCGCTGCGGTTTTATGATGGCAGAAAAGTAACGACAGCAGCCGAATGGCGCAGCAGGCGGGACGAAATAATGCAGCTGTTTCAAAAATATGTTACCGGGACGCTTCCCCCAAAGCCTTCGGTCAGCAATATGGAATTGCTTGACAATAAGCAGGAAAAGGGATATGTGGTTAAGAATGTAAAAATTACTTTCGGACCCGAAGGGAAAGGTTCCGTACGCATAAGGTTAGTTATTCCCGATGCTCCCAAAGGCACAAAAATGCCGGTGATGATAAGTCCGAGCCTTTCGGGTTGGGCGCAGACGGTGATACCTCGCGGCTATATATCAGCCGGTTATGCGGGCAACGACTGGATGGACGACGCCGAGCCGCTCAAATCTCTGTATCCGTCATACGATTTTGCGGCTTTGCCCCGCAGGGCATGGTTGGCGCAGGTCGTTGTGGATTATCTTTATACAGTGGAAGAAGTTGATACCGAGCGTATTGCTATCAACGGCTATTCGCGCGACGGCAAGATGGCAATGATGGCTGCCGCTTTTGATGAGCGTATTGCCGCTGTTCTTGCGGGCAGTACGGGCGTTGGAGGAGCTGTGCCATGGCGTTTTGCAGGCGAGCGTGGCGGCGGCGAGAGCCTCGAATCCACTACCCGCTCGTTCCCGACATGGTTTCATCCCCGTCTCCGCTTTTTCTCCGGACGCGAGGATTATCTGCCGGTGGACGCCAATCTGCTGCTTGCCCTTGTTGCTCCGCGAGCCGCACTGCTCGAATGGGGCTATACCGACCAGGTTGCCAATGGCTGGGCTATGGAACAGGCCTTTCATTCAGCCAAAAAAGTATATGACTTGCTTGGCATTGACGGCAAACTTGGGATGCTCGCAGTACCCGGTTTTCATGGCAGCAACGACGCCGACGCCTCTATCGACTGGCTCGACGAACAGTTTGGTTGCCGTAAGTCTTCCTGGGTTAATCGCTTTATATTCCCCTGGAATTATGACGGTTGGGAGGCCGATTGCGGTATTACTGCTGCGGATGCTCCTGAAAACAGGTTGGACGCCGTCCGGTGGATGCTGGGAGAGGCGCCAGTGCGCTATACACCGCCTGCCGATGAAGTATTCCGTTTTCCGTTCGCTTTGGCCGGTCCGACCGAACCGAAGGCTAATCCCGGACAGCTGGCGCCCGACGTACCAGCCTGGGTTATTGCGGCAGGGGGCGGTTCTTATGGATGGATTGCGCCAGAAAAGGAAAATGTCGCTTCGCGCAGAATCCGCTTCAATGGCGTAACAGGCGACCTGTATTACCCGCGTTCCGTTCCGCAAGGCAAGCGGTTGCCGCTCGTGGTCTGGCTGCATGGCTTTCATTATCCGCTTGGCTATATGTGGGTTTATCGCACCGACCTGCACCCGGTTCTCGCCCTTACGCGAGCCGGATATGCTGTGCTGGCTTACGACCAGACCGGCTTCGGCACGCGATGGAACGAGGCGGCCGATTTCTACGCCCGTTTCCCGCAATGGTCAAGGATGGGGAAAATGGTTGACGACCTGAGTAATGCAATAGATGCACTTGAAAATGACTCTCTGATAGACGTCCGGCGTGGGGTCGCTCTCTTTGGCTTCAGTCTCGGCGGCGCTGTGGGGCTTTATACTGCGGCGCTTGACAGCCGGATTGCCGCCGTCGTATCCGTTTGCGGCTTTACCCCGATGCGAAGCGATACCCCCGACAAAGGGCTGAGCGGAATGACACGCTACAGCCACCTCTACGGACTTATCCCACGCCTCGGCCTGTTTAAAGGCAAAGAGCAAACGTTGCCATACGATTTCAACGACCTCCTGCAGATGATAATGCCTCGCAAAGCGCTCGTAGTACAGCCCTTGCGCGACCGCGACGCCGACCCGGATGCTGTACGCAAGGCAGTCAAAAGCGTTCCGGGCACTACACTTCACGAACCCGACGACTACGGACGCCTCACAAACTCCACACAAGACAAAGCCATTGATTGGTTAATAAATAATTTCCCGTTATAAAGGAGATACATAGTCGTGGGGAACTATTTAGGGAACAATTTCTTCATATATAAGAAAACTGATTTCTTATTCTGATTTTTTGTTTTTTGAGAAGAAAAAAGTCGTATCTTTGCATCAAATTATATTTCAAAGAAATGGCTAAAACAGGCAAATCGACAGAGGAAAATCTTTGGCAATCAGCGAATAAACTGCGTGGCAGTGTCGAGCCGAGCGAGTATAAGCACGTTGTGCTGTCGCTCATCTTCCTGAAATTTATCAGCGACACTTTCGAGCAGCGACGCGCCGAACTTGTCAGCGAAGGGAAAGAGCAGTTCCTTGATATAGACGTGTTCTATCATCAGAAGAACGTGTTTTATTTGCCCGAAGAAGCTCGCTGGTCGTATATCATGCGTAATGCAAAACAGGCTGACGTCGCTATCAAGATTGATACCGCAATGGCTACTATTGAAAAGAATAACAAGCAGTTACGCGGCGCTTTGCCCGACAATTATTTTTCGCGGCTCGGACTCGAACCCTCGAAACTTGCGGCGCTACTTGATACCATCAATAACGAAGATACTCTGAAAGAACAGGATAAGGATATTGTAGGGCGGGTTTATGAGTATTTTTTGTCGAAGTTTGCCATCGCGGAAGGCAAGGGCAAGGGTGAGTTTTATACCCCTAAAAGCATTGTAAATCTGATTGCCGAACTGATTGAGCCGTATCGCGGTAAGATTTACGACCCGTGCTGCGGCAGTGGCGGCATGTTTATTCAATCAATGAAATTCGTTGATGCTCATAAAGGTAACACCAAAGATATTGCCGTTTTCGGGCAGGAACAAATCAACACCACCTACAAACTTGCTAAAATGAATCTCGCTATCAGGGGCATATCCGCCAATCTGGGCGATGTTGCCGCCGACACCTTCGCCCGCGACCAGCATCCCGACCTGAAAGCCGATTTCATAATGGCTAATCCGCCGTTCAACCTCAAAGACTGGCGCGGCTCTAACGACCTGATTGATGATCCGCGATGGTCAGGCTACGACGTGCCACCCACAAGCAACGCCAACTATGCGTGGATACTGCATATTGTAAGCAAACTAAGCGAAAACGGCACGGCAGGTTTTCTGCTGGCTAACGGGGCGTTGAGCGGAAGCGGCGATGAGTATAAAATCCGTCGTAAACTCGTTGAAAATGATTTGATTGAAGCAATACTTGTGCTTCCGCAGGATATGTTTTATACGACTAATATTAGTGTAACGCTTTGGATTATAGCGAAAAACAAAAAATCACGTACGTTAAAACAGGGCGGGTCGTCTAAACTGTTACGCAACCGATCAGGCGAAATCCTCTTTATGGATTTACGACAAATAGGCGAGCCGTATGAGAAGAAATACATCCAATTCAATGAGTTGAATATAAGGGATGTAGCCGCTACTTTTCATACGTGGCAATCGAATATGGAACAATACGGCAACGTTCCCGAATACTGTTATTCCGCATCGTTTGATGAAATCGCCGCCAAAGATTTCTCACTTGTGCCAAGCAAATACATCGAATTTGTGAACCGCGACGAGAGCATAGATTTTGATACGAAAATGCAATCTCTTAAACAGGAATTTGCCGAACTGTTGCACGCCGAAGAACAGTCAAAAACTGATTTGCTGAGAGTTTTTAAGGATTTGGGATATAATATTGAATTATGATGGAAGACAGGCAAGTAGAACTATTTGACTTTGAAGACGAAAATACTCTTTATTCGTTGATTGACTGCGAGTTATTCCCCGATGAAAACTATGAACTCGAATACAAATCAGCGCAGGGAGGCTTTCCTAACGAACTGTGGAAGTCATATTCGGCGTTTGCAAACACCAATTCAGGCGTTATAATACTCGGTATCAGCGAGGAAAAAGGGATAACGAAAATCGAAGGCTTGACCGATGAACAGATTGCAAATTACAAAAAAATATTCTGGAACGGATGCAACAATCCACAAGTTGTCAGTCGTAATATTCTGACCAACAACGACATAAAGGTTATCACATTCAAAAATAGAAACTTGCTGACTATACGAGTGCCGTTTGCAAGCCGCACGGAACGCCCTGTATATCTTACCCGTAATCCGTTCGGCAACACATACAAGAGGAATAATGAGGGCGATTACAGATGCACCGACGACGAAGTGAAACGTATGTTAGCAGATGCAACTGCCGAACTGAAACGCGACGGTATGATTCTTGAACGCTTCACGGTTAATGATTTAGACCCTGTGAGTATCAAGCAATTCAGGCAACTTTTCCTTACTTCGCGCCCAACTCATCCATGGCACGCTCTCGACGACCTGACGCTTTTGAAAAAAGTCGGCGCTTATGGTCGAGACCGAAAAAAAAACATTGAAGGCGTCACTTTGGCAGGCTTGCTGATGTTTGGCAAAGAAGACAGCATCAAGGAACAGGAACTGTTGCCCGACTATTTCCCCGATTTCAGGGAAAAGCTCTCGACCGACAAACGTATCCGGTGGACTGACCGCATCTATCCTGACGGCACTTTTGAGTGTAACCTTTTGCAGTTTTATTTGAAAGTGCTGCCAAAATTGGCTTCAACCTTGCCGAAACCGTTTCGGCTCGAAGGCGATGAACGTATTGATGAAACGCCTACACATATTGCTCTGCGTGAGGCATTTGTGAACGCAATGGTTCATGCTGATTACTCGTTGAACGGTAATATCATTGTGGAGTTGGATACCGAAAAATTTGTCTTTTCCAATCCCGGAACGCTTCTGATATCTTTATATCAGTACTATGCAGGTGGCGTCAGCGAGTGCCGCAATCCGGCTCTGCAACGGATGTTTATGCTGATTGGACGTGCTGAAAAAGCCGGCAGCGGCGTTGATAAAATCATGGCAGGATGGGACGAAGCGCACTGGCGCAAACCATATATTGAAACCGATACTCAGCCCGACAGAGTGAAACTGACACTGCCGATGTTCAGCGTTATTCCTGATTCTGTTTTAGCCGAATTAAAAGCTTATTTTGGTGATGTACAACATCTTACGTCCGACGAACTGACTGTCCTGTCGTTTTGCCTGATTGAAGGCAACGTATCAAACAATCGCTTGCAGTATGTCCTTGGTATGCACCGCTCTGATATTACTGCACTATTGAAAAAACTGTGCTCTGAGGGCTATCTTGAATCCGACAACAACGGACGATGGACGCTTTATACTTTGAAAAAGGTTGCAAGCTCAGTGCAAAAGGTTGCAACCTCGGACGAAAAGGTTGCAAGCTCCGGCAAAAAGGTTGCAACCTCAATGAAAAAGGTTGCAAGCTCTGATAGCGTTTTTGGAAAGAATCTGAAAAAAGCGGAACTCGAAAGGGCAATTTTGCTGATGTGCAAAGAATTGTATGTTACAAAAGAGGAAATTGCAGAAAGACTGGGCAAATCGGAACTTTACATCAGAAACAAAGTATTGCCTACGCTCTTGAAAGAAGGCAAATTAGAGAAGCGCTTCCCATATACCGACAACCATCCTCAACAGGGATATAAAACCGCCGAAGAATATGCAAAACAACTATAAACCTATCGGCAAATACATACGCCTCGTTGACCGACGAAATGCAGACCTGACTACGAAAACGTTGCTGGGTTTGACTGTTTCCAAACAGTTTATACCATCAGTTGCTAATATTATTGGGACAGATATGGCAAATTATAAGGTTATTAGTCGTAATCAATTTGCTTGCAGTACAATGCAGGTACGGCGCGACAAAAAAATGCCGGTTGCTTTGTTGAAAGATTGGGATGCGGCTATTATCTCGCCAGCCTATCCGGTGTTTGAAGTAGTTGATGAACAAGTTTTGCTGCCTGATTATCTTATGATGTGGTTTTCGCGGACAGAATTTGACCGCGAGGCTTGTTTTCATGCTATTGGAGGTGTGCGTGGCAGTCTGGAATGGGAAGATTTTTGTAATATGCGCCTTCCGGTTCCGTCTATTGAAAAGCAGCGGGCGATTATTGCCGAATACAATGTGATAAAAGACCGCATTACTCTCAACAATCGCCTGATACAAAAACTTGAAGAAACAGCCAAAGCCATTTACAATCACTGGTTTGTAGATTTCGAGTTCCCCGACAAACAAGGCAAGCCCTACAAATCTAACGGCGGCGAAATGATAAACAGCGAATTGGGACCGATCCCGAAAGGATGGAAAGTTGGGACTGTTAAAGATTATTGTGTTGAAATTAAATCTGGAGGTACACCGAGCAGAGAAATAGCTAATTACTGGAATCGTCAAGATATACCTTGGTTGAAAACAGGAGAAATTCATAATAATATTCTCATTCAATCCGAAGAATTTATTTCACAAAGTGGCTATGATTCAAGTTCAGCAAAGATATTGCCTAAAGATACTATCTTAATGGCGATGTATGGAGCGACTGCAGGACAATTAGGCATATTGAAATTTGAAGCGAGTACTAATCAGGCTTGTTGTGGAATGATTTGTAAAAATCAATTATACGCATCCTTTTTGTATTATTATTTACTTAAAAATCAGCAATATATAAAATCGCAAGCAATAGGTGGCGCTCAAGATAATTTGAGTAAAAATTTCATTGAATCATTTCCAATTCTAATACCTACTAACTATTTAATAGAAAACTATGTATTAAAGAAGTTAATTGATTATACAGAAGTATTGACTATAGAAATAAAATTTCTTGAAAATTTAGAAACCCTCATATTAACGAAAATGTCGAATCAATAAAAAGAGCCAAAATGAACATAACAATTGAACAGGCAGAATATTTGCTTCAATTACCAAAGAAGATAGTCCGGGATAATGAGCTATTATCCCAAATAACTATCAATCAAACGTTTCCTTGTAACGAACGGCATCAACCTGAAATGTTAGAGAAATTAGTTGCATAATTATGACCCCCTTTACTGAACACGAACTGGAACTTGCTATCATAGACTTGCTCAAACAGCAGGATTACGAGCACTTACGCGGCGAGCAGATTTTGAGCCGCCGAAGCGATGTGGTCTTGCTTGCTGACGACCTGCGGAGCTATCTGACTCAACGATATGCAGCAGAAGGACTTACGGCAGAAGAAATCTCGTTCATTGTTCGGGAATTGGAAATCGTCGGCATTGCGGATTTGTATGCGGCAAACCGTAAAATAATGAATTATGTGATGAACGGCTATACGCTGAAACGCATAGACCGCTCGCAAAAGGATTTTCTCGTCGAGCTTATTGACTGGTCTGACACTGACCGTAATACGTATAAGTTTGTAAATCAGTTAGAAATACAAACAGGCGACACGCCGCGCATACCCGATGGCATACTGTATGTTAACGGTTTGCCGCTCGTGGTGTTCGAGTTTAAAAGCGCTGTTCGCGAAGACGCTACCCTGACAGATGCGCACCGCCAACTGACCATCCGCTACCGCCGCGATATTCCGGAACTATTCAAATACAACGCCTTGTGCGTCATTTCCGACGGTGTGAATACCAAAATGGGGTCGTTTTTTGCGCCGGTCGAATTTTATTATGCATGGCGTAAAGTTACAGGCTTTGAAAATGCCGAACAACAGGGTATTCCATCGCTATATTCTATGATACGCGGACTGTTTGACCATAAGCGGCTGCGCGATGTGCTTCACCATTTTATATTTTTTCCCGATTCAAGCCATAAAGAAGAAAAAATCGTCTGCCGCTATCCGCAATATTATGCTGCTACCAAGCTGTATCACAACATATTAAAGACGCGCCAACCGTATGGCGACGGTCGTGGCGGCACTTATTTCGGCGCTACCGGATGCGGCAAAAGTTATGCTATGCTTTTTCTGACGCGCTTACTGATGAAAAGCCAAGAATTAGGAAGCCCTACTATTGTGCTGATTACAGACCGAACGGATTTGGACGACCAGCTGTCGGAACAGTTTGTCGAGGCAAAAACGTTCATAGGTGATGCTATGATTAAGAGCGTTGAAAGCCGCAACGAACTGAAAGACTATTTGCAGGGTCGCGAGAGCGGCGGCGTTTTCTTGACTACGATTCATAAGTTCACTGAATCAGCCGGGTTATTGTCTGACAGACAGAATATTATCTGTATTTCGGACGAGGCGCACCGCTCGCAAATCAATCTTGACCAAAAACTTGTGATGACAGCCCAAGGCGTTGAAACGCGCTACGGATTTGCCAAATGGCTGCACGATTCGCTGCCGGGCGCTACTTATGTAGGCTTCACAGGTACGCCTGTTGACGCCACCTTAGACGTTTTCGGCGATGTTATTGACCGTTATACGATGGTGGAATCTGTTGATGACGATATTACAGTGCCGATTGTGTATGAGGGTCGTGCGGCAAAGGTAATCCTCGACGAAGGCAAACTGCGTGAAATAGAGGATTATTACGAACAAGCCGAAGCCGAAGGCACTAACGAATACCAGATAGAAGCGAGCAAACGGGCTGTAGCCTCTATGAACGTCATCCTGTCTGATCCTGACATTTTAAGGACTATCGCCAAAGATTTTATCTCGCATTACGAAAACCGCATCAATGAAAAGGCTACTGTTGCCGAAAAAGCAATGTTTGTATGCCCCACACGACAGATTGGATACGCTGTATATAAGGAAATTATCGCCTTGCGACCCGAATGGAATGTACCGATTATGGCGCAAGATTTTGACAGTCTGAAAGAAAGCGAAAAACGCGAACTGTTTCCTATTGAACGTATAAAATTAGTGATGACACGCGGAAATGATGACGAAGCAACGCTATGGGACTTGCTTGGCTCAAAGAAATATCGCAAACAACTTGATCGTCAGTTTAAAAACGATGCGTCGAATTTCAAAATTGCTATCGTTGTGGATATGTGGCTTACCGGTTTTGACGTACCTTCGCTCGACACAATGTATGTATTCAAGCCATTGCAGAAACACACACTTATTCAGACAATTTCGCGGGTTAATCGTAAATATGACATTAAAAAGAAGGGTTTAGTAATTGATTATCTTGGTATTAAGCGAAAGATGAATCAGGCTCTGGCGCAATACGGCGGACTTACCGGTACGCGCAATTTTGAGGAAATACAACAGTCTGTTACCGTCGTAAAAGACCGATTGGACATTCTCAACAAGATGTTTCACGCTTTCGACATTTCAAAATATTTTACCGGTACGCCTTTGGAACGCCTTCAAATACTGAATCTTGGAGCGGAGTATGTACTTAAGACCAACAAGTTCGAGCAGCGATTTATGGAACACTGCAAACGGCTACGGGCGGCGTATGATATTTGTGCCGGCGACCGTGAAGCGTTTACCGACCACGAACGCGACCTGACGCATTTTTATTTTGCCATCCGTTCGATAATCTATAAACTGACCAAAGGCAATGCACCCGACGCCGAACAGATGAATCGCGTGGTTGCTTCAATGATTCATGAGGCTTTGCAAAGCGATGGCGTTGAAGAAATTCTGAAAATAGGCGACAAATCGAAAGAAACGAATATTTTTAATCCCGCATTTCTGGATAAAATACTGAAAATCAAATTGCCTAATACTAAAATAAAGTTGCTTCAACAGCTGCTTGCCCGCGAGATTGACGATTTCAAAAAAGTTAACAAAATACAGGGTATTGATTTCTCAAAAAAATTCAAAGCTCTTGTGGACGCATACAATGACCGTACAGAACAGGATATTTTGGTAAGCGAAGTGTTGGAAGAGTTTACCGACAAAATCATAAATCTTGTTGATGAACTAAAAACGGAAAAACAGTCATTCGAGACTATGGGCATTGATTATGAGGAAAAAGCGTTTTACGATATTCTTAAATATCTGACTGTTAAATATGAATTTGAATACCCTGAAGACAAACTTGTTGTGCTGGCAAGGAAAGTCAAGTCAATAGTTGACGACAAAATGAAATATACGGCATGGGATCAGCGCGACGACATTAAAGCAGAACTGAAAGCCGACCTTATAATCGCCCTTGCGGAACACAAATACCCTCCTGTTGACCGCGACGAGGTGTATAAAGAAATTTTCGAGCAGGCAGAGAATTTCAAGCGGCGCTACAAACACCGTGAAGAATGGGAAAACGTAGATTTGGTAAGCGACAATGTGGTTGAATATGTTAGAATGAAGAAAAACGATGATTGATGCAATAAAACAAAGCTAATAATATTATTAACCGTTTCATAACGGTAACTATTTAATATACAACATCTTTGGTTTTATACTGTTCGAAGAACGGTGCAAGTTCCTCGATAAGTTGCCATTCTCGCGGGTCGCCCTCAATTTCGGTGCCGTACCGCTCGAAAATCTCTTTTACTTCGGGTTTGCGGTAGATGTCGCAAGCCTCGTCGTTGCTCATCTCGTAATCGGTAGCGTCAATACACGCACCTATCAGATAGGTGATTG
>JAISUX010000020.1 GCA_031271805.1 Tannerella sp.
AATATTAATTAAAAGTTTTCTATGAAGATGAAGAAGGAAATGATTTTCGTAAAGGCGGATACATGGAGAAGAATATTTTTCACGGCATGTATCCTTGTTGGTTCGCTATCTGTGTATGCACAGAAGCAAATTAGCGGAACGGTGAAGGACGCCTTGGGCGATCCTGTAGCAGGCGCCAACATTGTTGAGAAAGGAACGACCAATGGTGTTACAACCAATCCGGACGGGAATTTCAGTTTGTCGGTCGGCAACAATGCCGTATTAGAGATTTCGTACATCGGGTACGTCAAGCAGGAGATTTCCGTAGGCAGCCAGACGCATATCAATGTGACGCTGCTGGAAGATACTCAGGTGCTGGAGGAGGTGGTTGTCACCGCTCTCGGTATCCGTCGTCAGGAGAAGACGCTGACGTATGCCCAGCAGCAGGTCTCGTCGGAAGAGCTGCTGAAAGTGCGCGACATCAATTTCGCCGCAGCGATGTCGGGCAAGATGGCGGGAGCAGAAATCAAAAAGAGCGCTTCGGGCGCCGGAGGCTCTACAAAGATGCTCTTGCGCGGTAACAAGTCGCTGTCGGGTTCAAGTTCGCCGTTGTTTGTGATAGACGGCGTGCCGATGGCAAACAACCGCCGTTCCTACGCAGGCGGTATGGAAGCTTATGATATGGGCGACGGTCTCTCGCAGATTAACCCCGACGATATCGAAAGCATCACAATCCTTAAAGGCTCGAACGCAGCAGCCATGTACGGAAGCCAGGGCGCCAACGGCGTTGTGGTCATCACTACAAAGAAAGGCGAAGAAGGCAAGGTAACGGTCAATTTCAATACCGGAACGACCTTCGAGACCGTAACCTATCTGCCCGAACTGCAGTTTAAATACGGCAGTGTGAACGGCGCCAAGGAAAGTTGGTCGTACGACGCCGGCAATTACGACGATAAGTTCGTGAAAGACTTTTTCGACACCGGTTTCAGCGAGATAAACAGTTTCTCTGTCAGTGGCGGCACAAGCAAGATGACCACGTTCTTCTCGTACGGTAACGTGCTGTCGGAAGGCACAAGTCCTACGAACAGATACCTGAAGCACAATTTCACGTTGCGTGAAAGCGCTAAGTTCCTGAACGACAAACTGACACTGACGTCTTCCATCCGCGTTTCGGCAGAGAAACTGCACAACCGTCAGCCCGCACAGTATTATCTCAATCCGCTGACGGCAATCTATTTCTTCCCGCGCGACCGCAACATCAACGATTTCAAAGAATATCAGTTGTGGAGCGAAGAACGCAACATGTATGTGCAGAACTGGTTTGTACAGGACCACCACCAGTCGAATCCGTGGTGGATACTGAATAAACAGCCTCGCGACGAAGACACAAAACGCCTGATAGGCAACGTTGCTTTGAACTACGATTTCAGCGAAAAACTGAGTCTTGCATTACGCGGCAACTACGACTACACAACGCGCGTTTATGAACGCAAACACGCAGCTACATCCAACGCCACAACGACCCCCACCAACGGTCGTTACGACTATGAGGAGTCGAAAGACAATGTGAGTTATGCGGACGCTATTATGACGTACAACGACAAATTCGGCGACTTCAGCCTCAACGCAGTAGCCGGAGCAAGCTATCAGCGCAGCGTTTACGGCGACGGTTTCACCATCAACACACGCTCGTACGGTAGTGGTGGCGGCGGCTCGCAAAACCTGTTGTATCCCAATATCTTCGAGTTCCAGAACCTGCCTACCAACCAGAAGTTTAACTCCATTTTCTCTTCGCGTCTGATTAAGGAATCACTGTTTGCCAGCCTTACCTTTGGCTTCCGCGACATGATTTACCTCGACCTTTCCGGACGTAACGACTGGGCATCGAGCCTTGCGGGAACGGGTAATGAATCATATTTCTATCCCTCATTCGGTTTGACGCTGATACTCAATGAGATGTTCTCGATGCCGGAAGCAATCAACTTTGCCAAGGTAAGAGCCTCGCACGCCATTGTCGGTAATGAGGTACCTTTCAACGTTGTCAATCCGCAACATTCAATCAATGCCACAAACGGTATCAGCCGCAACACGGTCATGCCGTTTACCACCATGAAACCGGAGATGATAAAGAGTACCGAATTCGGTATCGACCTGCGCACCTTCGACAACCGTCTGGGACTTGACTTTACATATTATTATATCAACAGTCAGAACCAGTTTATCTCGCTACCGGCTCTCGCAGGCTCAGGTTATACATCTTATTATGTCAATGCCGGAAAGATTGTGAATCAGGGTATTGAGGCCACGCTGCGCATAGTGCCGATAAAAACCAGTGAATGGACATGGGAATCTGCGTTCAACTATTCTCATAACCGCAACAAGGTGGTACGCCTGCACAAAGACCTGCAGAATCCTATCGGCACGGGCGGCACGGAAGGTTACGAATCGAAGTTTGAAGCCGGCGGTTCTATCAGCGACATCTGGGTTTACAAATATCTCCGCGACGACGCAGGCAGAATCATTCTCGACGACGCCACAGGGGTGCCCCTGAAAACCCAGACAACGGAAAAAATCGGCAACCTTGAACCGAAATGGATTCTGGGATGGAACAATACGATTGATTATAAAGACTTTTCGCTCAGTTTCCTCATTTCCGGCAAGTTCGGAGGCGTAACGTTCAGCCAGACCGAATCAATGCTCGACGGCTACGGTGTGTCGAAACGCTCGGCCGAAGCCCGCGACAGAGGTTATGAGATAATCAACGCCGTACGTAACGGTCAGGCTGTCACGCAGATAGACCCGAAACTGTGGTACACTTCTATCGGCGACCGCAACGGTGTGGGCGAAGCATACGTCTTTGACCGCACTAACGTCCGACTAAGTCAGGTGGCGCTCTCTTACCGTCTGAATTTCAAGAAGATGGGACTTCCGCTCGACTACGCTACGCTGTCGCTGATAGCGCAAAACCTGTTCTTCTTTGTCAACAAATCGCCGTTTGACCCCGAACTGGCATTCGAGACAAGTCGCAACTTCCAGTCGTATGATAACTTCAACTGGCCCGGCTCACGGTCTATTGGTTTCAATCTTAACGTAACATTCTAAATATTAACGATATGAAAAAGTTTATAATAATATCAATCATTGGTTTGACAGCCTGTACTTCGGGTTGGGAAGAATTTAATACAAATCCTTACGGAGTTACCGACAAGATGCTCGAACAGGATTTTAACAATGTAGGCGCTTTCTATCCTTCCATGTTGTATAACCTGTTTGCATGGCAGGTTGAGCATAACTTGGTCAACGATACGTATATACGTCATCTCGGCACTCCTACGCCGTTTGTCAGCGGCAGGAACAATACTACTTATTACATCACATGGAACTCGTTCTGGAGCAATCAGTACACAAATATCATGGCGCCCTCGCGTCAGGTAATACAGATAGCCGAAGAGGGCGGATATCCCGAATTTGCTTCGTGGGCAAAACTGATACAGATTACCTCCATGACACGTCTGTCGGCCTATCACGGTCCTCTTATCTATTCCAATTACGGTTCGCCCGAAGATGTTATCCTCTACGACAGCGAAGAAACGCTGTATAACACCTGGTTCAGCGAATTGGACGAGATAATGAAAGTCTTCAGCGCTAATCCCGACTATCCGGGTCTGGTAAATTTCGACGCCACCTACAGCGGCGATATGAGGAAATGGATGCGTTATATCAACAGTTTGCGTCTGCAATTAGCAATCCGTATCTCAAAAGTATCTCCTCAATTAGCTAAAACTCAGGGAGAAAAGGCTATCAGCGATCCTGCAGGTCTGATTCTGACTAACGACAACAACATGTACACCTCGCTCTACGGGGCAACTTTCCCGCCCTCGATTATAGACTTTGAGTGGGACGACACCCGCATGAGCGCTACTATGGAATCGGTGTTGATAGGCTACAAGGACGGTCGTATATCAAAGTATTTCGACGAGGCTACCAACAAAGCCGCCTGCAGCGACCATCCCGATTATATGTACAAGGGCATCCGCTGCGGCGCATGGGTGGAAGTTAAAGACGACCGCCTGGGCTTCTCGCACATGAACACTGCTCTGCGCAGCTGGACTAAGCGCCCGCTGCTCACTTCGAGCGATGTGCTGTTCAATCTGGCGGAGGCCGCCCTGCGCGGCTGGAACGGCGCAGGCTCGGCTAAAGACAACTATGAGAACGGCGTGCGTAACTCGTTCTCGGAATGGAAAGCCGAAGGCGTGGACGAATATCTTGCCGACAATACCTCAACGCCGATAGATTACATTGACCCGATAGACCATCGCAATGATTTCATTTCCAGAATGGAGATTACCGTTAAATGGGATGAATCGGCTTCAAATGAAGAAAAATTGGAGCGTATCATGACCCAGAAATGGATTGCCGGTTATATGAACTCTATTGAGAACTGGGTTGACCATCGCCGCACAGGCTATCCCAAACTGCCGTACAACTCACGTAACGACAGTAATGCCGATTGGGGTGTGATTGCAGCCGACGACTTCCTCAAACGTATGCCATTCGTTACTGCCGAGCGCAATAACAACCCGCAGGGAGTAGCCGATGCAACGCAGAAACTCGGAGGCCCCGACCTGATAAGCACCAGACTGTGGTGGGATACGGGAGGCCCTAACTTCTAAACCCATTCTTTTCTATGACCATTCACAGAGAGTCTCTCCATGAGAGGCTCTCTGTTTTGGTTGATTCTTTTTTCGCATTATTTTATGGCGAAAAAGATTTTTTTATTATTTTTGTCCCCAAATATCAAATAAAATTTCAAGCTATGAGAACGTTAAATTCAATTATCACCTTTCTTGCGGCAACAGCAGCAGCAAGTTGCCTTATGATCTCCTGCACCGGTAAAGGCGGCGCGGATGCCTCAAAATGCGGAACATCGTGTGCCACTTCCGCTCCCAACGGCGCAATAGTCAATGACTTCCGTTTCAACGGATACACTACCCACTGGCAGGACGTCTATCAGCATCGTTACCGCTACGGCAATCTTTTTAAAATGAACATCCCCGACATCAACGCTGCCATAGCGCAGGTCAAAGCCGACATCGCCGAGCAGCTCGGACTGCCCGGTCTGCGCGTGCAGGAAGGCTTTGTCAATGCAGTAATAACCGGCGGCGATTACGCCACGCTTGAGAACCCGACCGAGCAGGCGCTCAATGAGGCTTTGAAAAAAGGCAATGTCTTAGTTCTTGCCGGCGCCGATTCAGACGTTGGCAAAAAGCTGTCGTCTGATGCCAAAAACATATTCCCATGCTGCGCGGGCGGACATCAGACCGCTTTAGAAGGCTATTCCACAGTTGATGCTTTCGTGGTGAAACGCGGCAAGAACAGCATTTATGCAGTTGTTGGTCATACCGGCGAACAGCTTGATTCTTTCTGCGCTTTGCTGGAAAACGCCGCTAAAACCCTTGCCGAATATGACCTCAAGCGCGGATGGTTTGCTGCCGCAACGCTGATTAAATCCGTAACCTGCACGCCCGGAACGCCGATAGACGTTATGGGACGGGGGCTTAACGAGGGCAACTCATGGTTTGTGTTCGATGGCTATATGGAGTTTCTTGCGAAAGACGACATAGCAGGCTGGGCTGCCGAGAGCGGTCTGCCGATAGTTACCGATGTGGGGAGCACTCCCGTATATCGTTGCTCAACTTATGACGACCTGCAGGTGCAGATGATGTTTAAACCTCAGGACTGGATAGATTATGCTCATTCTAAAGACGGATATGTCTTCCGCAGAGTGTATGACAATAAAGCCGATTCCGACAAGTTGGCTTACGACGGATATTTTGCCACTCCCGGCAACGCGCGTCAAATCAACGAAGAAGACAAGCCGTTCATACTGACTACAGGCGACCTGCTTTCGGGCGCGGTGCCGTTTATGGTGCTGTTCAACAAAAAAGGTGAAACGTTCGACAGCAAAGCGATGTGGGACGACATCATGAGCCGCCGCTCGGCAGCCGTCACAGAAGGCGGTTTCGTTATGGGCGCAGCTCAATATCGCCAAACGTTGCAGTTGCTTGTTCTCGACAGGGTTTATGCCGAGGAATATTTCGGCGACCGAATCAACCTCGAAACGACTGCGAAAGGCAATACCGTATCGCTTGCAGTTACAAATACTTACCCTCAAGCGGTCAAAGCCACTCTTAAGGTGAACATACCGCCGCAACTCACATATAAAGGCGAGAAGGAGATAACGCTCAACCTTGCCGCCGGCGCTACTCAGGTGCTGAATTTCAGTCTGGAGACTTCGGCCGAAGCCATGAATCGTCGCAATGTAGTGGCATTCACTGCCGATTGGGGCGGAAAGACTGTCAAATCGACAGTGGCCTTGCTCGAACTGCCGCCTGCCATCTCCGGACACGAACTGCTTTACGGCGTTTCGTCGGGAACGAAATTCCCCGTAACGGTGCATAATTTCTCGGCGGAAACCAGTGTCCCCGTGAAGATTTCGGTGAACGACAGCGAGGGCAAAAGCGTTTATGAAAGCGAGCAGCAGCTTGAGATACCCACAGGCGAATATCGCGACGCCGAGTTTGAACTCAAATTACCCGCAGGCAGCTACAATGTTATTACTTCTGCGCTCGGACTTACTTTCAAAACACAGCTCGGCATCGAAGATGTTCAGGGTACGGCTAAACTGACCCAAACAGACATCAACGGCGATGGCATAGATGAATATATCCTTGAAAATGAGCAGGTAAGAGCTACGCTGATTTGTACCGGCGCGCGCGTGATAGAATATTTCGTAAAGAAAAAGAACGACAACGTGCTGTTCAAACTGTGGCCTGAAAAGCCTGAAGACGACCGCCGTCCATATCGTGAACGCGGTTTCTATCCTTTCGGCGGCTTTGAAGATTTCCTCGGACAGCCGAGCATCGAGACACACAAGATTTATAAAGCCGAAGTTCTGAAAAACGAAGGCGAGTATGTAAGTGTGAAGATGACGGCAAATTACTTCGGCAACAGCATTGAGAAAGTCTATACGCTCTATGGCAACACTCCGTTGCTTGAGGCGCGTTATGCACTGAAAATGATTAATCCCGAGCTGAATGTGATAGGCCCGCAGCCGATTTACGAGGTCGGTAAGAAGCATGGTCCCGAAGATGTGTTTGTTATTCCCGAAACCGACGGGCTGAAAGAATACCGCATGAAGATGGAACGCTTCTTCGGCAGGAAACTGATACTGAAAGAAGGCTGGAACGGCGCTTACGACACGGTTGAAGACATCGGCTTTGTGAGCGCATATCCCGTAAACCGTCCATTTTTCCTGCACATGTGGATGAATCACCCCGCAAATGGTGACGCGCATTATTATTATGCCGAGTTCCAGCCATGGACGCCGATGTTCATGCGCACCACTACTTATTTCTCTTATTACATGTGGGCTGATGCCGGAAGCTGGCAGAAAGCGTTGCAGGCTCTGAGAGACAGAAATCTTATAACAGAAAGGTAAAACTATAAAAACAATCAATTATGAATAGATTATTTGTGTTATTATGTTTTTGCGGCGCAGCGCTTGGTATGAGCGCCAAGGACGCCGCTCCGACGTTGAAGATAAGCAATATAGAGCTTGGTTATCCTTATCCGTCTATTCCGTTCTATCATTTCAAAGCCGACCTTGAGCTGCCCGAAGCCTCGATAATAGAGGTGGAAGCCATTGTTGACGGCAAGACCCTGCGTTTTGTCAACCTCTACAAAGGCGATGTCAAAGAAGAAGCCGACAAACCGGGGTTTATCCACCGTCCGCCGTCGGGTTATGCTTTGTCGCAGGATAACACGCTGTATAAGAACCCGTTTATCACTGCTTGGGTAAAGTGGGAACCCGGAAAGACCTATACCATTGAGGTTAAGGTAAGGATGAAAAAGTCGGTTAAACAGTCGCCGAGCGACAAAATCATCTCGTCGAAAGCGAGCGTGAAAGCGCCTGAAGGCGTCGCTGTTTACGACCCGGCATGGAAATCATACAAATCAATAGTGTTGAGCGAAACTGCCGGTATAGACCGCACGAAAGAGGCTGTCGAGGTGCTTTTGCCGTTCTATCCCGACGAGATGACCGACCTGAAGCGCGAACTGCGTGTCGTGGCCGTTGACCCGAAAGATTACAGCATATCCGAAGTGCCATGTCAAGTATTTGATATTCAGAAAAATACAGAAAAAGACGACCTTTCGCCTGTCGAAGAAGGTCAGCCGCAACGCCAGATACCGCTCTGGATGCCGACAGTAACATGTAAACTGGCTTTTCTCGCCGATGTCCCCGCCAAGTCAAGCAAAGTCTTTTTAGTGTATTACAACAACCCGAAAGCGATGAACAAAGCCTGGACAACAGACCTGAAAGTGCAAGGCGAATTGCCCGGTTTAACCGTTGATAATGACTATCTTAACATTATCATGCATCCCAATTCCGGTCATATCGACGAGATTACCCTTAAAAGCAATCCGTCGAATCCGCTGTTTCACCGAATGGAGACTAACGGTGCAATCCACTGGAATCCCGGCATTTACGTGCCGCCCCGCGCATGGACGCATACCGCCGACTGGAAACTTGAACAGAACAAATATTCCATATCAGGCCCCGTGATGGCGACCGGCGAGTTCTGGGGCAATCTGCGTAACATGCCGGAAGTCGATGCCGCTGTGCGCTACACTTTTTTCCCCGGCGTGCCGTATTTCTTCTCGACAACCGATATGCGTATCAACGAGACTGTACAAACGCTTGCTTTGCGCAACGCCGAGATAGTGATTAAACGCGAGCTTATCACTCATGCCGCATGGTACGACATTATTCGCGATAAAGTGATGACCTATGATGTCGTGAATATGCCTGACCTCACAGACCTGAAGATGGAAGCCGACGTGCCGTGGATAACGTTCTACAACGAGCAGACAGGTATTGGCTTTGCCGGTATCAACCTCGAATACTCGAACGCCTCGCTTGAATCGCGTACAAGCCTGCTGAATCCGTATTTCTATATCACGGCCGGTCCGTGGATTTACTGGACACGCGCCCTGTCGCTCACTTTCCTCGCCTCGAACATGCAGCAGACTATTCCTGCGCTGAAAGGCAGCCATTTTCATGAGAAATGGGCATACCTGACTTATGAAATAGATAAGAATACCCCGTGGAAACCCGTTCTCGAATGGACAAAACGCCTCACTAACCCGTTGAGAATCAAGCTGGAAGAAGAAGTTGACGACCGTGTATCCCGTTCGCTTGTAGAGATTTACATGGACGAAGGCAAGAGTGGCTGGGAAGAACGCGAGACCGCTAAACACGAAGAGAATTTGAAAGAGAATAAAGGACATTAATCAACTTTTGCAATGAGAAATAATTCGATAACAAAAGTAATAGCGTCATTCGGAGTGATGCTGTCGCTTAATGCAACGGCGCAGAAAGCTACTGTGCGTGAGGATGTTATAAGTCTTAACACCTATCCTTTCAGCGACCCGAACCCTGTGCCGCAGCCTGAAAGCAGTATTTATCCGTATTTCAGTTTCGACAAGTTTTCCGACAAAGGGACGCAACAGGACTGGAAGTGCGTAACGCTCGAAAACCCTTATCTGAAGGTAACCGTGATGCCGTCGCAGGGCGGTAAGATTTGGGCTGCTATTGAGAAAAGCAGCGGCGAATCGTTTGTTTACTATAATCATGCGGCAAAATACCGTCTTGTGGCTATGCGCGGTCCGTGGACTTCGGGCGGCATAGAAGCCAATTTCGGCGTGATAGGGCACGTGCCTACAACCGCTACGCCTGTGGACTACTTCATCCGCGAGAATGTCGATGGCAGCGTCAGTTGCTATGTCGCCTCGCTCGAACTGATAACCCATACCTGGTGGCAGGTCGAGATAAACCTGCCGCCGGACAAGGCTTATCTCACCACAAAAACGACCTTCTACAACGCCACACCGCTTGTCAGACCCTATTATCACTGGATGAACGCGGCTTATAAGGCTACCGACGACCTTGAGATGTATTTCCCCGGACAGTATCATATCGGTCACCCCGGCGATGCGCATCCTTGGCCTGTCAACGAGCAGGGACGCGACATCTCGAAATATGCCAACAACGATTTCGGCGAGTACAAATCCTATCACGTGCTTGGCGAATACAGCGATTTCTATGCCGCTTACTACCGCAACTCACAGCTTGGCTCGGTTCATCACTCTGCTTACGGCGATAAACCCGGCATGAAAATATGGATTTGGGGGCTGTCGCGGCAGGGTATGATTTGGGAAAATTTGCTTAGCGATACCGACGGGCAGTATGTTGAATTGCAGTCCGGACGCATTTATAATCAGGCTAATGGCGATTTCACCCCGTTCAAACAGTTCTCTTTCGAGCCTTACGCCACCGACCGATGGACGGAATACTGGTATCCGATAAAAGAGATTGGCGGCGCTGTGAAAGCCAACACCTTGGGGGCGCTCAACCTTGTAAGAAACGGAACTTCCTGCACGCTGGCCTTCTGTCCGGTGCAGAAAATAGATGATTATCTGACTGTTACTGCCGACGGGAAAGAAATATTCAGCAAAAAACTGACGCTTAATGTGTTGGAAACATGGAAAGAGACGCTTCCCGATTTGCCTGCAGGCGCTAAGTTGAAAGTGGTGATTAGCAAATCCCCATCGGCGGAGCCGCTCTTGGTTTATTCGGAAGCGCCCGAAGACCGGAATCTTAGCCGCCCTGTTACCTCGCCCGAAGATTTCGACAAGGATTCATATTTCGGACTGTTTATTCAGGGTCAGCAGGCCTTGTATGCCAACGATTTAAAGCGTGCCGACACTCTGCTGCGCGAAGCTCTGAAGAAAGAGCCTTATGCCATCCCTGCGTTGAGGCATTTAGCAACTGTCTGCCTGCGTCGCGCTCAGTATGCCAAAGCCGATTCACTTGCGCGTATTATCCTGTCAATCAATGCTTACGACCCCGATGGAAATATCCTGTACGGATTAGCAAACAGCTTTCTGGGACGTTCGGTCGATGCTATGGACGGTTTTTCCATAGCCGGATTGACAGCCTCGCATCGTACCGCAGCGAGCATACTCCTTGCCAAAGAATATGCACGCAAACAGGACTGGAAACAGGTGTTGCACTATGCTTCGCAGGCCTTGAACGGAGACGCCTCGAATCAGGATGCTCTGTCGCTTAAGATGCTGGCATACAGGAAGATGTCGCAACCAAATGAAGCGGAAAAGATTTACGGGATAATCGAAAGTGAATATCCGCTGAACCATACATCCCGTTTTGAGCGTTATCTGCAAAACGGGAAAATAGATGAGTTTATGGGACTGATACGCTGCGAATTGCCTAACGAGACGCTTGCCGAACTCGCTTCTTGGTACGAAAGCGCCGGATGCCTCGATGAAGCGTATCAACTGTTGACTCTTCCGCCTTCCGACAGCAATGCCATCGGGTTGATTCGCGCGGCGTATATTCTTCATATTCAGGGTAAAGCATCGGAAGCAAAAGCTATGCTCGCCAAAGCCGAAGCCCTTTCGACCCATCAGGCGTTACCGTCGCGGACAGAGACTCTGCCGGCGCTGAAATGGGCTGTATCACAGTCGGATAGCTGGAAAATGAAATATTACCTTGCTATTCTGACGACCTTTCTCGGCGATAAGGCAAAAGGGAGCGACTTACTCGAAGAATGTGGCAACATCCCCGACGACTATGCGTTTTACCTGACCCGTGCGAACTATCGCACCGATGAGGCAAAACTGCAAGACCTTCTCGCTTCGGAAAAAATCAATCCGTCATGGCGTGTAGGAATGCAGTTAATCAGGTATTACGAACAGACAAAGCAGTACGACAAAATGTATGATTATGCGGTGAAATACAGGAAGTTATATCCCAACTACGACGCTATCGGGTTGAAGTATGCTTCGGCGTTGCTGTATTTGAAAAAATATGCTCAGAGCGCCGATTATCTGTCAAAGATGACTGTATTGCCGGGCGAAGGTGGCGTCGAAGGCAGGGTTGTTTACCGCAAAGCATGGCTGTATCAGGCTTTGCAGAGCGCCAAAAACGGTAATTACAGCAAGGCTCTCACGCAGCTTGACAAAGCTCGGCTCTGGCCTGAAAATCTCGGCGCCGGAAAGCCTTACGAGGAGGATATTGACAGCCGCGCCGAAGATTTTCTGACGGCATACTGCTACGAGAAACTGAAGAACCCGCAGCAAGCCGCCGCTTTCCGCGAAAAACTCAAACAAAAAGAAGAGCGTTTCGCAAAGCAAAAGGATGTCATGTTCGACACGATAAAAGACGAGTTATAACTATTTCGGCACCTCGACTTTTTCTATCAGTCGCTGGATGACTTTCAGTGGGGTGTGCCCTTCCATTTCGGCTTCGGCGCTGAGAAGAAGGCGGTGCTGAATCACGAACGGGGCGACCTGCTTGACGTCTTCCGGCGTGACGAACTCGCGGCCTTGCAATAACGCCATGGCTTTTGCCGATTGCAGCAGGGCTACCGATGCGCGTGGCGAGGCGCCGAGAACGACGGCCTTGCTGCTACGGGTCTGCTGCACAATCGAGGCGATGTATTTCAACAACGATTCCTCGATATAGACCTTCTCGGCAAAACCGAACATTGACAGTAACTCGCTTTTCGTGATCACGGGAGTCACATCGTCGAGCCTCGCCAAACGTGCGTTCCGGTTATGCCGGTCAAGGATACGGATTTCTTCGTCGAACGAAGGGTAGGGGATAGTGATCTTCATCATGAAGCGGTCGAGCTGCGCTTCGGGCAGTTTGTAAGTACCTTCCTGTTCAACAGGGTTTTGCGTAGCTAAGATGGTGTACATGGCGCTCATCGGGTGGACGATACCGTCGATGGTAGCTTGCCGTTCTTCCATGACTTCAAATAGGGCGGACTGCGTTTTGGCGGGTGCGCGATTCACCTCATCGACAAGCACGATGTCGGCGAAGACAGGCCCGGGATGGAACGAGAACTCACTGCTCTTCATGTCGAAGACCGACGTCCCAAGAACATCCGACGGCATCATGTCGGGTGTGAATTGTATGCGCGAGAAATCGGCATCGACGAGTTTGGCGAGCATCTTGGCAAGCAGCGTTTTGGCCACTCCGGGCACGCCTTCGAGCAATACATGCCCTCGTGCCAGGATAGTTGACAAAATCAACTCTACACTACGTTCCTGGCCGATAATAACGCTGCCTATCGTTTCTTTCAGTTTGTTGACCTTTTCGGTGAAAAGCGCCAAATCCATTGTTTCAATTTTTGCTTCCATATTATATCGCTTTCAAAATATCGTTCATTGCATCAATATATTGTTTGAGTTTGAGGTCGTTAGCGTTTGAACCGTATATCGCTACCCGAATGTTTACCAGCAGGTTGCCGATTAGCTTTGCATCCATGCCTGTTTTGTCGGAAAGCCTCTGATAATCGGCATCTTCCGCAGTATTTTCCTGCAAGTCAACGCCGATAAGTCGCTTTACTTCGGCACAAAAATACATATATTTCATTTTCAGTATCTCGGCATTGTCGTGACGCTGAAAATAGAGGTTGCTGATGAGTTGCATGAAGCCGAAAGTACGGTTGGGAGGCGTCGTGACGACCGGAATAACTCGTTGTCGGCGCCGGGAGGTGAAGAACATGAACAGTATCAGGAGCGTCATGCCGCTGTAAATAGCCCAGAGCATCGGAGGCTCCGAAAGTATGTAACGAAGCGGTGTTTCGGGTTCCTCGCTGTGATTGCCGTAGGCTTCAATGCGCGTCACAGGCATGTCGCCGAAGCACTCGGACATGACCCTGAACGCATAAGAGGCGTTGTCGCCGTCCAACATGCCGTAGTTCGTGAACATTAGCGGCGTGGACACGAGAATTATCTCGCCTTTGCCGATGTACGTCCGCACAACAAGTGGCTTGTAATATTCCTCGCCTTTAAGACTCCATGCAAGTATTTCCGACGAATCGCAGTTAAGAGGGAAATATTTGTGGATATATTCATCTGTTTCTTCGTCACGGATGCTTTTTTCAGCGCCGAGAATGATACTCCGATGATGCATCTGAGGATAAACATTATAGATGCGGTCAAAGTTGAGCGTGTCCTTGCCGAAGTAGATTTTATCGCGTTCCAGATTGTTGTAAATAGATTCCTTAATTTCGTCGTACCACTCGTAATCGACTCCGAAACGCAGTGTGTCGTGCAGTTCGTAGGGAAAATTTTCGGTGCAAATCATAATCCTGTTACCGAGATGCACCATTTTATAGAGTGTTTCGACGTCGGTTTCGCTGAATCGGAGATTGTTTTCGGTCAACAGGAAAGCTCGTGGTGCGGCTGTGGAATCGGCCTTGAAGATCTGATAGAAAGTGCGGTCAACAACGCGATAATCTCGTAAAGAAGTGGATGCGATGTCATCGAAAATGAAACTGCCGAAAGGTTCCTTGTCGCGGTGGTCGTAAGTCGGCCTCCAGACAAATTCTTTCGGAGCGTAGTACTCGAACAGGAAAATAACAACGAGTAAAACGCCAAGAATCATTATATAAAGCCTGCTTCCTTTCATACGTTGCTTTTTATGATATTAAGCATTGCGGTCTGCAGATCCCGCATCGTTTCACAGATGTCGAGGCTTGCGAGGCGGTTGCCGTAGCGCACGTGCAGGAATATATTAGTCAGTTCGCGGAAAAATTGCCTCAAATCATTGTCGCTGACTTCGTAGATGTATTCGGTAGGCGTCTTATGTATTTGCCATATTATCAGGTAGTTATCCGACAGGAGTCGAAGCGTGTGCAGATAAATGAGTCTGACGGCAAGCCGGTAGTCGCAGTTGTCGAGAGCTGCCGAAATGTCATGCCCGAAGTCGATTTCATGAATATTTTCTTCCTCAACTTCATATTCTACCGGCTTTGTTTTACGTGATCGCATGAACAGTTCGGGGCGTTTCTTATATAGGAAATACAATGCGGCAACAAGCGCTGTAATGAAGGCGATGACCATTATCGGGGTGGTCACGTTCTGTCCGACGCTTCCCGAAAACAGCGAATTTATGAAACGGTTGAACCAGCGCGACAGCATCTCAAACCACGATATGTCGGGCGCGTCGAATTGCGAATTGTAATCGAACCGACCGTCCGCCCGGTAGCGTGCGATTTTCTCGACGTCGTAGATGATGCTGTCGGCTTTATGAATCATAATTGGCTGAAATTGTTGATATTGGATTCTATCGTTACTCCCTCGATTTTTTCACGTGCATGAAAATATTGGAACGCAAGACCGATTACCCCTATCATCATGGATACATAATTTCCGTAGGACTGTATGAGGCCGAAGACGTAGGCGCCGAACTTGTAGAATATCGACTGCGTAATACCCGGATCGGAAGAATTTGAAAATATGGAACTTATCACTAATAATATGTACCATGGAACCATCGTGACGGATTGTATTACGGAAGCGATAAAATACAACACGATTAAAAAACCTAACATTCCCCAGAATGACGAAATGCCTAATTTCCAGGCTTTTTTGATTGCTCCTAAGACTGTGATGTAACGCTCGAACAGGTAGGTCGGGAATATGAGAACCAACGGAATCATCAGGAATGTAAATAAGAGGATAATCGGGACAGTAATAGATAGCGTGACAGGAGAAATCAATGTGGCGAAAGAGACTGTCATGGCGGCTAACAGAGCGGCGAACATGATTATCAGCAAATTAAGTCCAAGATACCTTAGCGCGTTACGGACAAGATGCTCTTTGAAATCGCTGAAAACAGCATTTTGAAGTCCGTCCGTGCGTGTCGAGTAAGTTTGCATCATCGCATAAATAAGGCCTGACAGCAACGACATGCCTATCATACAGCAAATTACGAAAATGCCGCCATTGACGGCTAAGTCGGCCGACGAACCGACGAGCCTGCCTCCCGTCGAGTCTATTATCCCGAACATGACACTATTCATCGCGAAGGTTTGCACTAAGCATATCGGCATTATCAAGTAGAAAGAGTACTTGAGAAGCGGCTTCCAGTTCTCGCGGATAAAGTCGAACGTGGCGTTCAATTTTTCCGAAAATGTTCTCTGACGGTATAATTCAATCCGTTGTCTTTGATTTTCCATTGTTTCTTAATTGAGGTAGTATGACATAGTAAGTGATTACGCAAATGGCTGAAAATAATATGATTCCGAGGCGTATGCCGGTCGAATATTCGGTATGTCGGGTCAGGAAACTTTCGATGAAAGCCGCCGTCAGGAACACCGGAATCAATCCGGCGATAATCTTTAAACCTCGCTTGGCGCCTCGTTTGAAAGCATATCCGCGCGAATAGGTTCCGGGGAAAAGCCAGCCGTTACCCATGCAGAAGCCGGCAGCTCCTGCTATGATAATAGCCGAAATCTCGAAAGTGCCGTGAAGCCAGATTGCCAGCATGGATTCGGCGCCAAGGTTGTATTGGAAGAAAAATGTTTGAAACGCCCCGAGCATGACGCCGTTCTGGAACAGCGCCAAGCCTGTCCCGAAGCCCGTAAACAGCCCGAGGACAAAGACGATGAACGAGACTTTGATGTTGTTGTAAGCAATCATGAGGAACATCGACGTCGATCGTGAATTGCCGTAAACGGCCATCGGCTCGCCGTTTTCGATGTTGCGCAAAGTCATGTCCACATAACCGTTGCCGAGGATAAGTCGGACAAACGAATTGTCGTTCAAGGCCGAGACCACGCCGATAGCAACGCAGACGGCAAAGACGATAAACGAGTATAGCAGTTCGCGCCGTGCGAGGTACATCACGTCGGGTATCTCCTGCGTCCAGAACGTCAGCAAGCGCGAATATTTCTCTTTCTTGCTCTTATGCAGCAAGTTATGAAGCGCCGAAGCAAGGTTGTTGAGGTAAATCGTTATTCGCGATTTAGGATAGTGAGACCGTGAAAACGACAAGTCCGTAGTAATCTCTATATAAGCGTCGGCAAGCTCGCCGGGATTGTGCAGCAAGGCCTCATCAACAGTCTTCTGTAGCGACTTCCATTTCTCAATATTTTGACGAATGAACGAAATTTCCTTCATTATTTTATGTAATTTCGGGCAAAAGTAATAAATTTGCATAAATTTTCAAACTTTATTATGGCAGAATCGAGAATTATTACAAGTCAGTATGTCCAAATCGACCAGACGCCGGCCGGAGTGGGCGAGCGTATTTTTTCGCGGATAATCGACTATCTGATAATTTTTGCGTATATGTACGGATTGTATCAACTTATCGACAAGACAAAACTGTACATCTTATTCAATAATAATGATTACATGGTTGTGGGTATATTTCTTTTCTTAATGCCTGCTGTGTTCTACTCGTTTCTTTTCGAGACTTTTAACCGCGGCCGCTCACTTGGTAAAATGGCTTTCGGTATGCGTGTAGTGATGCGTGACGGCACAACTCCGACCGTCGGCGCTTATCTCATGCGTTGGATGCTGCTCATCGTGGATGTGTGGATGAGTTGGATTGGTCTTCTCGTAATGCTCCTGAACGGGCACAACCAGCGCCTTGGCGACTTGGCTGCGGGCACAATAGTAATAAAAGAACGTGATTACCACCGCATACACGTGTCTCTTGATGAGTTTAATCACCTGAGCCGCACCTACCGCCCGGTCTTTCCGCAGGCGGAGAATCTTTCGCTTGAACAGGTAAACATTATTAACGAAGCCCTGACCCGCTTCGATGATAATCGCCCTCGACGCCTCGAAACCCTCGCGACAAAAGCCAAGGAATTTCTCAACATCACGTCCAATCTTGATAATGAAACATTTCTGCAGACATTAACACGTGATTATCAATATTTTGCGTTAGAAGAGATATAAATTTATATCTGATAGATGAACAGTTAGCCCGTGGTTTCGGCGATGACGTGTTGCTTAGTAATCCTTATGAAAAAGCAGATGACTACATGACACTTGGCTGTCATTATTCCGTTCTAAAACTGTCTGACGGAGTAGTAAGCGGTAAAATTTCCGACGCATATACGGAAATAGAAATGTCGTGGGATGACTTTGCTATACAATTCGAAATAGATTGACGGAGTCTTCAGTATCTGAAAAACGCGCTTGGTAGGGTAACGCGATACTTGTGCGGTATATCAATAAATAACTATTTAATTTTATTATTATGACAAGATTTTACATGATTTTATTCGTTACTCTTTTTTTAATCGCAGGATGCGAAAAAGATGGGAATAGAGATCGAACAGAAACCGTTTTTCTTACGGTTTCACACGAGTACGCTAAATATATTCTGTGGGGAGAAAGTTCGCTCAGGGAAGGTATTAATATTAAAGAAGATAATGCGAGTTATTGGCAAACACTTCCGATAAATGGGATTGAAGGTTTCAACTACGAAGTCGGGTTTGAGTACCGGTTAAAAGTATTAAAGACACATTTGACCAATCCTCCGGCAGATGGGTTAGATGTGTCTTATAAATTACTTCAAATCATCTCTAAAACAGAGATGTCGGATTGACGCCTGTATTATCCTAACGGATTTTAGCCTCCTCCGAGAACGAGTACGGTGCACTGTCTTTTTCTGTTCCGCGTAGAAAGTTTGGTGTCTGCGACATTTGAAAATCCAAAACAGTTCCGTTGAGTAAGTCTGTGTGTTTGAGATAGTTGTGCGAATAAGGCTGTCCGTTGAAGGACAGGGTTTCGATGTAGCGGTTCGACGGGTTGTTGGCAGGCGCATTGATTACGATCTGCTTGCCGTTTTCGAGATAAGCTGTCAACTTCTTGAATAGAGGCGACCCGATAGCATATTCGCCGGAACCCGGGCAGACGGGGTAAAAACCCATCGCCGAGAAGACATACCATGCCGAGGTCTGGCCATTGTCTTCATCGCCGCAATAGCCGTCGGGATGCGGGTTGTAGAGCTTGTCCATCACCTCGCGCAGCCAATATTGCGCCTTCCATGGCTGGCCGGAGTAGTCGTAAAGGAAAATAACATGCTGAATAGGCTGATTGCCATGGGCGTAATTGCCCATATTCATTATCTGCATCTCGCGAATTTCGTGGATTACGGCGCGATAGTAGCTCTCGTCGAAGATTGGCGGGACGTTGAAGATTGAATCAAGCATGGCATTGAACTCGTCACGGCCGCCCATGAGTTGAATCAGTCCTGCCGGGTCATGGAAAACCGACCATGTATAGTGCCAACTGTTGCCTTCCGTGAACGCATCTCCCCATTTCAACGGATTGAAAGGCGATTGGAAGGTGCCGTCGGCGTTCTTGCCGCGCATCAGCTTGTGGGACGGATCAAAGAGATTCTTGTAGTTCATCGCCCTTTTGGCATAAATCTCTATCTCCTTTGCGGGTTTGCCGAGGGCTTTGCCGAGTTGGTAGATGCACCAGTCGTCGTAAGCGTATTCGAGCGTACGGGCGGCGCTTTCATTGATTTTGACGTCGTAGGGCACGTAGCCGAGCCGGTTATAATAGTCATACCCAAGGCGCCCCGTCGAACTGACGCTCGGGTGCACCGCGTTGGCGCCGTGCTTTAGAGCCTCCCACAGCGTCTCGATATCCTGTCCGCGGACGCCCTTAATCCAGGCGTCGGCGACTATCGAGGCGGAGTTGTTGCCGACCATGCAACCCCTGTGTCCCGGGCTTGCCCATTCAGGCAGGAAACCGCTTTCCTTGTAAGCATTGGCGAGACCTTCCTGCATCTTCGTGTTCATAGAAGGATACATCAGGTTGAGGAAAGGGAAAAGGCAGCGGAAGGTGTCCCAGAAACCGGTATCGGTAAACATGTATCCCGGCAGGACTTCGCCGTTGTAAGGGCTGTAGTGGACGATTTTGCCGTTCGCATCGATCTCAAAAAAACTGCGCGGGAAAAGCACCGAACGGTAAAGGCAGGAGTAGAACGTCCGCATGTTGTCAATATTATCATCCTCGACCTTGATGCGCCCTAAAACCTCGTTCCAACGCTGCTTGCCGCGTTCCATAATGGTTTCAAAATCAGCCTCTCCTATTTCTTTGAGGTTGATTTCCGCCTGTTCGGGGCTGATGAAAGACGAGGCGATACGGGCATGGACAGTCTCGCCGCGCCGCGTTTTGAATCCTATAATTGTTCCAGCGTGGTTACATTTGGCCTCGGAAGCGTTGCCGTCGATTTCGTTATCTTTTACAATCGCTTTGTAAGTGAATTTCTTATCGAAAACAATGACAAAATAATTCTTGAAATTCTCCGGTACGCCACCCGAATTTTTAGTCGTATAGCCGATAATCTTGTTTTCTTCGGGGATAATTTTGACGTAAGAACCTTTGTCTAAGGCATCTACGACTACGAACGAGTTGTCGTTTTCCGGGAAAGTGAAGCGGAAGATAACCGCCCGTTCTGTGGGCGCAAGTTCGGTAACTACATCATGGTCGGCGAGATATACCCTGTAATAATAAGGTGTGGCGACCTCAGCTTTGTGAGAGAACCAACTCGCTCGCGCATCCTGGTCGAAGACGGCTTTTCCCGTCACGGGCATGATAGCGAACTGTCCATAGTCGTTTATCCATGGGCTTGGTTGGTGGGTCTGTTTGAAACCGCGTATCTTGTCGGCGTCGTAAGTGTAACCCCATCCGTCGCCCATCTTGCCTGTCTGCGGCATCCAAAAATTCATGCCCCAAGGCATAGCGATGGCAGGATAAGTGTTGCCGGTCGAAAGCGAATGTTTCGACATTGTCCCGACCAAAGGATTCACATAATCAACAGGGCTGAAATCCGCCCTCGCAATCATCGGGAGAAGCAACAGTCCCGAAAGTAAATATCTACTGATCATATCTTTGGTAATTTCCAGGGTGAACGATATTCTTTGACTAAATATTTGTCGGCTTCGGCATCGTTGAACGTTGTTCCGTCCCACGAGAGTTTTTTGCCCGTGCGGAACGCGATGTTTCCGAGATGAGAGAATTTTGCTATGTGGGCGCCGATTTCTATGCTCGCATTAGTGTTCGGGTTGCGGCTCTTGATACATTCGAGATGGTTTTTGACGTGCAGGTTGAGTCCGCCTTCGCCGTATGATTTTTTGAGGGGGACAGCTTCCATTCGCTGTTTGCCGCTGACTTTTTCCGGTATTACTTCCCATCCTTGGCGGTCAACGACTAAGGTGCCGTTTTCGCCGACGAAGCCAAGTCCGTGGTTTCGCCCGTATGCGCCGTCGTCAACCCCGATTGCATGGTCCCAAAGCACCGTAAAATCGTCGAAAGTATAGATGGTCTGCAATAAATCAGGCGTTTCGCAGGCGTCGTCGGGATAGCCGAACTTGCCTCCCGAAGCCATGATAGATTTGGGCGCTGTGACGTCCATGCCGAAAAGTGCATAATCAAGCAGGTGCACGCCCCAGTCGGTCATCAGGCCTCCGGCATAGTCCCAGAACCAGCGGAAAGTAAAGTGAAAACGGTTGCGGTTGAAAGGTCGCTTCGGCGCCGGGCCGAGCCACATATCGTAATCCACGCCCGCAGGTACGGCTTCGTCCGGTTTGACGGGAATCGACGGACACCAGCCCTGATACGAAAACACCCTGACGGTGCGGATTTTCCCGAGCTGACCGCTACGGATAAATTGTACGGCATCCTGCCAATGCGGGTCGCTTCTCTGCCATTGCCCGACTTGTACCACCCGATTGTATTTCTTTGCGGCTCGAATCATGATATTGCACTCTTCGATGCTGTTGCCGAGCGGTTTCTCGCAGTAAACATCCTTCCCGCTCTCGCATGCAGCTACAAACAGAAGGCAATGCCAATGGTCGGGCGTGCCGATTATTACTACGTCCATGTCCTTTAAGTCGATCAATTTGCGCCAATCTTTGTATAGATGCGGCACTTTCTTTCCCGTAATCTTTTCGGTATCGGCGGCGCGTTTGTCGAGGACTTCCTGGTCAATGTCGGCTAAGGCCACACATTCGACTTCGGGATTCTTCAGGAATGATTGTAGATCGCTAAATCCCATTCCGTTGCAGCCAATAAGCCCGACGCGAATCTTGTCATTAGCGCTTACGTGTGCGCTCTCTCGCGCTGCTCTAATCAAATAAGGGCTGAGAATCAAGCCTGCTCCTCCTAATCCTACTTGTCTAAAAAAATCTCTTCTTGTACTCATAATATTAAATAAATTTTACGACAAAGATAATGCTTATTTTTATTCCGACAAATTATTTACTGTTTTTTTTGAGATTTGGAGGAGACGGGAATTGAGGGAGGCGAGGGGGATGATGCAAAGACTCCTCGCCGTTTGCGGAAGCCGGGGAAGTTTTTGGCGTTTTTCTTGTTTTATCGGCGTAAAGTATTTATCTTTGCGCCATTATAATAAACCTCAGAGATGATATATATGTTGGATAATATTCTTTTCGGAAATACGTTGCGCGACTGGGGGCTGTCGTTGCTTATTGTTGTGGCGGCGTTGGTGGTCAATAAGGCGCTTGTCTTCCTCTACGACAAGCTGATACGCAAAATCACGTCCAGGAGCGCGACCAAGCTCGACGATGTATTCTTTGAATCCCTCGAGAGGCCGGTTTTGCTGGGAGTTGTGCTTGCGGCGCTGTACTTTGCGCTGGGCAGGCTAAGGTTTGAGCCGGAGTTGGTCAAGGTCATATCTATGTCCTTGAAGGTGGTGGTTATTTTGGACATTACCTGGTTTGTGGCGCGGCTGATTACGGGGCTGGTGAGGGAGAATTTTGTTGACAGCGGCGATGAGGGACAGAGAGGGAGGTTCAGGATCGACTCCAAGCAGCTGCCGTTGATTAACCGCACGGTGCTGATAATTGTGTGGCTGATAGGCGTTGTGACGGCGTTGAAGAATATCGGGGTCGAGGTATCTACCTTGCTTGGGACGCTGGGGATCGGCGGGGTGGCTATCGCTCTGGCGGCGCAGGATACGATTAAGAATATCTTCGGCGGGGTGACGATTTTCACCGACAGGACGTTCCGCATCGGCGATGTGATTAATATCAACGGGGTCGAGGGGACGGTGGTGGACATCGGCCTGAGGAGTACGCGGATCAGGACTTATGACCATCGCATGGTGACGGTCCCGAATTACTCGCTCATTGATGCGCCTGTGACTAATATTTCCTCAGAACCGGGACGGCGGGTGGTGCTTGAGCTGGGGCTTACCTACGATACCTCGCCGGAGAAGATGCGGAAGGCGGTGGATTTGTTGAAGTCCGTTCCGGAGCGTGTGGCCGAGGTTAGGCACAAGGATTTGGTGGCTGTGTTTACGAATTTCGGCGATTCGGCGCTGACGCTGACCTTTATATATTTTATAAGGAAGTCGGCCGATGTGTGGGAGACGAAATCGGCTGTCAACTTCGACATCTTGCGTGAGTTCAATGCGGCCGGGCTGAATTTTGCCTTCCCTACGCAGACGGTTTTTCTCGAAAAGGATCATTAGGGGGTCGATATGCGGGGTATAAGGATGATTATATGGTTGGTTGGGCTGGCGGCGGGGTCTGTTGGTCTGGCGGGGGTGCGGGCGCAGGTGACGGCGGTGCCGGCGCGGGTGTCGGATTCGCTGGGGGTGAGGATTGTGTTCGACGCGGCTAAGGGCAGTGGCGGCTTGCGGGGCTACGGGGGTGATGTGTATGCGCATACGGGGGTTATTACCGACCGCAGTGTGAGCGGGGTTGACTGGCGGTATGCGCCGGCTTGGGGCGATAATAGTGTGAAGTACAGGCTTAGTCCAGTGGGAGGGGATGTTTGGCAGTTGGATATTGGCCCGAGTGTGAGGGCTTTCTACGGTGTTGAGGCGGGGGAGAGGATTTTGAAGTTGGCTTTCGTTTTCCGCAGCGGTGATGGCTTGCGGGAGGGCAAGGCTGAGGGGGGAGGTGATATATTTGTGGTTTTGGATGAGGATGAGTTCGTGCCGGTGGAGCCGGAAGAGCGGCGGAGGCCGGAGGGGGTGGAGGATGGGATTAGTTATAGCGAGGGGGGTGATTCGGTGACGCTGGTGTTTTATGCGCCGGGGAAGGAGCATGTGCATCTTTTGGGGGATTTTAATGGTTGGAAGCGGGGGAATGAGTGGCAGTTGTACAGGGACGGGGGGTATTGGTGGATGAAGTTCGGGCTGCCGGATGGTGATAAGGAATATGGTTTCCAATATCTTGTAGATAACGGTTTGAGGGTGGCGGATCCTTATGCCGAGAAGGTGCTCGACCCGGTGTATGACAGGGAGATCCCGGCGGCGGTCTATCCGGGCTTGCAGGCTTGTCCGGTGATGGGGGAGGGTGTGGTATCGGTCTTGGGGGCGTCAGGCGGGGTGGTGGCGCCTGGTGGTGCAGGCGTGGCGCGGGCTGGGGAGGAGTTGTGTATTTATGAGTTGTTGGTGCGGGATTTTACGGAGGAGGGTACGATCAGGGCGGCTGCCGAGAGGCTGGATTATCTTAAGGCTTTGGGGGTGAATGCGGTGGAATTGATGCCGGTGCAGGAGTTTGAGGGGAATGACAGTTGGGGCTATAATCCGGCGTTTTACTTTGCGCCTGACAAGGCTTACGGCAGGAGGGAGGATTACAGGTTTTTCATCGACGAGGCTCACAGGCGGGGGATGGCGGTGGTGCTCGACGTTGTCTTTAATCACGCTGCCGGGTTGTGTCCTTTGGCTCGGCTGTACTGGGATAGCGCGGGGGGGCGGCCGGCGGGGGATAATCCTTGGATGAACGCCGTGGCGCCTCATCCGTATAGCGTTTTCTGTGATTTCAACCACGAAGAGCCGAAGGTGAGGGAGTTTTTCAAGCGGGTGCTGGGGCATTGGATGTTGGGGTATGGGGTTGACGGTTTCAGATTCGACCTTTCGAAGGGTTTTACCCAGCGACAGTCTTCGGAGGCGACGGCTGGGTTGTATGATGCTTCGAGGGTGGCCATCCTGAAGGACTATGCGGAGTATATAAAGGGCGTCAATCCGGATGCGTACGTGATCCTGGAGCATTTCTGCGAGGACAGGGAGGAGAGGGAGTTGGCGGAGGCGGGGATGCTGCTGTGGAATAACCTTGGGGGGGCGTTAGGGCAGGCTGTGATGGGCTACAGGGAGGGGAGTGGCTTGGAGGCTGGTAGCGCGGGGGGGCGGGGGTGGCCGTTCCACCGCTTAGTGACTTATGGCGAGAGCCACGACGAGGAGAGGGTGATGTACAAGGCTAAGACCTGGGGCGTAGGGGCGATCAGGGATAACTCCCGTAACCGCTACTTCCAGGCCAGCCTCGGGGGGGCTTTCCTGCTTTGTATGCCGGGGCCGAAGTTGGTTTGGCAATTCGGCGAACTGGGCTACGATGTTTCGATAGAGGAGAACGGGCGGACGGGTCGCAAGCCGGTGAGGTGGGATTATTATGATGATGCCGACCGCCGCCAGATGTTCGATTTCTACTGCCGGCTGTTAGAGCTTCGCGCTGCTTTCCCGCGGCTCTTTGCGGCTCCGGAGAGGGTGGAGATGCGAGTCGGCGAGGAGGACTGGGAGTCCGGCCGCTCGATTATGCTTGAAAGGGGGGATACGGCGGTTCTCTTGGCGGGCAATTTTACGGACGATCAGATCACCGCCCGTGTCGGCTTCGCGGAGGGCTACTGGGAGGATGTGTTCGGCCTTCAGGGGGGAGGCTTTGAGGTTCCCCAAGGCGGGGAAGTGAGGGAGGTGGAAGTGGCTAAGCATTTCCTGAGGCTCTTTGTGAGGGTCAGGAGGAGGGATACGGCCGTCGAGGCGGTGTACCTCCGGCGCCGGTGCGAGATTCGTATTTCGGGTGGATGGATCGTCGTCGAAGGCGATTGCGCCGCCTCTTACGGGGAGCCCCACGCATCTTGCGGGGAGCCCCACCAACTTTGCGGGGAGCCCCACGCCTCTTACGGGGAGCCCCACGCCTCTTACGGGGAGCCCCACGCCTCTTACGGGGAGCCCCACCAACTTTACGGGGAGCCCCACCAACTTTGCGGGGAGCCCCACCAACTTTGCGGGGAGCCCCACGGGAATTACGGGGAGCCCCACGGGAATCGCGGGGAGCCCCACGCGGGCGGCTCGGAAGGCTGCGGGATTGTCGAATTAAGCCTTTACGGAATAGGGGGCGAGCGGGTGAGGTCGGTGAAAGGCTGCCGGATGAGCCTCTCAGGCATCCGTCGGGGGGTGTATGTAGCTACGGCGCGGACGGCCTCGGGCGAGGTTTTCGCTCAGAAGGTCGTCGCGCCCTGAGGATTACCCTAAGGTTTGTTATTTTATTACGGTGATACCTTCGGGCGCCTTGACGGAAGTAGAGATAGATCCGTCCAGCAGCGCCTCGTGGCGGATAATCACATCGCCCAGCGGGGTAGGGAAGGCCCCCTCGACCCAAAGCAAATCGCCCAGGTGAGGCTCTATCCTGATAACCCTGCAACCGGGTTCTATGACCCTCACCCCCAGCACGTAGCGCGAGAGCCATGCCGTCGGCCCCGAAGCCCAGCCATGGCAAAGGCTATGGCGCAATCCCACATAGCAGTAAGCCCCATAGTCGGCATGAATATCCTTTTTGCCCTTCTCCGGAAGCTCGTCGATGCGCCCTGCCCCAAGGGTCCAATCCATATTAAAATCCTCCCAAAACGTAGTCGCCCCAAGGTCAAGCATAGCCCCCCAGAAGCGTCTTATATTATCCAAAGCCCCACTATAATTACCCCCTTCGGCCTGCGCCCTGAGCATATAGTAACCATAGAAAGTCGAGAACCCCTCCACGCCCCCCGGAGAGATAACCTCCCTGTCCGCCCTCACAGGATCCATAATCCCCGAGAGAGCCATCAGCGCAGCAGCCGACTTCAAGCCGTTATGGTCGGGCCTTATGCCCCGCATTTTCTCCACCCTTTCCCTGCAGCGCGAAGCTATCCCCGGGCTATCCAGATACCCGCAAAGCTCTTCCCCAGCCTCAAGCGCGAGGCACATCAGCGCATGCATCCCCGCCTTCACACCCTCAGGGTTAGAGCTCGACGGCCAGTCCAAAAACCCCCCCTCCCCAGGGTCTAACCTTCCCGAAGAATCCACTTTGGAAAGCAATATCTCCAACAACCTTTCCAAATAATCCTTTTGCTCGACTAGATACCCAAGGTCGCCATGATAGAGATACCAGTCCCTGTGGATGATAACCCACCACAAAGAGTAAGCAAACATATTGTTCATCCATCCCGGCAAAGGGGTAATATCGCGAGCCAAATCGAGACTCCTCCTGACCACCTCCTGAGCGCCGAAAACCGCAGACACAGTCATCACCTCCGGGTGCATATCCCCAAGCCATACAAGCCTGTCCCTCTTGATGCCGTCCCAAAGAAACTGCTGCATATTCAGCTGCACCGTATAAGCACCCGTCTCCCAGATACTGTCCAACCTCCCGTCGGAGCTCCTGAACGAACCCCTCCAGGGCATATCCCGGTACACCATTATAGCGTTGATCTCTTTTATCCCCACCATCGCAGCCGTGTCAAGAAGGTCGATGCGAGCGAACCTGAAGCCGCTGTTCCCAACCTCCACAACGCCCAGCCAGGGCAGCTCTATCGTATAATCCCTCATCGCATGGTCGTTCGTAGCGCCCTTCTCGCCCTCCACGCTCATCGCTTCGGACACCGACTCGCCCAGCCTGACCCTTACCCTCACCGGGCCGTGCCTTCCCGCAGCCGAGGTCACAATCTGCACACCACCATGGATCTCCCTCCCGAAGTCCAACATCACCCCCGCCTCACCGCTCATCTCGCACGTCCGCCTCGACGTCAGTTCGCTCTGCCCGTTGTTCCCCCCTGCTACAAGCAAGCGGGCGTTTTTAAGCCCCTTGGAAGATCCACCCCCGGCATCCACCGCCTCGCCGCTTGTCCACACAATCCTCTGAGGAGCAATGTAAACCCTCTTACGCTCATCGCCAAACCAGCGACCCTCGTATTCTTCTCCAAAAACTTTAGGTAACTCCTGCGCCATTGCCACGCCCCGGGCGGCGCCAAGGAAGATCAATAAAATAAAAAAATTCTTCATCATGTCATAAATTATCAGTTCAACCTGCCGCAAAGATAACGCTTTTTTCCCGAAATACCAAACCACCCCTATTCCATCCTCTTCTTCCTGTTTTTCCGCCACAACTGATAAGAATTGATAATATTCTGCCAGATTATGTAGCCCGCCGGCGCTAGCCCAGTCAAGGGATGCAGGTAAGTCTGCGCCATCCATATCGCCAGGATAGTATTCTTTTGGCCAAGCCCCTGGCCGGACGAGATCGGGTCGCCGTAATACCTTCCGATCTTCCTCCCGACCAAGAACTGCATACAGCAGAGCACAAGCGAGACCCCAATCAACCCCCATTCCGTCGAAAACTCTGCGCTCTGGTGATGAAACATAAAATTGACCGTATTACCCGTCACAATCAACAACGCTATCACCCACAGGTAGAACGCAAGTTTCGGGATGCTCACAATCAGCCTCTGCAGCCTCGGAGCCACCTTGCGCATCGGCAGCGCTATGAACAGCGGCAGTATCAAAAGCGGAAAAACCTTCTGGCATATATACCAGACCGACTCAAGGAAGCCCATCCCGCTCCCGGCGCCCGTCAGCGAGAAATATACCGGCGCAGCGACGGCGACAGCAACGTTGCAGAACAGCACATAGGCCGTCAGGAAGCCCACATTGCCGCCCAGCATGCCTGTTATGACCGCTGCCGCCGTAGCCGTAGGCGCCAGCACGCACAGCAATGCCCCCTGCGCGACGACACTGTCGAACGGCAAGAGCGCATAATACAACCCTATGCTGCAAGCCAGCTGTATGACTAACAGCCACACATGCGCACGGTGGAAACGTATCTCCTTGAGCGATATCTTGCAGAACGTCACAATCAGCATCACGAATATAAGGTAAGGCGTCAGGAAAGCCAGCCGGCTGACCCACTCGTTAGTCAGCGCACCCGTCGCCATAGCCAGCGGCAATGCCCAATCCTTCAGGAACCTCAGCATCCCAGGTTTATTCTATCGGTATATACCTCACAAAGGCCTCTATAGCCTCGTAGGAAGCCAGTCCAAGCTGGCGGTAGAGTTCGGCCGTAGCGCGGTTGCGGTCTTCCGCGCGTTGCCAGAAAAGCCTCTCGTCGTCGCCCAGGAATGGGGCGCTTTCGGCCTGTGATTGGTGTTTGAGAATGGCGTTGCGCTTGAGCCGCAGCTGCTCCGGGCTTATCGGGACGGCCATTTCGATATGGTCCATCTCCCATTCCGCCCATGCGCCGCGGTACATCCACACCCTGCAGTCGCGCATCCACTGCTGGTCTTTGACTTCGTCGATAGCGGCGAGCACTGCGTCGAGGCAGACCTTGTGAGTGCCGTGCGGGTCGGCAAGGTCGCCGGCTACGAACATCTCGTCGGGCTTTATGTCGAGCAGCAACTTCTTGACAATCGCGACGTCCTCCTCGCTGAGGGGCTTTTTCTTGACCAAGCCCGTCTCGTAGAACGGCAGGTCGAGGAAGTGGATATTCTCGTCCTTGAGGCCACAGTAGCGGCTCGCGTGGCGGGCTTCTTCGCGGCGGATTGTGCCCTTCATGAGGAGCACGTCGGGGCGTTCGGGGCTTCCGTCGTCCTGTTTATCGAAGCTAAGGTAGCGGATTATCGACTCCGCGCGCGCCCTAAGCTCGCTTTCGGCGGGCGAATAGGCATCGCAGACGTCGCGGAGGTACTCGCAGTAGCGCACCACCTCGTCGTCGCCCACGGCAATGTTGCCCGACGTCTCGTAGGCCACATGTACGTCGTGTTTTTGGTCGCACAGGCGGTGGAAGGTGCCGCCCATCGAGATCACATCGTCGTCCGGGTGGGGGCTGAAGACGATTACCTTCTTCGGATACGGCAGCGCCCGTTCGGGGCGGTTGGAATCGTCGGCGCCGGGCTTGCCTCCGGGCCAGCCGGTGATGGTATGCTGGATGTCGTTGAAGATTTTGATATTCACCTCGTAGGCCGAGTCGAACTTGGTGAGCAGCTCGCCCAGGCCGTGCTCGCTGTAGTCTTTGTTGGTGAGTTTGAGGATAGGCTTGCCGGTCTTTTGGCAGAGCCAGACGATGGCGCGGCGCATCAGTTTGCTGTTCCATTCGCATGAACTCACAAGCCAGGGATGGCTGATGCGGGTCAGGTTGTAGGCCGAGAGGAGGTCGATGATCACTCTCGTGTCCGGGTGGTTCTGGAGGGCGGTTGCGGGGATGGCTTCCGTGGCCTGGCCTTCGACGGTTTGGCGTATGATTTCGGCTTTGCTTTCGCCCCAGGAGAGGAGGAAGATTTTGCGGGCGTCGAGGATAGTGCCGAGGCCCATGGTGACGACGCCGGCGGGGACGTTGTCGATCGAGTTGAACAGTTGGGCGGATTCCTTGCGCGAGGTGTTGTCCACCGGCACGAGGTGGGTGCGCGAGCTGAGCGACGTGCCGGCACTGTTCATCCCTATCGTCCCTGCGAGGCCTATGCCGAGGATCATATAGTCGATGCCGCCGAGGAGTTTGATCTTGGATTCATATTCGCGGCAGGCGTCGTGGATATCGTTTTTGTCCATGAAGCCGTCGATGCAGTGGACGTTCTGTTGGGGGATATCGACGTGATTGAGGAAAGCCTCCTGGAGATGGTAGAGGTTGCTGTTGGTAGCGTTGGCAAGGGGGTAGAACTCGTAGAGGACGAATACTATGACGTTGCGGAAGCTAAGCCCCTCGTTGCGGTGGATATTGATAAGATGCTGGTAGAGCGAGTGGGGCGAGCGTCCTCCGGGGAGGGCTATGACTAAGTTTTGCTTGTCTTTTTGGCGGTTGCGGATTTCTGCGGCTATCGTTTGGGAGAGCGCGAGCGAGCCGTCGTTCATCGACGAATATATATCGGTAGGGATCTTCTCAAGCTTCGTCAGGACGCTGTAGTCGTAGGCATTGCCGGGGCGGTAGTAGCGTTCCGGGATCTGGGTGAGGGTAATTTGCGAACTCAAATTGTTTCTCATATCTTTTGTGATGTTTGATTGTTGATAAAAATATAAATCTCTCGAAGGCTGCAAAGATAGTATTTTTTTTCAATCCTTGAGCCTGTTGGTTTCGGAATCGGGGAAGATAATTGTGGGCTTGAAGTTCTTGGCCTCTTCGAAGTCCATGCTGGCGTAGGAGACTATCAGGACGATGTCGCCGGGCTGTACGCGGCGTGCGGCGGCGCCGTTGAGGCAGATGACGCCGGAGCCTCTGGGGCCGCGGATAACGTAGGTCTCGAAGCGCTCGCCGTTGTTATTGTCGAGCACGTGCACCTTTTCGTATTCTATCAGCTTGGCCGCGTCCATGAGGTCTTCGTCGATGGTGATGCTGCCGACGTAGTTGAGGTTGGCTTCGGTCACCCTGGCGCGGTGTATTTTTGATTTCAGAATTTCGATTGTCATATCCTAATATTTAATGTTGTCAATAAGCCTCACATCGCCGCAATATACGGCTATGAATCCCATGGCCTGGGAGAGGTCTTGGGGCCAGTCGCGGAGGGGTTGGAGGGAGAGGCGGTCGGCTATCTCGAAGTATTCGACCCGTAGTGGCGGGATGGCGTTGAGGGTCGTGGTTACGTAGTCCTTGAGGGCGGCGGTGGAGATCTGCCCGGCCATTGGGACGCTTTTATTTAATGTATCGGCTATGGCCGGGGCGGCGGCGCGCTCAAGGGGGGAGAGGCGGGCGTTGCGGCTGGAGAGGGCGAGGCCGTCCGGTTCGCGGACGATGGGGCAGGGGACGATCTCGACGGGGAGGCCAAGGAGGCGGGTCATCTCGCGGATGACGGCTATCTGCTGGTAGTCTTTCTCGCCGAAGTATGCGCGGTCGGGATAGACGATGTCGAAGAGCTTGGAGACTACTTGGGCGACGCCGTTGAAGTGCCCCTTGCGGTGGGCGCCTTCCATGACTGTGGCGACGGCTCCGAGGTCGAAGACGCGGGTGTCTTCGGAGGGGTAAATCTCTTCTACGGGGGGTGTGAAGGCGTAGTCGCAGCCGGCGTCGCGGAGCATGGCGAGGTCGGCGGGGAGGTTGCGGGGGTAGGCGGCGAGGTCGGCAGGGTCGTTGAACTGTGTGGGGTTGACGAAGATGCTTGCTACGCAGACGTCGTTTTCCTGCTTGCAGCGGCGGATGAGGCTGAGGTGCCCGTCGTGCAGGGCGCCCATTGTGGGAACCAGCCCGACGGACTTGCCGCCGAGGCGTTCGCGGTCGAGGGAGGCCTCTAAGTCTTTGATATATTGTACGGTAGTCATATATTAAACCATTAATTTCGTATTCAAAAGAGGCGCAAAGTTACGAATATCCGCGGAAAGAAAAAAAATATTTATCAAAAGTCTTGCATATTATCCCAAAAATTTTTAGTATCTTTGCAGCGTTATTCATAAAGTATAAAGAATGGTTGCGAAACGAATATTGTTTATGACTCAAGAGATTACTCCCTACCTGCCGGAGACGGATTTATCGAGGATATGCCGGCGCCTGCCGCAGGGGATCCAGGAGCGGGGGCGGGAAATCCGCACTTTTATGCCGCGATACGGGGCGGTTAACGAGAGAAGGAATCAACTTCACGAGGTAATTCGCCTTTCAGGGATGAACTTGATAATAGACGACACCGACCATCCGTTGATCATTAAGGTAGCGTCGATACCGACGGCGAGGATGCAGATATATTTTATCGACAATGAGGATTATTTCCATAAAAGGGTGAGTATGTGGGATGAGAACGGGGTGGATTATGAGGACAACGACGAGCGCTCGATATTCTATATCCGCGGTGTGTTGGAGACGGTCAAGAAGCTGCGGTGGATTCCGGATCTTATACACTGCCACGGCTGGCTTACGGCGCTGGCGCCGATATATCTGAAGAAGATGTACCATGACGAGCCGACGTTCTCGCGCACCAAGGTGGTCTATACAGTCTATGAGGACACCCGCCGGAGCGCGCTGAACAAGACGGTGTACCAGAAATTGAAACAAGACGGGATGACAGACCGCGACCTGGGGCTGATAAAGACATCGACCGAGTTTGATGCCATCACCAACCTCGCCGTGAAGTATGCCGACGGCGTGGTGCAGGGCAGCCCGGTGATAGACGAGAAGGTTGAGACGTATATAGAGAAGGAGAACAAGCCCTTCCTGCCGTATTACGACGAGCAGAGCTATATCGACGCAAATAACGAGTTTTATGACACGATTCTAAATATTCCGAGACAAAAATGAAACTTATCAACAAAACTGCCGTAATTACGGCGGCGATTGCGGGGCTTGTGTGCAGCTCCTGCAACGATACACTTACAAAGGTTGGAACCACCATCCAGCCGTCCGAAGACCTGATTACGGTCTATACGGACACCTTCATGCTGGAGGCCGAAACGGTCCTCCTTGATTCGGTCTTCGCCAAGACCACTACATGCCTGCTGGGCGAGATGTACGACCCCGTTTACGGCAACATAAAGGCCGATTTCCTTTGCCAGTTCTACTGCGAAGAGGGCTACACCTTCAGCCCCGTGCCCTACGAAGACAGGATAGATTCGCTGGTGCTCTTTGTGATGTACAGCAACGGCTCCTGGTACGGTGATACCCTCACCCCGATGCAGGCAACCATCTATCCCGTCGTCAAACCCCTGAAGCGTAACTTCTACTCCAACGACGACCCGACGAAGTATTGCGACATGGCGCACCCGCTGGGCACTACGGTCTATACGGCCTACGACAGGACCATCTCCGACTCCGTGCACCAGATTACCGACACCTCCGACTCGCTCTACTACACCCCCCACGTCCGCGTCCTTATGCCCCAGGAGCTTGGGCAAAAGCTCTTGGACGCGACGCTCAAGGATCCCGCCGCCTTCGCCACCCAGGAAGCCTTCAACGAGCTCTTCCCCGGCATCTACGTCACCACCACCTTCGGCAGCGGAAGCCTCATCCAGTCCTACGGCGAGTACATCTTCCTCAGGTTCTACTACCAGACCCTCACAACCGGCTCCGAAGACCAGGACACGGTGGTACATACCTACTCCGACTTCACCGTCCCCAAAGAAGTAATCCAAATCAACCGCTTCGCCAACAGCCGGCTCGAGGAGCTGCTCACCCCCAACCCCGACTATACCCACGTCAAATCCCCCGCCGGCGTCTGCACCCGCTTGACCGTCCCCACGACCGAGATATCGAAGCACTTAGACGTGAGCGACCGCTTCATCAACGCCTTCTCGATCAACCTCAAGTTCATGACCCCCGACGAGTATGATTTCGCCTACTCCCCGCCGTCCTTCCTCCTCCTGCTGCCCGAAGACTCCGTCCGCAGCTTCTTCGAGGGAGGCCAGACGGAAGACAACACCGTCTCCTTCGTCTCCTACGACGGCGCCTCAAGCTCCAGCTCGACCTACACCACCCAGGCGGGCTACACTGCGTCCAACTACACCTACTATTTCGGCAACCTAAGCCCCCTTCTGAAGCGCCATATCGAGAATACTCCGGATGAAGACCTGAGGCTCCTCGTAGTGCCCGTCAACCGCACCTCGAGCGCCTCCTCGAGCTATTACTCGACCTCCACTACGGTTTATACAACCTCCATAACCAACAGTTTCGCCCTCGCGGGCGCCAAGATACGGACAGACGGAGACTATATGAAAGTCATCGTCGTCTCCAGCAAATTCGAGTAAAACCATGCAGCTAATGGCCGGGCGGGGACAGGCCGCTTTAATAGTGAACTAGTAATATTCATGGCCTGTATTCACTCCTTTATGAATTTAACACATACAATTCCCCCGCCCGGCCTCAGCTGCATGAAATCCTTAAGCCGCAAAGAAAAAAATAAAAATTTCTACGGAAAAATTTGGAATATCCGAAATAAACCCTAACTTTGCCCCCGATTCGAGGGAGCGCCCTCCGGGATTATTAAAGACGGATATAGACTTTCTGTAGATTTCTCTAGAACTTCTGTAGAATTCTCTGGAGTTTCTGTAGAATTCTCTAGAGTTTCTGTAGAATTCTCTAGAACTTCTGTAGAATTCTCCGGAATTTCTGTAGAAGCCTCTGAAATCCCAGGACATCCCTGCGAAAAACTAATTACTAACACAATAATTTTAAATGTTATGTCAACTGATTACATCCCGCATTCCTATGACGGATTAGCCATCTGGCTAAACAATTTCACGGCCTTCGTAAGCGACCAGGCCAACATGACAAGGCTCGGCATAGCAGCCGACAAAATCAACGCCCTGCTCCTCTCGGCCAACCAGTTCATCGCCGCCAACACAGCCGCCGATGAGCCTAACGCAGGCTCGGCCGACCTCCTCGTGCGCTCCGAAGCAGCCTCGGCGGCTACCAACGCGGTGCGCTACTTCGTCAACTCACAGCTACGCTACAACGACGCCGTGACCGACCAAGACCGCGTCAACATGGGCCTCACCGTCCCCGACCATGAGCCTACCCCCGCGCCCGTGCCGGTCACCTGGCCGGTCACCACCGCCAAGCTCCCCTCCGAAGGCATCATCGAAATCCATTACGTCGATTCCGCCTCCCCCGAAGGCCACCGCGCCAAGCCCGCCGGAGTCCACGGCGCCGAAATCCGCCACGCCATCCTCACCTCCCCGCCGACCTCCGACGCCGACTTGATCAACTCCGACTTCTCCACCCGCTCGCCCCACCGGTTCACCTACAACCTCTCGCAGCGCGGGCAGACCGTTTACTTCCGCCTGCGCTGGGAGAACACCCGCGGCCAGAAAGGCCCATGGGCGCCAATCGTCTCCGCCATCGTGCCGTAAGCGCCCCCGCCCGGCTTGGCTGTGCGCACTAACCTGAGCATCCTCCCCGCCATCGTGCCATCATCACCCGGGCACGGCGGCGGGGGGGTTTTTTCTTCGATATATATCGATTTAAATTGGCAACCCTCCCCCCGCCAGCCCGCAGCCTTCGGCCTGAGCCCCCCTCCTGAGCCTCGAGCGCTCCTCGCCCGCGCCGAAGAGGGCGAAGTCGTAAACAACCGGGTCGTCGGGGCGGAACTCCCTGAGGCGGGCGGTAAGCTCCTCGACAGAGCGGCGGTCGTTAGCCCGGCGGCTCAATAGCCCCAGCTCGCGGGACACCGCGCCCGAGTGGACGTCGAGCGGCATCATCAGCCTCTCAGGCCCCAGCGACCGCCAGACACCCATATCAACTATCCCGTCCTTCCTCACCAACCAGCGGAGGGCGAGGTTCACACGTTTCAGAGCGCTCTTTTCGATATTCGAACCGTAGCACCGCACGTCCCTCCTCCCCCCGTTCGCCTCCGCCGCCGAGAGGCTCAGCATCTCCACCAACCTCTGCGGCGAGGCATCCCCCGAAGCCCCCAGGGCGGCGTCCATCGACTCGTTCATAAGGTAGAAATGCCTGAAGCCACGGAGCATATAAGCAAGGTTATGTTCAAAAAACGTACGGTGCACATTCTTCCGCCCCAAGCCTTCGTAGCCCCCCGACATGACATAGTCGTAAGGGCTGCAGCCCATCACGGACAACATCCTCTCGGCGTCGCGAAGTATCAACTCCCGCCTCCCCCACGCGATCGTGGCCACCACGAAGGCGACTATCTCCACATCCTGCAGCAGCCTGTACCTGCGGGGGAAGCGCACAGGATCCCGCTCTATAAACTCCTCCGTATTATACCTCAATACAAGCTCGTCCAAATAATCCTTCAATCCCTCAATCTCCCGAGAGCCTCCAATCCCCCGATCCTTCAATCCCTCAATCTCCATCAGAAATACCTTATATAAGCAGCCGAAAAAGAGTCATAGAGGGCATCCTTCAGCCCCCTGCGGTATCGCAACGAGAGGGCGTTCAAGCCCCGCGAATAGTCCATGCGCAAGCCCAGCTGCACCGGCCTGTCGCCCGTGTTTTCATATCCGTAGAACCCCCTCAAGGACGCCTCGAAGCCGACCGCCCCCGCCCTTCCCGACAGCCCCGCGCCCCAGGCCAAGGCGTCGTTCTGGCGATGCACAAGGTCGTTAGTCATCCAGCAATAGAAGCCCGCCATGGCCATAAGCCGCAGCCAGGAGCCTCCGCCCGGAGAGCTATAGACTGTGCGCCCGGCGGAGAGGTCGAACCAGTAGGCCGCCGCGTCGGTATATCGCGCATCCACCAGCCGGTTGCCGCTCGCCGTCTTGAGGGCGGCCTCGGCTGTCACGTCAGCCCATTCGGCGCTTTCCACAACCTGGTACAATGCGCTCACAACCACGTCGCCATGCGCCCCCGAAGGCCAGCTCTGCGCCCAGGCATGGCGCTCGGCCACCACCTCGGCCGTCATGTTGTAGTATTCGTACATCACCATATACGCCTCCACCGCAGCCTTCCCGCCGGCTACGGGCAAATAGACCCTCGCATAGACGTCCTTCGTCCTGTCGCCCTTGCACGCCTGGTATTCCCCGCGAACCTCCGCCTCGGCGCGCCCTCTAAGCCGCCCCTCCCGCAGCTCCGGCAACGGGAAGGCGTTAGGCCCGAAATAACGGGGCGTATAGATGAGGTAAGGCAGGTTATCCCTCCACTCGTCTTGAGCGCCGGCCCCCGCCGCCCAGAAGGCCAGCGCCGGCAAGACGAATGCTATCCTTAGAAGCCTCTTCCCTTTAGAAATCATTCTTGAAGGGTAATATACGGCTCTTACCGGCATTGTCCATCACGGGGAGGCGAACCGAGAGGACGCAGGTGTCGGTCACCGTGTTCCAGCTCAGGAGCGAATAATCGGTAATGGTGTTGACGCGCGTGTTGAACGTAAATTCGGCATATTCCAGCTCCCTCGTAGGGTCGGAAACGGTAAGCTCCTCTATCCTCCCCATGTCGTTGAGGCGGAGCATGACGGCGCAGGGCGCGTGGGCGAACATTGTAAGGTTGCCGGTATAAGCCACCTCCGCCGGGCGGTAGAAGATATAATACACGATCTTGTCCGAGCGTACGGCCTGGAGGAATTTCGAGTTCTCGATCACCTCCACGTCGGGCGCGGCGGCGAAGGCGGCGACCGCGGAGGTGTCGGCAGCGGGCATGACGATGTATTCATACTTCCCGCCCGTGGGCTTCACTCCGTGGTCGATCCATAGCGTGAACATCCCGGCCTCTACAAAATCGCCGGGGATACCTTTCTGGCGGTTGGCCTTCTTCCAGGTGCCGGGTTGGATGCGGTTCTTGAGCATGACGCCCTGGCTGCCGGCGGGGAAGATGTAGCCGACGCTGTCGTGGTGCACCCAGAGGACGCTGTCGAGGGCGTACTCGTCTTGGGGGAGGACGACGCTATCGACAGTCACGGGGCCTTCCAAGTAGCACTGGTTCACGGTCGTGGCTACCGGCGCCCTGTCGGTGCTGTTGATATCCGTGCCGAGGCAGACGTACTTGTCGTCGAAGAAAAACCAGGCTTTGCGCGCCGAGAGGGGGTTGTGGGGGCTGATGAAGTCGAAGGCCACAGCGCCGTAGAGGCCGTCCGTGACCGCACCCACGAACTCCGTCAGGCCGTCCTTCTGGATCGACCCCTCGTCGGGCATCGTGTCGGCCTGGACTATGGTCGCGCCCGGCACTTTGCGGAAGTTGAAGACCGGGGTGATGTTCAAATACTCGCTGCCGTCGATCGAGAGGTAGTTAGCCCCGTCGCCGCGGTAATGGTTGGTCAGCCCTTCGCCGTTGTAAGGCTCTTCCATGTTGCGGTTGCGCACCGAGTACATCCTGACGGAGGTGTAGAACCCCGGGCGCTGGAACACAAAATGCTCCGACTGCCAGAAGAACTTGGCGAAGGATTCCGGCTCCGAGGGCTCGCCCCGTCTGGCCGCGGCGATGTTTTCCAACTCCTCGCTGCGGTAATCGGTAAGGCTCAGGAGGGCTTCCACAGGCTCCGCGGAGGCGAAGGCGGGCGAATGGTAGCGGGCGATGTCGCGGTTCATCACTCCCGGATCGACCGTGCGGCCGAATACCATCTGCTTGCAGACGCCGTCGAGGTAATAATCCACGGCCAGCTGCACGGGCTCCTCGGCGAAGGCGTACTTGGTGCCCTCCGCCAGCGTGGCGAACTCGACAAAGGCGGTGAAGAAGCCCACTCCGTAGCTCGTAGTGTTGTTCACCCTGTCGATGCGGTGATGGAAGCTGTAGTCGGCCTGGAGGCCGCGTCCGGAGGGGAAATAGTTCTCGTTGTCGCGCCCGTCGTCGTAGAAGGCGCCGTCTTCCGGCTTGTAATACTTCATCTCGCCTTCGATTATCCGGAGGGCGTCTTCGAATCCTTCCTCGTCTCTCTCGAAGGCGAGGGTCTTGGCCAAGAGGGCGGCGATCTTGACGCGGTCGCCGCTCGGACGGGCGCCTGAGGCGTTCATGTTAGCCCGGCCGGCGATGCGGAGCATCTCCTCGGTTTGCTTCCGGCTAAGCTTCTTGTCCATAGTGTAGAGGATGGAGAGCATGGCGGTGGGGGTGCCGATCTGGTTGTTCCACCAGTTTTCGCACACGAAATCGTTCTCAAGCCAATAGTCGAGGGCTTTGTCGAGGGCTGCCTTGAGGGCTTTGTCGCCTCTCAGGCGCGAAGATTTGTTGACATAAGCGCGCGCCATCTGCACCATGTTGTCGAGGTGGACGGTGTGGCGGAAGGCTATCCTCGAGGTGTCGGCATAGTCTATCCCCGGCCACGTGCCGTCTTCTTGCATAGTGGCGAGGATGTCGGCAATATGCTCGTTGTCAACCGCCGGAGCTGTGTATTCCTTGCTTATCCGGTCGCGGATGATCTCAAAATCCGAAGGCTTTTCACAGCCAAAACTGCTCGCAAGTAGCAGTACGATAAAGAAATTTCTAAGGTTCATAGCGAATATTTTGTAATTATTTGAGGTGCAAATATAATGAAATTATTTTTCTTAAAAAAGTAATTGGATAACTTCGTTTGGCGTGCGGGCGTCTTTCCAGAGTTTGGCCGTTTCGTCTCGCATGAAGCCCTCGAAGCTGGCGTGTTGGAACATGGCTAAGAGGAGGTTGTAGTAGCTTCCGGTGTTTAGGATGATGATTGGCTTGTTGAAGAGGCCGAGCTGGCGCCAGGTGATGATTTCGAGGAGTTCTTCCATGGTGCCGTAGCCTCCGGGGAGGGCTATCGCGGCGTCGGCCATCTCGGCCATAGTGCGCTTGCGGTCGTGCATCGTCCGGGTGCGGATAAGGCGGGTCAGGCCTTGGTGACACCAACCGTTGTCGATCATAAATTCGGGGATGACGCCGGTGACCGTCCCGCCGGCTTCCATCACTGCGTCGGACAGTATGCCCATCAAGCCGAACCGCCCGGCGCCGTTGATGACTTCCAAGCCGCGGCTGCCTAAGAGGGCGCCAAGCTCGCGCGCCGGGTCGCGGTACTTGTCGGCTATTTTGTCGCTCGAGGCGCAATAGACTGTGACTCTTTGTATCATTTCCTGCTCCCTCCTGCTATGTCTAATAGCTCGTTAGTGATGGCTTGCTGCCGCGATTTGTTGTATTCGAGCGTCAGCTGGTCAACAAGGTCGTCCGCATTGTCGGTCGCTGTCTGCATGGCTATCATCCTTGCGGCGTGCTCGGAGGCGTTGGAGTCCAAAAGGGCTGTGTAGAGCTTCAGCTTTATGGCTTTTGGTATCAGTACTTCGAGAAGCCTCTTGGCGGATGGCTCGAGGATGTATTCGTCGGGCGCGGAGGGCTTCCCGGCGCCGGCTGAGGGCAGGGCGACGGGTAGCAATATCTCTGAGGTGAGTATCTGGCTGCCTGCGCTCCGGAGATGGTGATAGAGGATTTCTACCCTGTCCACCTTCTTTGCTATGAAGAGCTCTGTGAGGGTCGTGGCCAAGTCGGCGATCCGGTTATAATCGGCCTTGCCGGCGAGGTCTTCGAGATTCGCGGCCGTGGGGATGTGCAGCTTCCGCATCGCTTCATAGGCCTTTTTGCCGATGGTATATACGAGGATGTTGCCTCCCTGCAGGCTCTTCTTATAGGCGGATACGGTCTTGGCGAGCTTGTAGATAATGTTGGCGTTGAAGGCTCCGCAGAGCGAGGAGTCGGACGAGAAGGCTATGATTGCGACGCTACGGGGGGGGCGCGCCTCGGCGAGGGGGGTGGGAGTGTCGCCATAGATGAGCGAGGACATTACGTCGTCCAGCGCCTCGGAATAGGGTCGCATGCCTGTGATTACGGCTTCGGCTTTCCTCAATTTGGCGGACGAGACCATCCGCATCGCCGAAGTGGTCTTCCTCGTGCTCTTGACCGAATTGATCCGCTTTTTTATTTCTTTTAATGACTCCATGATGGCTTTATATTTTAACCTTGGAGGCGCAGTCTTCGATGGCTTTGATGACTGCGTCGTCGAATATGCCTTGCTTTAACGGCTCGAGGACTGCCTCGCGGTATTCTTCGCTTAGCTTCCGGAGGAATTGGGCCTCGAAATCGTGCACCCGGTCGGCTGCAACATTCTTGAGCAGTCCCTTAGTGCCGCAGTACAAGACCGCGACTTGCTCCTCGACGGGCATGGGCTGGTATTGGGGCTGGATGAGGAGTTGGGTGTTCTTCTGCCCCTTGTCGATGGTGTAGGCGGTGATGGGGTCGAGGTCGCCGCCGAACTTGGTGAATGATTCAAGCTCGCGAAACTGCGCCTGGTCGATCTTCAACGTCCCCGCAACCTTCTTCATGGCCTTCACCTGGGCGCTGCCGCCGACCCTCGAAACGGAAATGCCGACGTTGATAGCCGGACGGACGCCCTGGTTGAAGAGGTCGGTCTCGAGGAAAATCTGGCCGTCGGTTATAGAGATCACGTTCGTGGGGATATAGGCCGAGACGTCGCCCGCCTGGGTCTCGATGATAGGCAAGGCTGTCAATGAGCCGCCGCCCTTGACTCGCCCCTTGAGGCTCTCCGGCAGGTCGTTCATCTGCTCGGCCACTTCCTGCTGGTTGATAATCTTGGCCGCCCTTTCGAGCAGCCGGGAATGAAGGTAGAAAATGTCGCCCGGATATGCCTCGCGGCCGGAGGGACGGCGGAGTACGAGGGATACCTCGCGGTAAGAGACGGCTTGCTTCGAGAGGTCGTCGTATATCACCAGCGCATGCCGCCCCGTGTCGCGGAAAAATTCGCCGATAGCGGCGCCGGCAAAGGGGGCGAAGTAGCGAAGGGCGGCGGGGTCGGAGGCGGTGGCGGCCACAACGGTGGTGTATGCCATCGCGCCTTTCTCGTGCAACGTGTTGACCACAGAGGCTATCGTCGAGCCTTTCTGACCTACGGCGACGTAGATGCAATATACCGGGTCGCCTTTCTCGTAATTGTCTTTTTGGTTGATAATCGTGTCGATGGCTATGGCCGTTTTGCCCGTCTGGCGGTCGCCGATTATCAGCTCTCTCTGCCCGCGGCCTATGGGTATCATGGCGTCGATGGCCTTGATGCCCGTCTGCAAGGGCTGGTTGACGGGCTGACGGAAAATCACTTCCGGCGCCTTGCGCTCGAAGGGCATCCGGAAGCGCTCGCCTGTGATGAGTCCCTTGCCGTCGAGCGGCTCGCCCAAGGGGTCGATGACGCGCCCCAACATGCCCTCGCCGACGTCGATAGAGGTGATTTCCTTGGTGCGCTTTACGGTAAAGCCTTCCTTGACCTTGTCGGTAGCGCCCAAAAGGACGGCGCCGACATTGTCTTCCTCAAGGTTCATGACGACGCCCATGATGCCGTTCTCGAACTCCAACAGCTCGTTGGCCTCGGCATTGTTAAGCCCGTAGATGCGGACAACGCCGTCGCTGACCTGCAAGACCGTGCCGACCTCGTCGAACGAGACTTGTACGTCTATCTTGTCGAGCTGCATCTTCAATACTTCGGATATTTCGCTAATTTTTAAGTCTTCCGCCATATTTCTTTGTTATATTATTGATTTGTTAATTTGAGCAAGCCGACGGCTTATCCTCTCGAGCTGCCCCCGGACGGATGCGTCGATGCGCAAGTCGTTTATTTGGAAAATAAAGCCCCCGTCGATTTCGGGGTCTATCTTGTTAGAGAATTCTACCTTGCCGCGGGTCTTTTTCTCGGCGAGGCTTTTGATTCGCGCAATCGCGGTGTTGGTCAGGCTGCTCGCCGAGATAAGATGTACTACGCTGATGTGCTTCACCCTCCGGTAATGCGCCTGATAGCTCAGGGCTATCATCAGGAGGGCGTCGGTGCGGTGATTGGCCGAGACAAGGTCGATGAAATCGAGGTACGAGCGCTCGGCGTTCTTGCCGGTCGCGTTGATGAGCAACTCGCGCTTGGTCTTGGATGAGATCATCGGCGAGGCGAGTCCCCGCCTGAACTCGGGCATCCTCCGCAAGAGGGCCTCAAGAATCTGCATCCTTTGGTACAATAGCGTCTCCTCGCCTATCGACACGGCGTGCTCGAATAGCGCCTTAGCATATCTTCTGGAAATTAGCCCTTCGTCCATTAGCGCCTAATTGAATAGTTCTTCGGATTTCTCGGCCTCGTCGAGCAGCCTTGATATGAGCGCGTTCTGGTTCTCGGAGTCGCTCAGTTTGCTGCGCAGGACTTTCTCGGCAATATCTACCGACAAGACGGCTACCTGGGCGCGTATCTCGCCGATGGCTTTTTGCTTCTGAAGCTCGATGGAGCGGAGGGCTTCTTCGAGTTTCTGCTTCCCTTGCGCCGTGGCGTCGTCTTTGGCCTTCCGGATGATGCGGTCGGCTTCGGATGTGGCCTGGCGAAGGATTTCCGCCTGTCGCTTCCTTGCGTCTTCGAGTATGACGTCGGATTGATGCTTGATGTCGGCCAACAGGCGGTTAGCCTCATCGGCCTTTGCAAGCGATTCGCGGATATAATCGCGACGCTCGTTGACCGATTTGGTGATCACCGGAAAGCCGTACTTAGCCAATACCAGAAAGACAACGGCGAAGGAAATGACCATCCAGAAGAGCAGTCCGAAACTTGGAGTTAGCAATGACATAGCTTCGGACGATTAACCTAATGCCATGATACATACCACAACTGCGAACAGGGCGACGCCTTCTATCAGGGCGGCGGCAATGATCATCGTCATCCTGATGTCGCTCGATGCTTCCGGCTGGCGGCCGATCGCGTCCATAGCGCTTGCGCCTATCTTCCCTATCCCTATACCTGCGCCTATGACAACAAGCCCGGCTCCTAACGCGGGCAAATTGCCCGACGCTGCTTCCAATAATACGTTTAATAATGTCATAATCTTTAAGTTTTGAATAAATATTTTTATAATGAATTATTTCGAATCCTGCAAAGGCGTAGCGTGATGGGTCTGCCGCGAAAGCCCGATGAAGACGGCCGACAGCAAAGTGAACACATACGCCTGAATATAAGCTACCAATATCTCCAAAAAACTCATGAAGACGGACAGCAGAATGGCAAACACCGTCATTCCGGCGTTCATCCCTACTCCCATCTTTACGGTCGTAAAAATCATGCAGGTCAGCGCCAAAATGATGGCATGACCCGCCGTGATGTTAGCGAAAAGACGAATCGCCAATGCAAAGGGCTTGGAAATCACCCCGAACAGCTCTATGAGCGGCATCAAAGGCACGGGCACTTTTATCCAAAGCGGCACCTCAGGCCAGAAAATCTCTTTCCAATACTCCTTATTCCCGAATAAATTAGTGGCCAACATCGTACACACGGCAAGCACTACGGTGATGCTGATATTGCCCGTCACGTTTGCGCCTCCCGGAAAGAAGGGTATCATCCCCATTATATTATTAATAAAAATGAAGAAGAAAGCTGTCAGGAGATATGGCGAATAACGGGCGTAATCATCCCCAGGGATGCTCTTGCGTATGATATCGTCTTCGACGCTCATAACGAACATTTCGATGGCTCCGACCAAGCCTCCCGGCGGCGAATGACGCGGATGACGCCCGTACCATCGGGCTACCGACAGGAATATCACTATCATCAACAACGAATTTATTATCAGCGCTAATGCCGTTTTGGTCAACGACAAATCAATAGGCCTGACTTCTTCGCCTTGCGGGTTTTCTTCGACTATCTTCCCTTCTCCGGAGAGGTGAAAACCGTTGTAATTGCCGCCGTTTTCGAGACGCGACGACATGAAAATATTCAGCCCCTTTGCCTTGGAATAGACTATCACAGGCAAATACAGGGATATGTGGCGCTCGTTGATGGTCGTCAGATGCCACCAATACGAATCCTCGATATGCTCGAAGATTAAACTCTTAGTGTCAACAGGCTCATCTGCAGCCGTTTCGCCCGCTACATCGTTGCTCGCAACAACCAACAGTAACGCTAATAATATGTACTTAATTCGCTCCATTGATAGCCCTTAATCGTTTTTTATCAATTTGATACCGTTTGTCAATATCGTAAAGAATGAACAATTTTATCCCCATAAAAAAGATATAAAAGACAAAGAAAGATATTAACAAGGCATAATCCTTAAAATCATATAGATAATGCACCATAAACAAGAGAAGGAAAGAGACAAGTATCTGGATGACATTGAAAAGCATCATCCTTGCGATTGCCCGCGCGGGATTCACCTTATTACGCTTCATCCGCGACAAAAGCAATAGCACAATCACGCCCAACAGCAAGAAATATGCCGGCACCAAGAGCAAATAATTACTGTACGAATCGGGGAAAACAAGCCGGATAAAGCATAACTCTACTATCCCGAAAATTATCAGCCCGAACAACACTAACTTCACTGTCTCCCTTTCTTTGTATATTTTATGCATAGTTATGATTATTAATTGCTTATCTCGACACATACCGAAATCACATCCGCCTTAACCTTCACAAATCCGCTTTGAATCTCGATTACTCGCTTATCGGATTCCGAAACGCAACACTCGATTTTCCCTTTTTTCAATGCCGAAATTATCGGCGCATGAGAAGGATAGACCGCAAAAGAGCCTGCTTCCCCGGGGAAATTCGCGTGAGCAACCTCCCCGTCAAAAAGCGTCCCTGTGGGCGAAAGCACTGTCATCTTCATCATAAAATATTATGCTATTTGACTTTTAATCCTGTCTGCTTTCTCAATCGCGTCTTCGATAGTCCCAACGTTCAGGAAAGCCTGTTCGGGCAGCTCGTCCACTTCGCCGTCGAGTATCATCTTGAAGCCCTTGATTGTGTCCTCGATTGAGACCATGACGCCGGGCACGCCGGTAAACTGCTCGGCCACAAAGAAAGGTTGCGATAAGAACCTCTGCACTCGCCGCGCACGATTGACCGTCAGGCGGTCTTCGTCCGACAGCTCCTCCATGCCGAGAATCGAGATTATATCCTGCAATTCCTTGTTTCGTTGCAGGATTTGCTTTATCCGTTGCGCCGTATCGTAGTGCTCACGGCCTACGATGTTTGGGTCGAGGATTCGCGACGTCGATTCGAGCGGATCAACAGCCGGATAGATGCCGAGTTCGGTAATCTTACGACTTAAAACCGTTGTAGCGTCGAGGTAAGAGAAAGTCGTTGCCGGAGCCGGGTCGGTAAGGTCGTCGGCGGGCACATACACTGCTTGGACGGACGTTATAGAGCCGTTTTTGGTCGAGGTGATCCGCTCTTGCAAGTTCCCCATTTCCGTCGCCAAAGTAGGCTGATAACCCACTGCCGAGGGCATCCGCCCAAGCAATGCCGAGACCTCGCTTCCGGCCTGCGTAAAGCGGAAAATATTGTCGATGAAGAACAAAATATCCTTCGAGCCGTCGTCCGAATCGCGGAACGATTCCGCCATAGTCAGCCCCGACAGCGCTACCGACGCACGTGCACCGGGAGGCTCGTTCATCTGCCCGAAAATCAGCGTCGCCTGGGACTTTTTCAACTCCTCATAGTCGATCTTCGTCAAGTCCCAATGTCCGGTTTTCATTGATTCCTCGAACTCCTTGCCGTAGCGAATCACATTAGATTCAATCATTTCGCGCAACAGGTCGTTCCCCTCGCGCGTCCGCTCGCCGACGCCGGCAAACACCGAGAATCCGTTGTGACGCTTGGCAATATTATTTATCAACTCCTTTATCAGCACCGTCTTACCGACCCCGGCGCCGCCAAAAAGGCCTATCTTGCCGCCCTTGAGATAAGGCTCAAGCAAATCAATGACCTTAATACCGGTGTAAAGTATCTCCTGTTTCGTCGAAAGGTCTTCAAACTTCGGCGCCTCACGGTGTATCGGCAGTGTGACCGAATTGTCGAGCGGTTTCATCCCATCAATAGTCTCGCCGATGACGTTCAACAAACGCCCTTTGGTTTGCTCTCCGACAGGCATACTTATTGGCTTGTATTCCGACACCGCTTCAAGCCCGCGCCGCAAGCCGTCGGTCGAATCCATGGCCACCGCACGCACACAATATTCGCCGATATGTTGCTGAATCTCAGCCACAAGCGTGCGCCCGTCAGGCCTCCGGATCATGACGGCATCATGAATCGACGGCAACACAATTCTATCGTCGTTCGTAAAATCGCTGTCAAAATTAATGTCGATTACCGGCCCGATAATCTGTGAAATATATCCTGTAATCCTTTTCTCCATATATTATCAATCATTTTAATCAATTGCCTAAAGACAGGACAAAAGTACAATAATATTTCAAATTATCATGAAATATTCCGATTTTTTTTCGCAAATCTCGAATTATGGCTTATATAATTCCACGTCGGCTTTCCCGTCGAAGAAGTTTTCACCGATAACTTTTCCGAGCAAGTAGAATTTCTGGTCGTTGTACCAAAGGACGGTTTTCCCGTCCAAAACGGTCAAACTCGTGTAAAACGAATTATTACTCTCCCGCTCTATAAATCGTTTCGGGCCGTCGAACCAAACAGGCTGCTCGGCATCTTTGTGATAACGTCCGGCGAAAAGATAGAGCGGCCCTCGATTCTGCCAGGGGCTTGAACTCGACTTGTCGAACATGTTATGCGCCATCATAAAATACAGTCCGCTTGCCGCTTCATTCCCTTTCCAATCGTAAATCGGGCACGGCGACATAGGATGCGGGATAGGGTCGCCGCCGTCACGTGTCAATAATGTGCGGGGCGGCGTCCATGTTTCGCCGTCGTCGCTGCTGATCGTCCAGCACGGCGAACCGGTGCCGGTACGCATCACCGCAAAAAGACGCCCGTCGGGAAGTTTGACGATTGAAGGCTCCTCGCAATGAACGCCGATATGCAAAACCTTATCGTCTGTCATCACCCACCTGACAATCATATCTTTGACCGGCGGATTGTCATCTATGTTATCAAAATGGATAAATTCCGTGACTGTGCGGTATTTGGAATGAAACGTCGGATGAACATGCAGGCTCACCCCGACAAGATATGTCCCGTTTTTCCCCGTTCTCGTCGGCTTTTGCCATACAACCCATTCCGGCGGGACAGACGTGTCGGCGCCGTCGTTTGTCGTTCGCGGGATAGAGATTTCTTCGGGTTTTGTCCACGTTTCGCCGTCGTCGTCGCTGTAAATGCCCATCATAAGCCCTGTGTGCTGACGATTTGTCGAAACTTTGCCGGGGACAAACTGATTGTACAATATGTAAATGCGCCCTGATTTGCTGACAAGCGGAAAAGCCCAACTGGCAATCGCCACCTTCGCGGCAATCCCCTCGGCTATCGTTTTACTTCCGGCAAGAACCCGCATTTTTTCCCATGTCTTGCCACTGTCCTTGCTGCGCGAAAAAGCAACATGCTGGTCGAGCGCGCCTTCGACAGATGCCTGACACCAAACGGCAAACATCATCCCGTTCGGCGTCTCAAAGACCTGAAAATGGTCGTTATACATATCACCGACCTTCTCCGGTTCAACTTCCGGCACAAACACAACATAGTCCGGCTTAGAGAACCGAAGGTCTTCCGAAAAATACGGTTTCTTTTTCCGACATTCTTCCGTCCGTGACTTAATGCGCTCTTCATATTCTTTAGCCCAAACATCAATATCCGGGTTTTGCTGCGCACTCAGACTTCCGGACATAAATAATACATACGCGCCGAATAATACTCTTTTCATGTTATCTATCTTGTAATTACTTCCATTCGACAACGGATGTCGATACTGTTCCCGTCGAGGTCATTCTTCTTACTTTTGAACGCCGCTTCTAAGTCGCTCAAAAACAGAGACTTGCCAAATCGACGCGGACGGGAAAGAAAATAAACTCCCTTACGCGAACCAAGATCGTGAACATATTCCGTCTTGTCCACATAAATATATCCATCGCTACGCAATCCTTCAAACGACTGTATCCATATCGGCAAATTCTTCATAACGGCTCAATTTTTACAACCGCAAAAATAACAAATATAAATGACAACGCAAAATTATACTTTAATAAAAATAATTTTTAAATTCGGTACGATAATCAAAATTCAATAATTAAATTTTGAAGTGTGATTACATCTTTCCAACTCGTTGAGATTGACGTACCATATATAGCCGTCAACGCTCTGATAACCCATTTCATGCAGTAGAGAGACATATTTTCCTATTTGCCGGGCATGAAAAGTTTCTTTCTGTCCGAACTTATAATCAACTACTGTTGCCTTGCCTTCGCTGTCTATCATTATACGGTCGGGACGTCGCGACTGACCGCTGCCGAACAGGATTTCCGCTTCTTTCAAAACCTTTGCCGAGCCGTCGAACCATTTTTTTATCGGCTCGCGTTCGGTGGCTTCCATGAGTTTGGACTTCAGTTCTTCGCCTTCGGCGGCGTCTATTTCCCCCGAGAACACTTTCTCGGAAACGGCGGTAGCGATGTCATTCCTCGTTTCAATCCGACTCAGGATATCATGCATAAGCAGCCCCCGGCGACGGCGATCGTCATTGATATATCCGCCGTTGGCGTGAAGACGCAACCGAATCCTGTCGTCAGGCGAGACGGAATAGAAGCAATGCGCCGGTAATTCTTCTGTCGCGCCTAAATTGTTGACCGGTTTGGTCGCCCACCATGCACCGCGTTCATAAACAGCCGTTTCGGTATTAAAAGGATAATCAGAATCGGCCGTCACGACATTGAACAGCAACGAAGAAACGGTCGGTTTTTCGTTTTTAGGCTGCGGAGCAAACACCACAAGCTCTTCCTTCGCTCGTGTACACGCAACGTACATTATATTTAAATTGTCGATGTAAGCCTGCAACTTTTCATGGAAATAATCGGCGGCGAAGATAGTCTTTTGCAAAGTCTTGCTGTATTTGATGGGCACAAGGCTTAGCCGGTCGAAAGGCTTCTGCGAAGGATGGCACCACAGTATTGCGTCGCGCTGGTCGATTTCCCAATCGGCAAAAGGTAAGATAACTGCCTTGAAACCAAGGCCTTTGGACTTATGTATCGTCATTATCCGAATCGCATTCTGCGAATCGGGAGTGATAATTTTCTTTTTACTTCCCTCCGTCTCCCACCATTCAATGAAGCGCACAGTATCAGCCGACTCATTCTGGGAAAACTCGGTGGCGATATCGAGGAAAGTCTGTACGAAAATGAGTTCGTTGGCAGGGATATCGTTTATGAAAAGGCGAAACAATTCCTCGACGAGTTCGTAGAGCGAGCGATTCGACATTTGCCTGAGCCTGTCCGTTGCATGGGCGGGGAAGTCGTTAAGATAGTTGTTTATATCGACCGAATAGTCGTCCGAAGCACTTGTGGAGTTCTTTTTCCTCAGCATCATAGCGTATGCCAATTGCGCGAAATAGAGTTTGCTCTCATCGTCAGGCTGACAAATGTATTTTAGCATCTCCATAATCCAACGTACTGAAAATGAAGAACTTACCGTAAGCGAATCTTCTGTTATAATATCGTATTTATATTTCGATTCGGGGTGCGTTTCTTTATATTTAAGCAGTATTTCGGCGGCATAAGCCCCTTCGCGTCCTTTGCGTGTCAGGATGGCAATGTCACGCAGCTCATAGCCGTTTTCCTGCAGGCGCTCGACTATCAACGGCAACTGCTCCATACTTTTTTCTTCCCACGACTGCTCGTCGTCTGCAAGGAATTGTATCCTGACATGCCCCTCCTTAGCGGCAAACATGTCGGCGACACGCTGCTCGACATTAGCGTATGCCGAAACGATAAGCGACTTGTAGCCCTCTTTTTCTTCTTCCGGCAACGATGATTCGTCTATACCGGCGTTGAAAATATTTTGCAATAAATCGGCCGAAGCCCTGAAAAACATATTGTTGAATTCGACGATATTGCGATGACTGCGCCAATTGACTTCGAGATTTAGTTCCCTGACGAGGCCATCGAAATCAATTTTAACTCTGCGGTCGAGCAGCGACCAGTCGGAATTACGGAAACGGTAAATACTTTGCTTGACGTCGCCGACAATCAGGTTGGCGCGCCCGCTGTCGAGGCTGTCCTTAAGCAAAGGGCGGAAGTTCGACCACTGCATAGCGCTCGTGTCTTGAAATTCGTCAATCATGTAGTTCTCAATACGCATCCCGATCTTTTCATATACAAAGGGGACATCGCTGCCGTCAATTATCCGGTTTAGCAATTCGGTCGTGTCGGATATCGGGAATTTGTTGTTCTCATCACGCCATTTGGCGATATGCTCCGACAGGTCGGTCAGTATCCCCAACGAATAAATATTGCCGATAATTTCTTTAGCAGTGTAGTAATTCGTGAGATTGTCGAGAAAAATGATCACGCTGTTGACCAGTTCATTAAGGCCTTCGGCATAAGCTTGTTTTATTGACGCGCTTATATTTGCCGGCGTCAAACTGTTACAATAACCGTCGATATTATCAACCAGATTGCGGAAAGTATCCGTCGGTTCTTTCATCTCTCCGGCGGCATATTTCTCGAAATATGTCAATGGTGATCTGCTCTTTCCTTTAAAATCCGTTGGCGTCAATCCGTGTTTTCGCATAAGCGCCAAGCCTTTTTCGCCAATAGCTTTCAATGCGCTTTCGGTCGAGTGGATTATTCCGTAAAGTTGGTCAAGATAGTCCGACAGCAAATCCTTTTGCCTTATTTCTTTGCCGATATCATCTCCATAAATCTTAAATGACTCCTTAAATAGCTCATTTCCAAGTTTTTTAATCTCGTTGTTTATTTTCCATCCACGCCCTTTTTCGATGTTATCTTCAGTGAATCGCAGCAACCACGCCATCAGGTCGGTCTTGTTTTCCAATCCCGACAACATGCTGTCGATAGCCTCATCCATCATCCGGTCAATATCCAATTCTATTTGATAATTGCCCTGTAAGCCCACCTCACGGGTAAAGGCGCGCACTGTATGTTGAAAAAAATGGTCTATTGTGCTGATATTGAAGGATGTATAGTCATGAAGAATTAAAATAAGAATATCGCGGGCATATTTTCGGATGGTCATTTCGTCGTAGCCCGTACTTTCGCGCAGGAGGGACAGGAAGTCCGAAGGTTGTCCGTCGGCAAGCCGGAACAGTTGTTCGATGATACGACTTTTCATCTCTGCCGTCGCTTTGTTGGTAAAAGTAACGGCGAGGATATGCTTATAGGTATCCTTACCCCTAAATAGCAGGGTCATATACTCGCCTGTAAGGGTATGCGTTTTCCCGGTTCCGGCCGATGCGCTGTATATCGTAAGCATTTTTCTTATTTATTGAAAATAAAATCCGTGCAAATATAAGGACTTTATTTCAATAATACAACCGCATAAGCCGAAATTCCTTCGCCACGGCCTGTAAAACCGAGCTTTTCGGTAGTTGTGGCCTTTATCGACACATCGCCTACGGCGACGCTCATAATATCGGCAAGGACTTGCTGCATCTCAGGAATATATGGGTTGAGTTTGGGCTGTTCGGCAACGATCGTCGAGTCGATATTACATAGTTCATAGCCTGCCTCGCGGACAAGACGCATCGTTTCCTTCAGTATAATCTTACTGTCGATATCCTTGTAAGCATCCGACGTATCGGGGAAATGATGGCCTATATCGCGCAGGTTAGCCGCACCGAGCAAGGCGTCGCAAACGGCATGGATAAGGACGTCGGCGTCGCTATGTCCCTGAAGGCCATATTGATAGTCTATGCGGATGCCGCCTAACCACAACTCGCGTCCCTCGGCAAAAGCGTGAACATCGTATCCGAATCCTATGCGCATGGAGTTTTATTCGAACAGATTCTTAAGTCCGTCCATGTCGAACGACAAGGTAAAACGCAACGTCTGGTCGAGAGGGTTACTCTGGACGGTGCTTATCAGGTAAGCCGCGTCAAGTTGGAACACATTCATCTTGAAGCCTGCGCCGACCGAGAAGTATTGCCTGTTGCCCTTCATCTGGTTTTCATAAAAATATCCGGCGCGGACAAAGAATTGACTATTGTAGTTGTATTCTGCTGCTACAGAGAGGTTTATCTCTTTCAATTCTTCGCTCATTCCTCCGGGAGCATCGCTGAAAGATTTGATCATACCCGTCACGAACGACATATTATTGTACTCATCCTGGCGTTTCTCAAAATCTTCGATATCCTCGTCATCGCGGCGAACAGGTTCCGTAGGCACAAGGTATTTATTGGCATCAACGTAGATACCCAATTGATTATATTCGTCAAGCGGCATCAGGAGGCCTGTCCCGATACGCAAGTTAGTGGGAATGAACTGGTTGGTCTGTTCGTCGTCGTATGATACCTTGGTTCCGATGTTTGAGATGTTGAATCCGGCGCTCCACAAACATTCGTTGTCTCCGATAACAAGATATTTCTCCCCATACCCGCTGACGTCGGCGGCGTAAGAGTTGCCCGGAACGAGATCGTAATCAGCTCCGGCTCCCATGTCGGAGCGTATGTAGCGCAAGGCGACGCCTAACGCAAAACCTTCGTAGAGTTTTATGCTGTAACTTACGTCGAAAGCCATTTCGTAGGGGTTTATGTTCTGATATATCTCGCCGCCGTAGTCTGTCAACGGCACTTCGCCGAGCGAGAAATAGCGTAACGACGCGCCTATAGCGTGCTGGTCGTATTGCCCCAATTTATAATATCCCGACAGATAGGCCAATGCCACATCTTTTACGATTTTACGCATCCACGGGGTATATGAAAGACCTACGCCCGCCTTGCTGACCATGAAGGCGTATTTTGACGGATTCCAATACTGCGATGAAATATCGGGGAGGGTAGCGGCTCCATTATCGCCCATGCCGCCTCCGCGAGCGTCGGGTGCAATCGACAATGACGGCACAGCCGTGTTTATAGGGCTGAACACATTCTTATCGTCATCTTGCGCAACAACGATCGCGGCTGTCGCTAAACAAATCATTATCAATAGATTTAATCTAAAAAATCTCATGCCTTAAAAAATTATTTTTATATCGGTACAAAAAGTAAACGTAATGAATAAACTATAAATAAGCATCTTTATTGTGCGAAGATGATTAATTTGTTCGACTTCGAGGATTCCTGCGAGTTACCGCTGCTGATTATAGCGCGGTAGAAGTATGCGCCCGGACGCAAACGCGCCCCCGCGCCATTAGTCAGGTCCCATCTAACCGAATAGTTCTCAAACATGCTCGACGAGCCTGTCTCAATATGATTCCAGACAAGGCGTCCGACAATGTCGAATACTTGAATCTCAACTTTGAGCGACGATTCGGGCACATTGTGCGAAATCATGAAATTCACATATTCCAAAGCGGGATTGGGGCCTGCCGTAAGACCGACTATCGAAGGCTTGTAGTTGTCGGCTACAACGAACTCAAACGTACGCGAACTGGAATTATTGAAAATATCCCATACCTTGAACTGGGCTTTATGCGTACCTGCTTCAAGGGTCGGTACCGGGAAACGGACTATTCCTTCTCCCTCATTCCCGTCAAGATATGTCTCGTAATAGCTGTCCAAGGTGTAAGTCTTCATCGGACTGTCATCAATAGTCAGCGTAATGTTGTGGCCTATGCTGCTACCGCCGGTGTTTATTCCGCTTCCGTCCCATACAATAGCAGCGAACACAGGCGTCGTGTTTACGCGGTCTCCTTCGTTGAAATCGCCGGTATTCAGGTATATGGCGCGTATTTCGGGACCGATGGTGTCGGTCTCGAAATTGTCGGCGGTACCTCCGATAGTGAATTTCTTGAACGAGCCGTTAGCCTCGATGCCATTATCCTCATCGGAGGCATAGAGGCTGATTTTGCCGGTTTTGTTAGAATAAGAAATATCCTTAGGAACGGTAAAAGTGAACGCAAACTCGCCGTTGCGGACATAATCGTTACCCACATACAGCTTGTTGGGATAGTCATAATACGTTATTTTCCGTCCGCTGTTTGTATTGTCCAAACATTCTACCTGCGTCCGGCTGTCGAACACAGTAGCCGACAGCAAACCGTTGAAGTCGTCAATTTTCCGCCCTTCGGAATCCGTCACCTTACCTTTGACAGTTATCTCTTCAAATGCCTTAAAATTGATTGAAGCATCGTTAACCGACATACCATTGATTTCAGTCGTCTCAATGCCGAAATCGTCAGGATATGCAAGCCTCATTGCCGGATCGCCTATCAGCAGGAAACTTTTTAACCTCTCCGACTGGTAGTCGTTCTTTGAGTATTTCATTACTTCGCCAAGCGTAAGATGGCGCCCGTCAATCTTCTTGAACAGGTTGTTTATGAATAGCTGGTTTATCATCATATTCGCGTCCGAATAGGCTACGCGCGCTGTTGTAAAGAGGGCGATACCTCCGCTTTTGGGGTTGAGGAAGACGTCTTCGCCGGCCGATGTCGAAGGTGCATCGTATGGCGCAAAATCGCATGAGGCGGTTATCCACAGAGGCAGGTTCTGGTAGGTGAAAGAAGTGATGTCGGTCTGCGTCATAACTTTCTCTTCCGACCATGAGACAGCGTCGCCATGACCGGTATAATTCAGTACTAACACCCCTTCTTTCAGCGCTTTCTGGAGATTTGTTCTAATATCGGGAAATGAGGGTTTACCTCCGGTAAAATCTATCTTGAAAGCGTCGAAATAGAGTTTTACAGGGATATATTCCGGATGGTTTTCCTCAATATAATTTGCAAGAATGTCGGCTTGGGCGGCATGGATAGTGTCGTGCTCATCGGTGTTGTTGCCGTCGTCGGCCACGAAGCATATTTTGTTTTTCCATGCGCCGGACTTCGTGTTTTCGATATACGAAATGACTTTGTCAACCGCATTTTTCGCCTGCGTAAGGGTATTTACCGGGAAACGCCCTATACCTAAATATATGGTTGCCCTTACCGGATCCGCACCCTCGTTGTCTGCAAGAAGTCCAAAGTAATCGTCTGATACATAAGAGTTTTCTGCCAATGTCTCTTTTGATTGATAGGTGACTATATAGTTGTCGGATGAGTTTTTCCATATATCCGTCAGTTTGCGATTGTCAAAGCGCCCATCGCCGAAAAGAAGCAGGTACTTGGGCGCATCGTCGTCGCTCGTACTGCGGTCGTAGAACATCTTCATGAAGCGACGGATAGCCGTAGCTTCGGCGCCGCCGCTCGAAAACTCGTTGTAAACCTGCTCGGGAGTGACTACGCTGACACTAAGGTTGTCATATTTCCTGTGTATCTCGGCCAGCCTCTCAGCCTCGCGAACAAAGGCTTTTGGAGAGAGGATAATCATGTCGGTCTGCGCCATTCCATGCAAGTCCTGGTTCTCAATCTCGCCCTCTGTTTCCGGAGTGGGGAATTGCTTCGACTTATCGACTATGGCAAATTCGCGCATCGCCCCTGCGGATATCGAAAATGTCGCTTCAGTACCACTCAATGCCGTCTCTATAAGTTGGACGGGCTTACCTTCGGTTACATCGAAAACAAGGATGTCCTGAGAGGCGTTTTTTATCACAAACTGCGACGATTTATCTACCGATTCCAAGCTGCGGACTAAAGCGCAAGCGCCGTAGGGCTGAAGCAAGCGTTTAACCTGCAAGCGCAGATAGTCGAGATGACTTGTCTGCCCCGAAAGCGTGAAGCGCATCGAAATTGTCGTTTCTTCATGCTTTTCCCCTATCCAATCAATTTGGGGCGCCACACTCGTTGCCGCCGTATAAATGTAATTGTCCTGATTCAAATAAGGACTTTCATACTCTTCTCCGTTTGCTATTGATAGAATTACTTTCCCCGATCCCGAACGGATTTTAGCCACGAAACGGTATGAGATTTTACCGTCGTCATTAGTAATACCGGGTATGTTAAATTTAAAAGAGCTCCCGGTCGCATCAAAACTCTCGCCGAACAGTTCCCGACCGGAATTTGGCCGTCCCGACGTTGTGAGGGATACCTTGTCGATTTCATGGACAAAATAGTCGTCGTATGTTTCAATTCTCAAACCGGCGCTGCCCTCCGAAGGCATTGTAGTCACCTCGGCGGGGGTCGTCGCATCAGTGACAAAATAGTAACCTTTAGTTGCGTAGGCGTTGTTCTCGTGGACAAAAGATTTGCGGTTCGCATCGTAAGTCCATTTAACCGTCCCCTTGCCGTAAAACAGCAAGTAATCGCCGCCTCTGTAAACCGGCGCCGACGGCAGGTCGTCAATGTATTCGGCCTTCAAGAAATCCTCTTCCATAGGCCAACCGCCATAGCCATGAATAGAGACTTTTGCGGGGTCTGAGAAGCCCATCTTTTTCAATTCCGAATATGTCAGTTTGTAAAATCCCGTCTCGTTAACACTGATTTTCACCCATTTGCCTTCCGACAGCGCTGATTTAGGCGCATAAACAGAACCGTCTGCCATTGCCGTAACAGTCGTAAAGATGAGTGTCAATATTGTGAAAAACGTACGCAACATAGTCATTATTTTATATTAAAATCAAGCAATTTGCGGTCACCGACGAATCCCTTCAAGTTGTTTCCGATTTTGACCGTTCCAACGCCTGCGGGTGTACCCGTGTAAATCAAATCGCCCGTCTTCAAAGTAAAATAACGGCTGACAAACGAAATTATTTTGTCAAAGCCAAAAAGCATGTCCGAAGTATTGCCTTTTTGCACCGTGATGCCGTCAATATCAAGGTGAAAATCAATGTTTTGTACGTCGCCGACTTCTTCGACGGAAATAAATTTGCCTACTACCGCCGAGCCGTCAAATCCTTTACTCAAGTCCCACGGCAGTCCTGCAGCGCGGTATTTTTTTTGCAAATCACGGGCTGTGAAGTCGATACCAACCGTCAGAGCATCGTAATAACGGTGAGCGAAACGCTCGTCGATATGCTTTCCCAGACGACATATACGTAGCACAATCTCTGTCTCGTAGTGGAGTTCTTGCGTGAAGTCGGGGATAAAAAACGGCCTGCCGCCTGTCAAAAGCGCAGAATCCGGTTTTAAAAATATCACCGGCTCGGCGTCGGGCTGCGGATTGCTCATTTCCCTGTTGTGAGCGGCATAGTTCATGCCGACGGCAATGATTTTCATAACCGTAGGATTTATTCCATTGTCTCAATATGATTTTTGAGAGGATTCGAGTACATCTCAAGGATTTTTGTCCTCAAAAATATCTCGTCCTTGTTGTCGAGTACAATCTTGTCCAACTGCTTCTGCAAATAGCCCTCGAACTGGGCTTTGTCGCGCAAGTCGTAGTGAGTGCGGAACTTTATGCTGTTGTAGAGCATGTCGTAAGCGACATAGTTGCATGGATAGAAGCGGTAATGCTTATATATCTCACGGTCAATTATGTCGGCTATGGCTGCTATCGTCGCGTTCTTGTCAAGATTTTGTTCCTGCAATTTCTCAATACGGCTGTTTATAGTCGAGCCGATCGTGAAATGCACCCGCCCCTTGTTATTGAGCAGGCCTGTTTCCATGTTGAACAGGTCGTCGCGCTGGCTCTTTACGAAATCAGGATTATCGCGCTTCTGCTGAAATTCCTGGGCTTTCAGGTAGTCGCAAGGGTCGTACTCATAAGAAATAGCTATCGGTACAATGTTGAGACTCATCAGGTTACGAATGATGTTCTCATGTTCGCCGGCGAGGTTGAGCATCTTCAGGACGCTTGTTTGTGTGTGGTCGTTCGAATCTTTCGAGCGGCCTTCGCGCTGGGCGATCCATACCGATTCCCCGGCGTCCTCTACAATGTGATGGATATATGCCGATAGTTGAACGCTTGACTTCAACAGTTGGCGTACCGAAAGATCACGCTTGACAATGAAGCAGTTGTTGAGCCTCACAAGCGTGTCTATCCAGGGCTGTATCAGCAGGTTATCGCCTATAGCTATTTGCGTCATCCCCTTTCCTACATCGTGAAGCAGGACATTGAGGAAGCCGGCGTCAAGCACGATGTCGCGATGGTTTGAGATGAACGTGCAGGCATTATCCGGCAGGCGGCTACGACCTGAAATCGTCAACGAAAAGGTCGTATGTTTAGCTATCGTCATCACGGCGTTGTACGACATAGTCGTCTTAAACTGTTCAATAGTCTTGCAAGCGCGCATTTCTGCTATAAACTCATCCCAATTGAGATTGGGATTAATATAACCCATTGCATGACGTAGCCTGTCGGATGCTATCAGCTTCTCGATGGCGTCATGAACTTCACTGTCATTGTACGGACGAATATCGTCAAAGTTGTATTTAGAATAATCTGTGCTCATAATTTAACACATTTGACTACAAACATAATAATGTTATTTGGATTTCTCATATATTTAACTTTATTTAGCATATTTATTTTCTATTATATTTGTCATAACTTCCTTAATATCAAGCCCGGCAGCCTTTATTTGCTGTGGGATGAAACTTGTCGAAGTCATGCCCGGATTGGTGTTTATTTCGAGTAAAACCGGTGTGCCGCCATCATCGGGAATGATATAGTCGATGCGGATAATTCCCCGCGCGCCGATAATGTCGTAAATATTTGCCGTCGTGCTCCGAATCCATTCCGTCAGTTTCGTCGATATGCGGGCGGGGGTTATTTCCTGTACCTGGCCGTTATATTTTGCGTCGTAGTCGAAGAACTCATTTTCGGTTACTACCTCTGTTATCGGAAAAACAACCTCTTTAGAACAGGTCTTATAGCAGCCGCAAGTCACCTCCGTACCCTTGACAAAGGCTTCGATAATGACTTCATCGCTCTCATTCAATGCTTTAGCAATAGCCGATTGCAACTGCGACGCTTCTTTGACCTTAGATACACCGAAACTGCTACCGCCGGCATTGGGCTTGACGAAGACCGGCAGACCCAAATCCAGTATGAAATCCATGTTGTCCGGCATGCCTTTTATCCTGACCGAATCTGCTACTTTAATCCCCTGAGTTTTAAGGAATTGATTATTGACAAACTTGTTGAATGTCAATGCCCCTGCAAGCACGCCACACGAAGAATACGGTATCCCAAGCATATCGAAATATCCTTGTATCAGCCCGTCTTCGCCCGGCGTTCCATGAATTGTGATATAAGCAAAATCGAACTTCGTCTTATCGCCTCCGACAGTAAAACTAAAGTCGTTCTTGTCAATTTCTATCTCTTTTTCGCCTGATGTCGTGAAATCTTGCAGCAATACGACCCAGTTGGCCTTTCGTATAATTACAATAAAGACATTATACCGCGTGCCGTCAATGAAACTGCGTATCCCTTCCGCACTCCTCAGCGATACTTCATACTCGGAGGAATAACCTCCCGCCACAATTGCTATATTCTTCATAATCATTGAATTATTCCTGTTGCGTAATAATTTCTCCATTTATCAATCAATCGCCCGAAATCATCGGGCGCCTCAGAATCAAAATACATTTCTTCCCTGCTCACGGGATGCACAAAACCCAATGTTTTGGCATGAAGCGCTTGCCGGGGACAAATAGTAAAACAGTTGTGTATGAACTGTTTGTATTTTGATGACGTTAATCCTTTGAGTATCAGGTTGCCTCCATACCGTTCATCATTGAAAACGGGATGTCCGATATACTTTGAATGTACGCGGATTTGATGAGTGCGGCCTGTTTCCAATTGAAATTCGACTAAAGAGACATAACCGAACTTTTCAAGCACGTGATAGCGTGTAACCGCAGTTTTCCCATGTTCGCCGTCGGGAAAGACCATCATCTTAAGCCTGTCGTGCGTGTCACGTCCTATATTGCCTTCTATACACCCTTCGTCTTCTTTTAAAATGCCCCAAACCAGCGCCCAATACTTGCGTTTGGTCGTCTTGTTGAAGAATTGCAGACCGAGGTTGGTCTTTGTTTCAGGTTTTTTGGCTATGACAAGCAGCCCGGAAGTGTCCTTGTCAATGCGGTGCACAAGTCCGAGACGCGGATCGGCGGGGTTGTAGTACGGATCGTCTTTCAAATACCAGGCAAGGCCGTTGACGAGCGTTCCGGTATAGTTGCCGTGACCGGGATGCACGACCATACCAGCCGGCTTGTTGACAACAAGTAATTCGGCGTCTTCATAAACAATGTCTAAAGGGATTTCTTCGGGAATAATATCGAACTCATGCCTGGGGCGCGACATCATTATCGTTATCACATCCCCAGGTTTTACCCGATAATTGCTTTTGACCGGCGTCCCGTTAACCAATATATAATCGGCTTCCGCAGCCAGCTGTACCCTGTTGCGGCTTGTATTTGTCAGCCTGTCAATCAGGAATTTGTCGATTCTCAACAACGATTGATTCTTGTCGGCAATGAAGCGAAAATGCTCATATAGGCCTTCCGGCTCGTCCAACGATTCAATCTCGTCATCTAAATTATCATCTTCCGGATACTCGTTCATGTCAAAACCAACTTTCGTCCCCATCAATTATCACCGGTTCCTTTTTTGATATCGAATCAACATTTTCCTTATACAAATTGCCGTCTCCCAGAACGAGGACAAGCTTGGCCGTCATGGGGACGCGCGTACCTGTATTCACAATCTTCCCGCCGTACTCGACACCGATAGCAAGGTCGCGAAACTCGCCGGATACATACTTCAATTCCACATCGAAAAAACCGGTTGACTTCAACAGCGCATAAGCCTGGCGGAAGGATACGTCGGTGACTTCTGGTATGGCTGCCATCTCCTCGGTTTTGGCGTTAATCGTCACATAAACGATGCGGTTCTTCTTAACTTTTGAATTTACTTCGGGCGACAATTCCACAATAGCGCCGGGCATAACATCCTTCGAATATATCGAATCTATCACGGTGTAATGCAAAAAGTTCTTCTCGAAAAACGGAGCAGCATCTTCGAGCTGAAGACCTTTTACGTCGGGCACCAAAACGGCCTGATTATGATTGGTATATGAATCTATCCCCTTCAGCACAATGCCGATTAGAATAAAACAAAGTGCCCCTACGACCAGGATATGGACATAGACAGGCAATTTCAATATCTTGTCGATTGCGGAATTTATCGCCATCGCAAAGTGCCTTTATTATTTCGGAAACTCGTCGGAAACAGTCAGTTTCGAACGGCCTTTAGCACGACGCGACGCGAGTACTCTGCGACCATTGGCCGAAGCCATACGCTCGCGAAATCCATGTTTGTTCTTCCTCTTACGATTCGAGGGTTGAAAAGTCCTTTTCATCTTCCTTTTATTTAATTATTTTAATATATTATCCATTTCGGGCTGCAAAGGTAACGCTTATTTTTGAAATAGCAAAAAATTATGAACGAAAACCGACGAAATTCCGCGATATTTTTTTCGTGACTTTGACGCAATTTACAAAAATAAACCATCGAAATTGGAAGAAGAATATCACGATTTTTCAGCGTAAACCGTTATACTCCTGATAATATCAGGATTTTCTTTATACACAGCGATTTCCGCTTTAGTTAAAGAGTCCCCCAAAATCTCGTCGGGAATGATTATCGGTTTTTCTTTCTGGATTACAATATTTTGGAATCCTGCTTGCCGGATATACCCTATATATTCTTCTTTTTGAATCGCGCCTGAAACACAACCGGCATACATTTCGGCAGTCGTTTGCAGTTTTTCAGGCAAATTTCCCGCAAGCACAATATCGGAAATACTGAAATGCCCGCCTGATTTCAGAACTCTGTAAATTTCCGCAAAAACAGCTTTTTTGTTTGGCACAAGATTGAGAACGCAGTTGCTCACAACTACGTTTGCCACGTTGCTCCCGACAGGCATCTTCTCAATGTCGCCTTCGCGAAATTCCACATTGTTGAAACCTCTTTTTTCGGCATTGACACGTGCTTTTTCAATCATCGCGGGCGTAAAGTCAATGCCGATAACTTTTCCTGTTTCGCCGGCCTCGGCGCGAGCCACAAAACAATCGTTACCTGCACCGCTGCCCAAATCAATGACGGTATCGCCTTTTTTGATTTTCGCAAACTGCGTCGGTAAGCCGCAACCCAAACCCAAATCGGCATCGGGATTGTAGCCCTCAAGCGAATTGTAATCTTCGCTCATAATATTATATACTTCGGTTGAGCAACCGCCCGAACCGCAACACGAACATGTGTCCGTTTCCTTTCCCTGTAAAGCAATTTCACCGTATTTTTGCTTTACCATCTCTTTGATTTCCTGTTCTTTTGACATAATTATTAAATATTTTATTAAATACTTATCGTAAATATACGATTATTTATCTTAAAAAAATCACTCAAACAGTTTGGCAAACATTCTTTTTGCTTCTACAAAATGTTCTGTATCAATGCAATACCTTACTTTAGGCGGGTTGATTTCGCCCTGAATAAGTCCCGACTCCGTCAATGCTTTCAAATGCTGAGAAACGGTTGACTGTGCGATTGGAAACACCTCAACAATATCGCCGCAATAACAGCAATCCTGTTTTGAAAGGAATTTCAAAATCGCAATTCGCGCAGGATGGCTCAATGCTTTTGCATATTTTGCCAATACAACTTCTTTATTATCAAACTGTTTCGCCTTACTGTAAGCCATAATATTTCATTTAATTAATCGCAAATATACGATTAATATTTTAACCGGCAAAATATTTATGTTTTTTTAGCATTTTAATCATAACTGATAGTCTCACTTCGATCAAGTGAGACTATCAGAAGATGCGTTATTTCAACGCTTTCAAGACTTCGGGCAAGAGCGACGACACGGAATGTTCGTCTTGAGCAGTGTAAATATTGCCCTCGACTACAGTCTGTTCGTCGGTTCCGATGCAATTTTTGACAATGGGCTTGACAAAAGGATGTAACGCCACACGTTTGCCTTTTGCAATTTCGGTATTATCAAATAACAATGCCGCCACACAATGTCCGACAAGAATTTTACCTTTGTCGGCGAAATCTTTTATTACCGCCAACAAGTTCTTATTAAACTGTTTATCTGCGTTTTCCGCAAACTTTGGCATGGCATTGCCACAGGCAAAAACCAAGGCATCGAACTCATCCGTGTGCCCTAACAAATTTGCCACAACATCATCGGTTTCCAGGCTTATGCCCGAATTTGCATGTATCTGCGTAGTATCGGCTACCGCAAACGTTTTGTACGGAATATCGTTTTCAAAAAACGCTTCCAGATACTGGAACAATCCGGATCCATTAACCGGATTCACTGCTAAAACTGCTACTTTTTTCGACATAATAATTAAAAGTTTAAGTTAGTACTATTGTTATTAAAAGTAATTTTATTACCTTTACGCCGCAAAATTATAATATGTAATCTAATTATCCAAGAGCTAACATATTGATTATTAGATTACATGTAGGTAATTATTATTGATTATAAACAAATTAAAGGAAGAAAAAAAATGAGAGAATTGAAAACTTTTTTACATGACGGCGTTTGTCCGATTCGTGATATTCTAAGCCGACTTGGCGATAAATGGTCGCTTTTGACGCTGGTAGCGTTGAGAGCTAACGGCACGATGCGTTTCAGCGAGATCCGGAAAGCAATCGGCGATATTTCGCAACGCATGCTGTCTGTAACGTTGCGTTCGCTTGAAGAAGACGGTCTGATTAATCGTAAAATCTATCCGGAAGTGCCTCCACGAGTCGAATACACCCTCACACACTCCGGCGAAAGCCTTATGCCACACTTGAATCGCCTTGTCGATTGGGCTTTAAACAACTCGCAAAGAATTGTTTCAGCCCGCGAAATGTATAATGAAAAGGGGGGGTGAATAATTGCGCCCGGCAAATAAGACAGCCGACATGGATATGACGCAAAAATGAATATAAAAACGCTTCATATAGTTATCAAAAGAATAAAACACTATCTTTGCAATCTAAAATTAGTATAAAATAATGAGGATAAATTATGGACAATTTTGCGATTTTGCGAAGGAAAAGATTGAAAACATCGTTAAGATGAGGAAGAAAGCTCATTCATATTACTTGAAAAAAATCAAGTATTTATGAGGCTTTTTTGGATATGGAGAGTAAAACATTTGCAAACGGGAAATTATCGAAATTGCAGAAAGAATTAATTGCGATAGGAATTTCTGTTGTTATAAATTGCGAATCCTGTATGGAATGGCATATAAAACAGGCTCTTGATGACGGAGGGACGGAAGATGAGATCCTTGAAGCAATTGGAGTTGGCATTGAAATGGCCGGAGGACCGGCTACCGTAAGCGCCAGGTTTGCGATGAATGTTCTTGAATATTATTTGGGAAAATAATATCGCCAATATTTTTATTCGTTTGTGTGTAATTGAAAATTTTATGCTAACTTTGTCAGCCTGTAATAATGGTTAAACAACAAAAAAGTGAACGGGTATCGCCGAAATCGGCAATTAGTGGTTTCGGACTATACCACGCCACATATTTTTTGAGTGAGGCGGCTCGCGGAAATGCGATGCGGAAATGTTATAATTGCCTTCCATCCCTATATTGACATGCGAAATAGCGCAGCAGCGGCATTTACTGTTTAAGTTGGTTTTTCAACTTCTTGTCGAAGGTGAATACTGTGTAGTCGTTTATCTTGGAATAGCCTGTAAGCAAGCAATCTACAAAGTCCAATCCGGTATTAGAATAGACTTGCACGGCATAACGCACAACGTCTTGATGTTCAACTATTACGTCGTTTGATAGTGATATGTCGGTGATAATCTGACATATCACGCTGCGGTCTAAAGAATAAACCATATTCAGGACATAGACCATTTCGGCAATGACTTCTACAGGGATGAAACAGACGTTTTGCGTGAGTACAATTTCGACTTCGTCTGCCATTTCCTTGTTATCCTGTAAAATATATCGCAGAATTGCGTTAGTGTCTAATATTACCATATTTTTCTTCAACGTTGTTAGCCCATGCTGCTTTCTCAATTTTCGCCAAGTCAGGATTGGCATATTCTTTCAGCCAGCCTTTCATGCTTCTGAAAGATTTGGAATTATGGGCAGGTTGCGAAACAGGTAAAACAAGCACTTCTACCTGTGCATTTTGCGAAGCCCAAGGCAAGTCAATTATCGGCGAGAGCATTCCTGCAGTCATGATTTTTCTTACAACTTCCATATTTTTTTACTTTTAAATCAGCAACAAAGGTAGGTATAATTTTTACTCTATCAAAGAGTTTGTGATAGTTTTTTCAAAAAAAATCGTATTTTTGTCGGGTTGTAGAACATTAAATTTCAATAATTATGGCACCAAGAGAACGAGTGAAAATCTTATATTTAGTATTATGTTCGGCGTTTTTTGCCGTTAACGGTTTCTGTAGAGACAAGTTTGCAGATAAACCGGAATTTGCAGAAGGATCCATAGTAACATACGATTTGCAATATCTTAATAATTTGGATGTTAACAAGCCTGAAGATGCGATAACTATTTGGGAACATGTACATGCAGTTGCGACACTTCAAGGCCTTGTGAACAGGCAACAACCACGACTGTATTTGTATTACGTAGAGACTCATGGTGTAAATATAGACCGCTATTGGTGGGATAAATACCGTAAGTCCGGTAAGTGGCTCAGCAAAGTAAGCGAGGAAAAAGTACCGGATATTGTAGAATTAGTTTTAAAGTTCAAAGATGTAATTAAGGGGGCTGTGGTTTACGACCCTGCTGTGGCTGCGACGAGCAATATTGCCTCTTCTATTGCCGGAGTTGAGGATTTGATTGCAATTCGCTATGATACATCCCCTAATTCGTTGTATTCAAGGTTAATAGTTGACGGCTTAAAGTTAGATGTAAAAGTGTGGCTTGTTAATAAGAATGGCTCATCAATATTTACGGGAATGGGGAAAATACCCGATACGGATATTGCGTCAACCGGTTCTACAAAAATTGATGCATATCGTTGGTTTACAGAAAAATATCTTAAGCAAAATAAATGCAATACTGCTTATGCTGCATATTATATTGATCAGTACTGGCTTCAGAAGCCTACTGCTGCACCTGTTAATCATCATACCTTGACAAATCATGATTTCTTTGTCAGCCGAAAAGCTTTCTTTTTTGATTTAAGTCCATGGGCTGACGAGAAGGCTACAGACGATACAGGACAGAATATTGGGGCAGACCGTACTATGCTTGAAGAAATGTTACTTACCGCATATCGTCAAAATAGTAACGGCAAAACTTTCACTTATATTGGAGGTTTTCCGGCTTGGGCTTACAAATATACTATGCACGCAGGTGGAAGCCACGATGATGTGCCGACAGAATGGGAGTTTTCGCGATTGATAGGCGCTTACAACGCATTTAAAGACGCCGACGCCATAGGTTATGGGGCGCTTGCCAACGCATCTTTCTGGCAACATTTTCCTTTGAAAAAAGAATATCCTCAGCAATGGGTTACAAAAGAAGACCTTCAAACAAAAGGATGGTTGGATAAAAACGGTAAACTGACGCTTGGTAAGAAAGAATTAATGGTCTTTTATGTAGGTGATTATGATGCTTCATCTTGGGTTTCGCAGACGACGCCTGAAATATGGGATCATTCCATGCGCGGAAAATTGCCCTTAATGTGGTGTATTAGTCCGGTGCTGGCTGAAAGAGTACCTATGGCTTGGGATTACAGACGCGAAACTGCTACCGACAACGATTATTTTGCTGCCGCTGATAACGGCGCTGGGTATCTAAATCCCGGAGAATTACAACCTCCACGACTGTCGGGATTGCCTGATGCAACCGGTCAGTGGGCTGAACATTGCAAACCCTATTACAAACAGTGGGGGTTGACAATCACCGGTTTCGTAATAGATGGAAACGCAAATGGATTGAATGACAATGGGTTGAATGCGTATTTATCATTCAGCCCTAATGGAATTGTGCCGCAAAAAATACCGACTACCATGTTATTTAAAGGCGTAATGCCGGTATTGCGTGCTGACATGGATATCAATGACACTGATCCTAAAATCGCAGCTGCAATGATAATAGAGCGAGTTAAAGCAAGACAGATACCGTTTCACTGGTTTCGAAATATATTAAAAAGTCCGGAATGGTATGTACAAGTAATGGACGAAGTAAAACGACTTAATCCCGATATCGAACTTGTTGACGCCCCAACATTTTTTGAACTTTACAAAACGTTTTTAAAAGAAAACCCTAAATATCAATAATTCATAATTAATATGAAGAAAATAAATATAATAGTTTCGCTGACAATAATCTTTGCATCATGTAATAATAGCAGGCAGTCCGTTGTAGATTACGTTGACCCGACTATTGGCGGCGTTGGAGTGTTGTTACAGCCGACACGCCCTACCGTACATCTGCCTAACAGTATGATTCGGGTTTATCCGATGAAAAATGACCAGTTGGACGATAGGATACAGTATTT
>JAISUX010000026.1 GCA_031271805.1 Tannerella sp.
TGCCAGTTGAGTATCGGAAATCCTTCGTTCATGCCAAGACAGGTAATACCGGGAGGCAAATGCCCCTTATCGGCGGTGAACGGTCTGTAACTGCCGTCGGTTTCAGTGCCGGTGGCAGGTAACTGTGCGCCGGTGTTTAGGGTGGTGTTAGCCCATGCAGCGGTGCGCATAGTGGCGGAATCAACGGCTGTGTAGCAGGGCGTTTCTATGGTTGGGATAGCCACGCCGTCTAATGACGCGCCTTTCCAATAGTTATTGTCAAGGTAGAAGGCATGGAATGTATAACCCCAGCCGGTCAGTTGTGTACAAGTCGAATTATTGAGTCCTATCAATGGGTGGAAATGAACGCCCGCACCGCTGCGCCGCTCAATAACAGACGTAGAATAGATATTTGAGAAGTCGGAAGCGTCAACCATAAGCCCCAGAATGCCGCCGACGTTATCATTGCCGCGCACGTAACAACTTACTGAATAGAGGTTTCGGAAGTGCGACGGCGCCTCATTGCGTCCTATCAGACCGCCTACTTCGGTATTGCCTGTAATCTCCGTCGTGCGGGCAAAACTGTTGGCTATAGTGCCGTCCATAAGCCCTACGAGACCGCCAACCGACTGCGTTCCTTCGATGCGACTTTTGGCTATAAAGCACGAATCTAACTGTCCATATCCCGCGATACCGCCGGTCTGATAGCCTCCGGTTACGTTGGCAAATGCCATGCCAAGATAATGAATAGCAGCGCCGGAAGCGCTTCCGAACAAGCCTACTCCCTCGTTATACGCCTGTGTGCCGCCCGGAGCAGGTCGGTTGATATACAGATTGCTGATAATCTTGCCGTTACCGTTGAAGTTGCCGCGAAACGGGCGGGTATTGTTAGCATACGAGCCGTCGGGCAGGAAGCCGCCTACCGGCAGGAAGTTGTAGCGCGTACCGTCCGGCGCGTCTAATTCCGACATGTCGAGGTCGTTCATCACTTTGAAGTATTCTCCCGTAGCGTTGTGTCCGCTTGCCACCCAGTCGCTAAGGTCAACCATATCCTGCGGCGTGCAAATCTGATACGGTCGCGCCGCCGTGCCGTCAGGGTCGGTCGCCGGATTGCCCTCGTAGCCGCATCCGAAGCCGGGGGTGCGGAAATAAACGCCGACAGTGTCGCAGACCCCAAGTTTGATGAAATCGTCGCTCGGGTCGGCAGGCGTCCCCATATTGTAACGCAGATAGAAATAGCCCTGATAATCAGTGTTTGGCGAGAGATTGTAGATGGTGTCGCCGTAAACGCTCATTGTGGGCGATATTACCATACCGCCGGGCACTTGTGTGAGTGAATAACTTCGCTGCCAGGATGTTTCGCCAACCTTGCGATATGCGAAATACAGCGTATCAATGTCCGCCAGCGTCAATGATGGCCAGCGCGCCATGATAAGGTTGCTGACATAAGCCTTCAGCGGAAGCGGCTGCAGATATTCGGGCGCAATGCCGACGGTACAGCCGGCGAAGACAAACGGCTCGTCGAGCGTAGTAAACTGCCCTGTCCAGTTAGCCAGAATACTGTCGCCGGATGTCAGCGTCGGCACAAGTCGATAGTCATAGAGCGTGTTCGGACTTAAACCCGTCAGCGGCACATTGGCGAATGTTGTTGTGGTGTTATTGACAGCGCCGTCAACTACCGGATTGGAACCTGTCAGCGTCGCCATAGACCAGTTGCTCTCGCTGTTCTTCTTGTACAGCACTTTCATCGCCGCTATTTCCACGCAGTTGGCTTTCGAGAACGAGCCGTCGATGGTAGCGCGGTTATACGAGGGCGTAGCCGTAGCCGTCCCGCTAACCGTTACGGTGCATGAAAGCGGCGTAAAGAGCGTAACAGCCGACGTGTCCATGTAATTATTAACCGAGTTTCGCGCCACAGAGCGTATCTGATACTGCGTCCCCGATTGCAGCCCGCTAAGCGAGACCGACGGCATAGAGAACGTTCCCGCAGTAGAGACCGCCGCAGTAGTAATCGCCGTATTAGTCCAGTTAGTATCCCCCACCTTGCGATAGATATAATACCGTTGGTTTACAGTACCGCTCGTAAGCGTCCCTGTGCCGTTAACGTCAGCGGTAGTCCAACTGATATTGCTGACCACCGGCGCATTAAGCGAATGCAGCGCCAGCGTAGTAAACGAATACATCGTGTTCTGCCCCCCCACTATCGTATCATAATCCACCGTCCCATTCTCCAAAGTATTGATAATCTGATACTGATAGGTCGTGGCGGGCGTCAGTCCGGTAAGATTCAACGACATACTGGCGGGTGATGTACCTTGTGCGCCGCCGGTAACAGTAGCATTAACCGGTCCCGACCAAGTAGTAGTCCCATTAACACGATACCTGACTTTCACCGTATTAAGCCCTACGCACGAGCCTTTGGTATAAGTTGTACTTAACGCCGCAGTTATATTCGATGGTGTCGATATCGGCGCAGCCATAGAAAAAGCGCGGGCAGCATTCTGCGCAGCGCTGAAACTAATCCTTCCTGCTACAAAACGCTGATTTAATGGCGTATAAACTAAAATAACGTCTGCATAATTATTCGGAAACAGAGGAAAATCTTTTGTAGAAGTGGTATAAGACCAACGATATTGCATGTTAAACAATATATAAGTGCCGTCGGAACCGCTTGAACTGCCTATATTCATCGTATATTCTATTGAATCTCCGTTGCAGACAATTCTCATCTTATAATTGCTTGCCGTTTGATATGCGCCTATCAGACCAATACCATGAATACAGATACCGAAATAAGCGCTTCCATAGTCATCACCGAATTTGAAACGAGCCATACAATTTGCAACTGTCTGTTCAAGATTGCCGTTTTGAGAAAGCGACTGGGAAGAGAAATCCGAAGGATAGACAGCAAAAGCGATACCCGGCGTCTGCGCATCAGCCTCCTGCACGAACAAACCGCCGCCGCCGCAGAGAAGCAGCAGGATAATGGCGGTCGGTATCAACAAACGAATTTTCAAACCTAACAAGTTTCGGAAACCTATTAGGTTTAAGAAGGAACCTACCGAGTTTATAGCCCTAATAATAAAATTTTTACACTCCCGTAACCTCTTTCCATACAAACCCGTGGAACTAAAGAGGCCCAACACTCCATATATATTCATTATTCGACTCTTTGTATTATGCACTGCAAAGAAACGAATAAAAATTTAATTTACAAAACATTTTTTATCCGACCGGGTTTTAAGGCCACACAATATAACTTATTTTTATATTTATTACGATTGATTAACAAATTAATACATATAAAAATGGTACTGAATTTATACATTTAGGAGTTGATATGACGCCCGGATATTGGGCGGGAGTTGCTTGCGGATTGTCTAAAATCCCTGCTTCCATATTTCTTTTTTGTCGATAAAGATATGGAAAAATTTTCGGGAATGGTTGTCCTTGGGGCTTTTTTATGGAATTAAAGTATTTTCGGAGGCTTGTTCCATTGCGAAGCAGGCTGCGCCGATGGCGCCGGCGAAGTCGCCGGAACGGGCTTTCAGGATTTCCGTTTGGTTGCCGCCGGCTCGCCATTCGTAGAAATCCATGTATTTGGCGAGAGGGTCGAACAAATCGTTCCCCGCCGCCGTAATGCCGCCACCGAGAATAATTGCTTCCGGAGAAAGGATATTTGTCAGCGACGCTAAGCCAATGGCTAATTTCCTGACGGACGTCAGCCATATCTCGCTTGCGAAAATATCACCTCCGCGATAGGCTTCTATCAATTCCTGTGTCGAACGGTAGCGTCCATAAGATCGTTTCACGATAGTACAGTCCCCGATAGCATCCTCAAGACTGCCGGGCATCCCGACAATATCGCGGTCACCGGCGCTGTCGATCACCAAGTGACCGATATGTCCGGCTTTATTGAAAGAGCCTTGATACGGTTTGCCGTCAATAAGTATCGCGCCGCCTACACCTGTCCCAAGCGTCAGCATCACAACGTTACTGCGGCCTTTGGCGACACCGAGGCGAGCCTCAGCCATCATAGCCGAAATAGCGTCATTCAGAACAAAAGCCGGAACGCCGAGGAAGTCTTTCCATACAAAATTCTCCAGACCTTGCAAACGTCCCGGCATGAATGCTATCGAACTATTAGTCTTATCCGGCAAACCCGGAGCGGAAATACCTACAACGACATCGGGAACGTCAATCTTTTCCCTTATCTCCTTCACTATGGCCGCAATAGCCGTCTTCCAGACAGCATCATCGCCGTCGTTTGTCGGATAAAAACACTGATAAAGCACGTTTCCCGCCGCGTCGATGCACACAGCCTTAATTCGCGTCCCTCCCAAATCTATTCCTATATACATATATTAAACTTTATTAAATTCATGAATGGCATCAATCATAGCCACAATGTTTTCTACAGGCACATTCGCCTGTATGTTATGGACGGTGGCGAAAACGAAACCGCCGTCTTTCGAGAATATTTCGCATAGCCGAAGCGCCTCTTCGCGAACTTTCGCAGGAGTGGCGTACGGCAACGTCCGTTGAGTGTCGATACCGCCTCCCCAAAAGACTATATCACGGCCATAAGTATTCTTCAAATGTACGGGATCCATACCTGCAGCGTTTATCTGCACGGGATTGATGATATCGAAACCTCCGGCAATGAAGCGCGACATGAACGATTCTACCGCACCACACGAATGTTTAAATGTCTTCCACGAAGTATTGGCATGAATCCATCCGTTAATACGCTGATAATAAGGCAACCAAAGCTCATCATATTGCTCCGGCGAGCAGAAAGTAGAATCCTGTGTGCCGAAATCCGTCCCGCAGATGTAAACGACGTCGATATTGTCGCCTATGACACCATGCAATCGACGCAGGTTTTCGATGGCGATTTCCGACTGCCTGTCGAAGATGGCTTTGACATAATCGGGGCGCATAATGATGCTCATATACCATTCGGCTATGTCACGTATTCCCTTAGGTTGTTTCAGCTTAATCCCCGGAATATGAGCGATATCGCCGAGGGCTGTTCCGCCGAGACTTGCAATAACGGCTTTCCCGGTAGCGCGAGCTTCGTCGGCAGTCTTACGCCAATACTCCAAGTCGGCATCACCAACCATACCGTATTCTTCAAGATTGTCTTCGGGGTTGAGATCTTCCTCTGCAAAAGGTTTATGGCGTATTATCGCGTCGAAAAAATAACCTTCGGAAGGCATTCGCGCCGACGGCTCGGCCGTCAAATCACCCTGAGGATAGCCCAACACATCGCCATTATCCTCAATAGTTGTGGCAAAGCCTTCTGGAACCAATATCGTCTGCTTCCACGGGGTAAGATATTCCTTGAAAGGAGCATGGTTATAGACACCGAAAGAGTTAGCGCGTCCCATCGCCAACACCGTGTCCGCACCTATTATCGCAGCCAGTTCGGTATCTATCTCGCCAAGCATCTGATGAGGATCGATCATACGCACCGGCTTATATTCCAAACCGTAGTAACGACGCAGGTTCTCAATGGCGAGGACATGCATCCCCGTCACCGAAGAGCCGCCAAAGTCCACCGCCATCCTGTCAGGCTGACGGTGGGCAAGTGAGGCCGATATCCGTTCTTTGGAAGTCATATTACGGCATTTCAGGTAGTTTCCATCCGTCACGGTATGTATGTCGAATATACCCGCTCGCAGCCTCTAATGCGTTGAATGTCTGCGATTTGGATGTATCAGTCGGATGTCCGTCAATGACTGTGACTTTGTTGCCGGAGAAGATTTTCAATTCTTCCGTCGGGGAAATGTTCGTGAACTTCATGTTCGGACCATCCCAAAGCAAGGCTTTGTTAAGTCCCTGAAGACGAATGGCTAACACACCAAGCAGTACCATCTCGGCAAAAGGGCCGGAGTATGCGAAATTGCTTGTCGGCTGCACACGATTGGCGGGCGATTCCTTGCAGGCGCGAATCCAATCCTGCTCGTGAGGGCCGTCGATATAACCCGTCATGCCGGGGATGCGGCGCAAAGTCTGCGGCACATTAGGCGCTCGACCTGACAGCAGACGCGGGTTGAAGCCTCCACATTCGGTGTACAAAATATCCTTTGAACCTATAAACAACATGCCGCCCAAGCCGTCGCTCATCAAGTCGAGACCTTCGGGCAGGTTATCCGGACGATTGGGGAATAGGCCGCCGTCATACCAACGAACTTTCACCGGAGGCATAGCGACTTTCGGCAGATTCTCGCGTTCGGGGAACGAAAATTCAACCATCTCCGACTGCGGCGCCGATTCGTTGTTAACAGGCGACGAACTGCCCTGGATCTTATATGGATACCCCAATTTAAGAGCCTGAAAAACAGGGTCTAACACATGGCATGCCATATCGCCAAACGCCCCTGTTCCGAAATCCCACCATCCGCGCCAGTTCCACGGGTGATAGATGCTGTGATACGGACGCATCGGCGCAGGGCCGATAAACAAGTCCCAATCGAGCGTTCTTGGGATTTTCATCGTTTCTTTCGGACGGTCGAGACCTTGAGGCCAGAGCGGACGGTCTGTCCATGCGTGCACTTCGCGCACCTCGCCTATCTCACCGTTCCATATCCATTCGCAGACGGTACGGACGCCATCGCCCGAATTAGCCTGATTGCCCATCTGTGTGGCGACGCCGTATTTTGCCGCAAGCCGCGTCAGCAAGCGGCTCTCGTATATCGAGTGCGTCAGCGGTTTTTGGCAATAGACATGTTTGTTCAATGTGAGAGCCGTCGAGGCGATGATGCCGTGCGTGTGGTCGGCTGTTGCAACCATCACAGCGTCAATGTCTTTGCCCATCTCATCGAACATAACACGCCAGTCCTTATAACGCTTTGCCGTCGGGAATGATTTGAACGACTTATCGGCATAAACCCAGTCCACATCGCACAACGCCACAATGTTTTCCGATGACATGCCACCCAGATTAGCGTGTCCCTTACCCCCGACGCCTACGCCCGCGATATTCAGTTTGTCACTCGGCGCCGTATATCCCATTCCGCTCACTACATACGACGGAACAACAGAAATCCCGGCAAGCGCCACCGTCGATTTCCGTATAAAATCTCTTCTTGAAGTATCCATGATAATTATAATAATTTGATTTTCACGTTTCTATACCAAAGTTTGGTGCCATGATTTTGAAGCGAGATGTTGCCTTCATCGAACTTGCCGTAGTCGGGATATTGCGCCCATTTGCCTGCATCGCGCCGCGTCTGCCAATCGGCGGAATATTTCTCGTAAGAAGCGGTCTCGACGCCGTTAATCAGTTGAGTAACATGGTTTCCGTCAACTACGAGCAGGAGCCTGTTCCACTCGCCGTAAGGTTTGTAGGGCTTGGCTTTAGGCGGATACATGGCGTAGTTGGCGCCGTGAATCTGCCAGTCTTCGAGCGGGTCAGGCCAGTTGTCCTGGTCGATGAGCTGAAACTCAGGCCCCGTCTCGTAAGGAAACTGATACTTGGGATCTTCCTTGACTTGATACACCACGCCGCTATTGGATCCTTTCGAGAGCTTGTACTCGACCGTCAGCGCGAATTTTCGGTAGGTCTTATCGGTAATGATATCCTGCGATTCGTGTCCGCCTGTCGGACTCATCGTAAAAGAGCCGTCCTCGATCGCCCAAACGTCGGGGATACCCTGCATGTTGTAGCCGTGCCATCCGTCGAAAGTCTTGCCGTCGAACAGCAATTGCCATCCGGCGGCCTTTTCGGACGCACTCAAAGTGTTGGGAGCTGCGGAAAGGTCGATTTCCGCCCATAATTTCACAGGCGACGCTTGCCGGTCGCCACAAGCAGTCGCAAGCATTAATGCGGCAACTGCATAAATCAGATAATTACATTTCATAGTATAAACTTTTTTTAACTTGTGATGAACGCCATCACATATTCCTGCTCAAAATATTCCTGTACGGGCAGTTGGTGTCGTTGCAGACAGCACAGGCATATTCGAGTTTTTTTACTTTTTTACCTATGCCTATTATCCCGCTAACGGATTTAATGGGCATCATCAACATGCTGTCGGTCAGGGTTATATCACATGGATTATCGGGTAGAAGTTCAAAAAGTTTCTTCTGTCCCGAAAGGTGCCAGTTACAGTAGCCCGGACTGTAGCGATTGGTGATATTCAGGCCTTTAGCATCCATTTCGGCTTGCAGTGCGTTTTGAAGGTATTCGGCCATTCTCTCGGCGGTTATTGAGCCGAAAGCGTCGATGACATAGCCTTTCAAGTAGTCGCCTTCGCTGTTACATTTGCGCGTCATGGTCGTAAAATTCTCGCCGGCAGTGCCGATAAACACAGCGATGCTTTCCGAATTTTTCATGTAGCCGCAGACTTTACGCCGGGGGACAATCATCTTGTCCCCCAAGCGTATAATCCCCTCACTATTATCTATTTCAGGCGCATCGAATATGGCATAACCGCCGCGAACATCGCACAATTCCGGTAACATCTCGAAGACGCTTTTCGCCTCGCTATATACCGGATTATCATCCGAACGTTCTTCTGCACGGAACATATCAAGGGCGTTGTCGATACGGATATCAAGAACGCTCAATTCAGGCCTGAAAAACCGAAATTCCGTCATGCTACCAACGTGTCCAACCACTGAATCAAGCCTTGCGGATCCTTGCTGTACGAATCGGCATTGATTTGCTTTGCGAAATCGAGGTTGACAGGTGCGCCGCCGACGATAATTTTCGCATCACCGTGTTTGGAGCGGACAGCGCTGACAATTGTGCCCATGTTAATCATCGTGGTAGTCAGCAATGCCGACAGTCCGATGACCGCATTGGGATTATCGTCCAATTTCTCAATGAATTTTTCGGGTTTGACATCGACGCCGAGGTCGATTACCTCCCAGCCGGCGCCCTCAACCATCATGCAGCAAAGATTCTTGCCGATGTCGTGCAGATCGCCGAAGACAGTGCCCATCACGAACACTCCCTTACGCTTCACTTCGCCCGTCTGGAAGAAGGGTTTGAGGTGTTGCATCGAAGCGGTCATCGCTTTGGCCGACAGCAACATCTGGGGCACAAAGATCTTATGCTCGCTGAACTTCTGCCCGACCTTGTTCATTGCCGGCACTAAGGCTTTGTTAAGGATATCGTCGGGCGATACTCCCTCTTCCAATGCCTGTTTTGTCAGTTCGTCGCTGCCCAGCTGACCCTTCATCTGAGGCGGGTATGGAGATGCAGCGTTCAATTTCCCGTTTTCCACGCAATTTGCGATTTGTTCTAATAAAATACTCATAATATTAATTTTTAAAGATTGAATAATATCCTAAAACCATAGCTTATAGCCCTTTTCAAAGCCCGTATTCGGCAAGAATAAACTTGCTTTGGTCGAGCAAAGGTAACATATTTTCCACAAATTCCTCTTCTTTTTCCGGAATACTTGATAATTCTTCCTTCAAAATCGGTAAATAACCCGTCTCCAAGTCCGAAAGTTGCAGTTTTCCGTCCTCCATAGCCTCCTCAATAATCTTTATCGCCTCTAAGGCGCCGTTGCGGGCATTAGCGACATAACTGTCGCCTTTTATCAATTCCCGTGAAATGCGTATCACATTGTCAGGAGCAAGGATAAGCGCTTGAGGATCAAGATATTCATCCGACGAAACCATAAGTTTTTGCAGCATAAGAGCCGTTGCATCACCTTCTTTCAGGGCCTCGTTCATCAGACGCACGTCGTATTCCAACTGCTCCATATAGCACGTAGGAGCCATTCCGGCGAGCAATTTGATGTTTTGCACGGATTCGTTACTCCACAGGTCACATCCCGCGGCTGCAATATTGCCGAGCGGACTTAGATGTGCGCAAGCGGCGGTCTTGCCTTCCATTGACACGGGAATACCGGCGATAGCTTTCAGAAAAATGCCTTCGTAACCGCAATCCTTGTGGGGGCCGGTAGCGCCCTCCTCAATCGCAACGGCTGAACGGACAACGGAAATCACTCGTACGATAGCGGCAAACACCCGTGGAATACATCTCTGCTCGGCTAAAACCATTGCCGTATTTGCGAACCCGCAAGCCGTGTCACCACCCGCTATCTTACCGTGCTTAGCAGCAATATCGACTATCTTGCGCCATAAAAAACGCATGTCACGCACGCCAAGAACGGCCAAGGCAAAGACGATAGTCTTGATGTCGCACATCAGTAAAGCCTCATCGGAAACCTCCTTGCCGCCGGTACTCTCAATAGAAAGCAAGTCGCCACCTGCAAGCGCGCCATACTCAAACAACTCCATCATCGGCTCAAGCAACGACGTAGTGCGCTGGTTAGCAGGACGTTCAAACTCGCGCAAATCATTGGGCGTGAGGCGTATTTCCGACTTCAAGCCATATTTCCGATAATAATCCTCACATATTTCATTGAGAATCTTCACGACCTCAATACCTATCTTCGGCGTCTTAGTCATTTCTAAAAGCGTCTCAAGTTCTAACACTACGCCATTAGAATTGAGTTCCAACGCACGTTGCAACGCTCCCTCGCCTATTTCGCGATAATGACGGTAAACATCCGTCAAGGTATCGTCGTTAATACTCATCATCGGCAACGTGAAATTCAGTTCCGGATAGACTCGACCACCGCCAATCTCAAGGCCACGTCGCGTCTTGACAGGCTTCGACGCTCTTCCGAACATCAATTGCTTAGGGTCGTTAATTACAAGATTTTTGTACTTCATTGGTAAAATATTATTATAAACGATGCAAAAATATAAACTTTATGACACACCCGCAACAACTTTTTTCACTATTTTAGATGCTATATTAACAAATTTCACTACTTTTGCGCAAAATCTTTCATTCTTATACGTCATATTTATATGTCAACAAATTTTAATAAAACCGTATCCGGCAACGAGACATCGTTCTATATCGGGGTCTTCCAGGACAACCTCGAACAGACTTCATGGCACTATCATAACAGTTACGAGATACATTTCATACTCGAAGGCAGCGGAAAGCGCATCGTCGGCGATTCTATGGAAGAATTTCACCCCGGCGACCTCGTTTTCATAGGCAAAAACCTGCCGCACGTATGGATAGCCGACCGCGAGCATGTCGATGTCTCACGACGGATGCTGGAGTCGGTATTCCTACAATTCACGCCGGAAATACTCATCGGCGAGCAGCTCGAACTGCCTGAATTTAAATATGTTACAAGAGCCTTATCGCTTTCTGAGCGCGGGATGCAAATCAAGGGCGACACCCTAAACGTCATCAGCGAGTTATTGCTTCAGATGCCCTACATGAACGCTTTCGACCGTATGATATTCTTCTACACCATCCTCGACCGCATCGGCCGTTGCGAGAATTTCAAGCCCCTTGTCGGCAAGGAATATATGAAAACCCGCTTTACGCCGCAAAATAAACGCATCGCTACTATCCACGACTACATGATGAACAACTACAAAGATGATATAAACCTGCATGTCCTCGCCGAGAAAGTAAGCATGGCCGAAGGTTCGCTTTGCCGCTTTTTCAAGTCGAACACTGGGATGACGCTGTTCGAGTATCTTAATAAAATCAAAATCAATTTCGCCTGCAAATTGCTTATGAACAGAGAATTAAGCATACTTGACGTATGCCTCGACAGTGGCTATAACAACATAAGCCACTTCAACAAGCAGTTCCGAAGATTCATAGGTTGTTCGCCCGACAAGTTCCGCAAAAGATATAAATTTATCGCCTGAAAAGGTCGTTTTCCTTCACTTTCACCACCTTGCCGAAGTCGGAGAGCCGTTCAAAATCCATAAACTCCGCGTTGCCTACAATGCAATAGACTATCGGTCGGCCTTTGACATGCTGTTCGTAGAAACGTTTGAGGTCGTCAGAGGTCGATTTCGGAATATTATCTGCAGCGATTTTCGCCGGATCGTCGTCATAACCAAGCATTTTGTAATAAGCGATCTTCTCGGCTACACTGCGGAAAGTCGGATAGTCGTTGGCGAGACCATTATATAGCGCCCGCTTGGAATCCTCGACCCGTTTTTCGACTACCGGCATGTCTTTCAACAACGAATCAAGAACAAAAACGGCATCCGGCGTCTTGTCGCTCTGAGTAGCGAAAAGCGCGTAGAAATGGCTTGGCAACTCCCTGTTTTTAAACGCAGGAAACTCGTAACTCGCCGTCCCGAAATATATCAGTGAACGAAATTCTCTCATCTCCTGGAACATAAGCGAAGTCATATTCCCGCCGAAATATGCAGCGAAAAGATCGGCCTCATTGCGGCTTTTCATGTCGTCCAAACTCCCGCCGGGGATATAACAATACACATAACTCAACGCATTATTAGGGGCATCGACGAAGTAAACCGTCGGTTTTTCGTAGTTAATAATCTTCCTCTCGACGGGAGATTTGGTCGGCCGCGTAATCTTATCGACAGGAAGATATTCCTTTATGCTGCGCTCAATCTCATCGGCCGACAAAGCGCCGCAATAGAGGATATCGCACTCGGTCTTAAGCGCCAACTCGAACAACTTTGCAAATTCCTCGGCCGATACTTTATTTTCTTTCCTCAGATATTCGGACTCCTTGCCATACATCACTTTTTCGCACAAAGCCGAAGCTAACGAAGCGGGCGTTCGCTTGGATTCGCCCGACTTGACCATTTTGACGGCATCCTTGTCCACCTTGAAATCCTTCATAAACGAACCGCCCAAAGCCATTATTTCCTTAAAATGCTTCTCGTTACCGCTAATCTCTATGGCAAAAGTCGTATTATCGTTACCGAACGCTATATTGCCGCCGATGTGATAAAGCGACGAACGAAATTCCCCGTATGAAAGCGATTTCGTGCCCAAATGTCCTAAATATTCGCTTAACTTTTCTATATTCCCGTCTTCGTCGGTTCCAATCCTGTAACTCAGACGGACAGTAAAAATGTCGTTCACAGGATTAGACTTGACAAACAACCTCGCTAACGGACTAAGCGTTCGCGTCTCGACGTCTTTTTCAAAATCGAGGAAATGCAGCTGCACCGCCTCAACCGGCTGTTTAGCAAGCTCTTTTGCAAATACCGACGAAGAATCGGTGTTTGGCGATCTGACCGGCAAATAATCAGGCTTAGGGATAAATTCTTCCGTATAATGGCCATCCTTTCTCCTTACTTCGAGATAATCTTCTCCGAAATATTTATTCGCCGCCTTAATGACATCTTCTTTGGTAATAGCGTCAATATCAGCTATTTTCCTCACTTTTTCTTCCCAGTCCATATTGTTGGAAAAGCATGAAATCATCAATTCCGACCGCCCTGCAATAGTCTCCAAAGCCGTGGAATAAGAATTTTTCAACGCAAGTTTTGTTCCTTCAAACATCTCATCGGTGAAATCGCCGACCTTAATCCTGTTTATCTCCTTGAGCGCCATCTCTTTTGCGTCATCAAATTCCAACTTTTTCGATTCCGCAGTAACAAAAATGACTATCGCACTCGCCTCATTATATGAGACGCCGCCAATGTCCGACACCTTAACCTCTCCCTCATGCGTCAATCGGTCTAAATAACCGGTATTGTCATTGTTCAACAACTTTTTCGCCACGGCAAAGGCATAGAAATCATCGTCAGCCTCGACGGCATCCTTATAAACAAGCGCACCTATCTTCAGTTCCGGTATTTTGACGAAAATGTCGAACGTCTCCTTGCCTTTGAAATAATCCGGCGGCGTAATTTTACGTTCAGGCTTCTCGCCGCGCGGTATTCTCGCAAAAGTCTTTTCCAATACCGGAAGCAGCTGATTTGTATCAAAATCGCCGCTCAAAATCAAACACATATTCGAGGCGACATAATACTTCCCGAAAAAGGCCTTCATCTCGGACAATCGAGGATTTTTCAGGCTCTCGGCGCTTCCGGCAACGGAATACATATAAGGACTTGGCCGCATCGCCCGCTTCACAATTTCATCAGATAAAGTGTTGATAAAGTTGGAGTTATGTATATTAACTTCTTCGTAAACCGTTTCGAGTTCGCTCTGAAACAGTCGGAAAACGGGCGAAATGAGCCGCTCGCTGTTCAATTCCGACCACTGCATGATATATTGAGGCGAAAATGTATTGAAATAGACCGTAATATCCTGGTTGGTATATGCGCCGGGACTGTTGCCGCCGTAACGTGTTATCAGGCTGCTGAACTCGTTGGGAATGGCAAAACGAGCGGCCTCGACGCTTAAACGATTTATTTCCTTCTGAATCTCAGCTCTTTTTTCATCGTCGGTCGTCATGGCCAATTCATCGTATTTCAACGAAATAGAATCGAGGAAATCCTTCTCTTTCAAATAGTCTATTGTGCCGATCTTGTCGGTGCCCTTGAACATGATATGCTCGAAATAATGCGCAATTCCGGTATCGGGACAGTCGCGAGCGCCGGCATTGACAACTACCGCTCCATAAATCTTGGTCTGCGAATGGTCTTCATTTAACCACACCTTTAGTCCGTTACTCAATTCCAAAGTTTTTACGTCAAGTACACCGGGACTTTCATGCCCATTTGCTCCCAATATCGACAATAAAGCGAATAATATAAACGGGAAAATGCATCTAATTTTTGTCATTACAAAATGTATAAGTATCTGATAACTTGTATATTAATGGGAATTTAAAAGGAAATAACCTAAAAAAATCGGCGTAAGATACGAATTTTTTTTCACTCATAAGTAATTACTTTTCAAAAAAATAATTATTTTTGCGATATTAATCATTAAATTATTTCACACATCATGAACAGAAGAGATTTTTTAAGCAAGAGCATTGTTGCTGCGGCAGCGAGCTACTACGGCGTCAATTCACTGACAGCCGCGACCAATTCCACAAGTCTAACGACAACGGCTGCCAAAGCTAAGAATCGCATCGGCATCCAGTTATACAGTGTGAACAAGATTTTACCTGCGGATTTCACCGGCACATTAAAGAAACTGGCCGACATCGGTTATGCTAACGCCGAGGCTTATGGTTACGACGGCGCTTTTATCGGCAAAAGCCTCAAAGAAACGGCTACCGCCCTGAAAGACGTCGGGATGAAACTGTCGGGCACCCACTGCGGCAGCGGATTGCTTCCGACCGATACCTCGACGAAAGAATGGGACTACTGGCGCAAAGGGGCAGACGAGATGAAAGCTGCCGGCGGCCGTCACTTAGTCCAGTCGTGGCTTCCGGCTAAGACACTCGACGAACTCAAACGCCTCGCAGAACAGTTCAACAAAATAGGAGAAATTTGCAAAAAAGGCGGCGTCAAATTCGGCTATCACAACCATAACGCCGAGTTCAAAGACATGGACGGCGAAATCATACTTGATTTCCTCGTTAAAAACACCGACCCGAAGCTCGTCTTCTTCCAAATGGACTTGGGGCATACCGTCAACGGCGGCGGCAATATCCTCGAATACATGAGCAAATACCCACACCGTTTCTTAAGTTGGCATGCCTCCGACTTCAAACGCGGCCAAGGCTATTGCGAAGTAGGCAAGGGCGACGTCCCCTACACCGAACTCTTCAAAATCGCCAAATCCTACGGCCTCGAAGACCTTACCGTCGAGCAAGAAACCGAAGGCGACATCATCGCCTCATGCAAATGGGACTTCGATTACCTGATAAATTTCGATTGGACTAAGAAATAATTTTCAGTTTCTGACCGTCAATTTGCTGCCTGACTGTAATACCCGGTAGGTTTTCAGGTAATGTTTGCTGACGCCGTTGGGCGCTCCGGTGCCGAAAGCGATGTCATATTTGGTGCCGCATTTCGGACATGTTGCGTACAGGATTGCATCATCTACTTCAACCGTGATATTGTTGTTGACCTCGTATGGACAAGCGCGATCGAATGCCTTGTAGTCGCCTAAAGTAGTGTGGACAACAAGCACACCGCCGAAGCCTACACTCTCAAATCCCGGCTTCGTGTTTTTGGATGTGTATTCCTTGTACGACGGCACGGCTCTCAGTTCTTTGTCCTCAGTACCGAGGTCGATCGTTATATAGACGGCATAGTCTGGTATGGGATTTTCTTCTACCTTGCACGAATTCATCGCTAACAGAACGTAACATGCTAATAATAAGGCGCGAAATGCTGACATGATTTATGCTTGGCTTAAGAGTTTGCGTTCGGCATCAATGACTTTATCGAAGTTGAAACTGTCGAATACCTGACGCTCTAATGCTACAATCTCGTCATTACAGAGATTGCCCGTACTGCCCTCGTGGGTGTGACGGATATTCTTGTCGGGACGGAAATTTCCCGCTTCGATGTCGAGACTAACTTTCTTGTAGGCGTCGCGGAAGGGCATGCCTTCGAGGACAAGATTATTTACCTCCTCGACACTGAAAATAGGCGTGTAGCGATTGTCATCGAGGATGTTTTCATTGACCTTCACCTCTTTCATCATCTGTGTCGTCATCGTGAGGCAGTCTTTCAACTCGTCGAATGAGGGCAGGAATACTTCCTTGATGATCTGTAAGTCGCGGAAATATCCAGAAGGTAAATTATTGATAATAAGCATTATCTGCTGCGGGAGGGCTTGCAGTTTATTGCATTTGGCGCGTGTCAGTTCGAAGACGTCGGGGTTCTTCTTGTGGGGCATAATGCTTGAGCCGGTCGTATATGCGTCGGGAATCTTGATAAAACCGAAGTTTTGGCTGTTGAAAAGGCAGGCGTCGAACGCGAGTTTCGACAATGTTGCGGCTATCCCCGCTATGGCGAAGGCGACGGTGCGTTCCATCTTCCCGCGTCCCATCTGGGCGTAAATAACATTGTAATTCATTGAGTCAAAGCCGAGAAGCGAGGTCGTCATCGAGCGATTCAGCGGGAACGACGAGCCGTATCCCGCCGCCGAGCCGAGCGGGTTGCGGTTGCATATCCTGTAAGCGCTGAGCAGCAATTGCAGATCGTCGGCAAGGCTCTCGGCGTAAGCGCCGAACCATAGCCCGAACGACGACGGCATAGCAATCTGCAAGTGCGTGTAACCGGGCATGAAGACGTCTTTGTGCATGTTACTCCGACAGATAAGCGTATCAAACAGTTCATTGATAAGCGCAGCAATCTCACGAATCCGTGCACGGGTAAAAAGTTTCAGGTCGAGCAGGATTTGGTCGTTGCGCGAGCGTCCGCTATGGATTTTTTTGCCCGTTTCACCAAGTTTGCGCGTCAGCAACAGTTCTATCTGCGAATGAACGTCCTCGACGCCGGCTTCTATTATAAACTCCCCTCTCTCGGCAGATAAGTAGATGATTTTCAATTCTTTCAAGAGTGATGTCAATTCTTCTTTCCCCAAAAGATTTACGGATTCGAGCATGATGATATGAGCCATCGAGCCGAGCGCGTCGTACTTGGCAAGAAGAACGTCCAATTCGCGGTCGCGTCCGATGGTATAGCGTTCTACCGCCTCATCTATCGGCCTCCCTTTATCCCAAAGTTTTTGTGCCATTTCTTATACATTTGTCAAAATAATGCTGCAAATATAGATGAAATTTCCCGAATTATACGCAGAAGTCCGAATTTTTTGTATTTTTGCAGTGATTTACAGTTATATATTTACTTAAACTTCAATGCAAATGAAATCTATTGTTGTACTTATTATCAGCGCATTAATGATTCTTCCGACTATGATTTTCGGGCAAACGCTCAAAATAGAAGATATCTATATTCGCGATCCTTTCATTGTGGCAGACAAATCGAAAGGCGTTTATTACATGTACGGGTCATTGTCTCAAAAGGGCAGTAAGGGGCAAACGCTTGGCGGAGTGGCGGCGTATAAAAGCAAAGACCTGAAAAACTGGGAAGGCCCGCAACAGGTGTTTGTTGTCCCTGAAAATAACTGGATTACAGGCGGGGTATGGGCGCCGGAGGTGCACGAATACAAGGGACGGTATTACCTTTTTGCAACGATCAACAGCGAAATCGAATGGCAGAAAAGGCGTAAGGACTGGGCGAATTTTACGCATCGCGGCACCCAGATTTTTCATGCCGATTCGCCCGAAGGTCCGTTTAAGCCTTTCGGTGTGACGCCGCATACGCCCTTAGATTTCATGGCGCTCGACGGCACTCTGTGGGTGGAAGACGGTACGCCGTACATGGTTTTTTGCCATGAATGGGTACAAGTAACCGATGGAATGATGGATGTTGTCGAATTGGCGCCCGACCTGTCGAAGCCCGTAGGACAGCCCATCAGACTTTTTTGTGCATCTGCAGCCCCGTGGGCGCCTGAAGAACGCAAGAATTATGTGACCGACGGCCCCTTCCTGTATCACACAAAATCAGGCAAATTGCTGATGATATGGTCTTCGTTCTCGAAAGACGGATATGCTATCGGCACAGCCGAGTCGGCAACCGGAAAAATCATCGGCCCATGGATACAACATCCTGATCCTCTGTTCAATAGCAATGGAGGGCATGGCATGATTTTCAGCGCTTTCGACGGACGGTTGTGTATCGTATTCCATCAACCAAACAGTCCTGGCGGCGCTGAAAGAGCGCATATATACGAAATCGAAGATACGGGTAATAACCTGATTGTCAAAGGCAAAATACAATAATATTTTTATGGATAATACTCAATTCATTGCCCCGTTTGCCAAGCCGCTGTATGTGATGCTGAAACCCATCGGGGCTGTCTGCAATCTCCGCTGCCGCTACTGTTACTATCTGGAAAAGAAGGACTTATATCCTGATGCAGCTAATTATGTGATGAGCGAGGATTTGCTCGAAGAGTTTATCCGCCAATATCTTGAATCACAGACGATACCGCAAGTGCTTTTCACTTGGCATGGCGGCGAGACGCTGATGCGCAATATTTCTTTTTATAAAAAAGCGCTCGAACTGCAACGGCAATACGGTCGCGGGCGCCAGATAGACAATGTGTTACAGACAAACGGCGTGCTGCTGACCGATGACTGGTGCCGTTTCTTCAAGGACAACAATTTCCTGATAGGGATTTCGGTGGACGGCCCACAGCATTGTCACGACCATTATCGTCGAGACCGCGAAGGACGACCGTCGTTTTTTAAAGTGATGAAAGGCATCTCGCTGCTGAAAAAACATGGCGTAGAGTTTAATGTTATGGGGGTTGTCAATGATTATAATGCCGATTATCCGCTTGAATTTTATAATTTTTTCAAAGAACAGGAATGTCATTACATACAGTTTGCTCCGATAGTGGAAACGATTGACGGGAAGCCTGCTCCGTGGAATGTCCCGGCAAAGAAATGGGGCGACTTCCTGATTGCCGTTTTTGATGAATGGGTCAGAAACGACGTCGGGACATACTATGTGCAATATTTCGATGCGACGCTGGCAAACTGGACGGGCGAAAAGCCTGGCGTATGTACGATGGCGAAAACCTGCGGACATGCCGGCGTGATGGAGTTTAACGGCGATGTTTACAGTTGCGACCACTTTGTTTACCCTGAATACCGGCTTGGAAACATCCGTTGCCGGACACTTACCGAGATGATGTATTCCGATCGTCAATTGCGTTTTGGCGCCGACAAATACGACACCCTACCCCAACAATGCCTTGATTGTCAGTATCTTTTCGCATGCAACGGCGAGTGTCCCAAAAACAGGATTGCCAAAACCGCAGATGGCGCTCCAGGACTAAATTACCTGTGCGAGGGCTACTACGCTTTCTTCGACCACGTAGCGCCGAGCATGGATTTTATGAAAAATGAACTGATGCACCGGCGCCCGCCTGCAAATATCATGGAGGCGATACGCCTTAATCAGGCGACGGTACAACCATAGTTCTTTCAGCCCATTCTTTGTAGCGGACTTTCAGTTCATCTATTTTTTCGGGGCGTTCATTTGCAAGATTATGCATCTCGGTACGGTCGTCGTTGAGATTATAGAGTTCCCATTCACCGTGCTTACCGGCTTGAATTATTTTCCAACCGTCGTTGCTATACAGCGCTTTTTCGCCGAAATGTTCAAATCCGAGTTCTGCATGACCTTCACGACTGCCTTTTGTCATCACAGGAACAAGGCTTAATCCTTCCATTGGAATTATCTTATTACCATTATATTCTTTAGGATACTCGGCGCCTGCAACATCAATACATGTTGCCATAATATCCATCACATGTCCTGCCTGCGCCGTAATACTTCCTTTAGGCTGTTTTATTCCTGCTGGCCAGTGTGCTATCAGAGGCGTGCATATTCCTCCTTCATAACTTTTGCCTTTCCAGAAGCGAAAGGGGGTGTTGGCCACATTTGCCCAGCGGGGGCCGACTGATGCATAAGTATTTTGCGGTCCGGGCAAGACTTCTTTTTTTCGTGGATAAATCATCGGTTCGCCGTTGCGCAACTCTGCAGGACGGTCATTCTCGCCTTCGGAATACATCTGGCAATTTTCGCTACTGCAACCGTTATCCGACAGAAATAAAATCAACGTGTTATCAAGTTCTCCATTTTGTTCAAGCGTTTGCAATAATCTGCCTATTTCGGTATCCACACGGTCAATCATTGCCGCATGAACAGCCATTGCGCGAGCGTCCCATTCCTGCGTCGAATCATCATCCCAAGAATCGCTGAAATGACGTGGCGTCAAAAAATCCTGAGCATCGCCAAATATGCCTGAATTTTTCATCCTCTCGTAGCGAGCATTGCGAATTTTTTCCCACCCGACTTTGTATGTATTTTCATATTTTTGTATATCTTCGGGAAGAGCGTGCAGTGGCCAGTGTGGCGCATGGTATGCCAAATACATAAAAAACGGCTGATCGTCATTATTTTCAAAATGATTTATATAAGCAACCGCGCTGTCGGTCAACGCAATCGTATCGTAAAAACCGTCCGGAACGGAGTCCACAGGCGTGGTTCCGTTAACAAGACTAAACGGATCAAAATAATCTATCACTCCGTAAATTGTGCCGAAAAACCTGTCGAAGCCTCTGTTTACTGGATAGTTGTCGAGATGAGTAAACTCGTCATGTTTTACTTGATGCGCTAACCACTGCCTCTGGTCGTCGCGCAAAGGCGTTTCGGCAACATGCCATTTACCGATCATACCGGTCTGATAACCGGAAGTTTTCAGCACCTCTGCTATTGTTACGGCATTGTGAGACATATTACCGCGATAGCCCGGCAGGTTATCATCAAAAGTCATTCTTCCCACGCCGGCCTGATGTTGGTAAAGACCTGTAAGCAATGATGCGCGTGTAGGGCAACTTTTGCCGCAATTGTAAAAATGCGAAAACCTCAACCCGTTATCTGCCAAACGGTTGATATTAGGCGTTTGAATCTCGCCTCCGTAACATCCTACATCCGAATATCCCATATCATCGACAAGGAT
>JAISUX010000137.1 GCA_031271805.1 Tannerella sp.
GAAAGAGTGGTGGATGTTGATGATCTTATTCGGATATTTATGTATCATGCGCTCCGAAAGGACTTGCATATAACGGGCAAGGACGATGAAATCCACTCGGTTCTCCCGTAACAGTTGCAGTTCGCGCTCTTCCTGTTCTGCCTTGTTGTCCTTGGTTATGGGGAAGACGTGAAAGGGTACGCCGAACCGCCCGGCTACTTCGCGCATTTCGTCATGATTGCTTATAATCAACGGTATCTCGACTTTCCACTCTCCGGCCGTATAACGGGCAAGGATGTCATAAAGACAATGTGACAATTTTGAAACAAATATAGCCATACGCGGGCAATAATCCGAGAAATATAGACGGAACGTGATGTCATATTTGCGAGCATAAAGCGTGTCGAAATAGTCCTCTATCTTCTCGTTAGGGATAAGGAAATTCTCCAAATCCCATTCCAGACGCATAAAAAAGATATTCTCAACATGATCAACGTGCTGGTCGAGATAGATGATATTGCCGTTGTTGATGCTTATAAAATTCGTGATGTCGGTGACAATGCCTGCCCTGTCGGGACAATGTAAAAGTAGTTTTGCTGTATTCATATTTGAATGTTTGACGGGGCAAAGATACATATATTTATTCATAAATATGCTTTTAAATACGATTTTTTTGTAATTTTGCCGCCAAATAAATGGCTATGTGTATAACTATTTTAGGAATTGAGTCGTCGTGTGACGATACTTCGTGTGCCGTCATTCGCGACGGTGTATTGCTGTCGAATGTGATTGCGGGACAGGCTGTACATGAGGCTTACGGAGGGGTTGTGCCCGAACTTGCCTCAAGAGCGCATCAGCAAAATATTGTCCCTGTCGTTTCCGAAGCGATTCGCCGCGCAGGTATTAATAGCAGTGAACTGTCGGCGGTTGCTTTCACGCGCGGACCAGGACTGCTCGGCTCTCTGCTTGTTGGAACTTCATTCGCCAAAGGGCTTGCGCTGTCGCTCAACATCCCGATGATTGACGTCAATCACCTCCAGGCACACGTTCTGGCTCATTTCATCAAACCGACCGCAGACTACCACAACGAGCCGTCGTTCCCCTTCCTCTGCCTCTTGGTATCAGGAGGTAATTCGCAGATTATCAAGGTGAACGCTTATAATGATATGACCGTTATCGGACAGACAATTGACGATGCCGCCGGAGAGGCCTTTGATAAATGCGCTAAAGTTATGGGCTTGGGATATCCGGGCGGGCCGGTCGTCAATCGCCTTGCAAACGAGGGCGATCCGTCGGCTTTCAAGTTCAGCAAACCGAATATACCGGGCTACGACTATAGTTTCAGCGGCTTGAAAACTTCGTTTCTATATACCCTGCGCGACGCTTTAAGCGAAAATCCGAATTTTATTGATGAACGCAAGGCCGACCTTTGCGCCTCGTTGCAAAAAACGGTCGTAGATGTTTTGATGGATAAATTGCGTCTTGCAGCTAAATACCTTGGTATCAACGAAATAGCCGTTGCAGGAGGCGTCTCTGCCAATTCCGGCCTGCGCGAGGCGTTCGAAGATCATGCGACGCGATTGGGATGGAAAATCCATCTGCCGCCTGTCGCCTTCACTACCGACAATGCCGCAATGGTCGCAATAACAGGTTATTACAAATATTTAGACCGCGACTTTTGTCCGGTCAACGCGACTCCCTACGCTCGCGTAACTTCAAAATTATAATTCATTATGAACGTTGAAATTATTACTATCGGCGACGAACTTTTGATAGGACAAGTGATTGATACTAACTCGGCCTTTATGGCTAAAGCGCTAAATGACAATGGATTCGTTGTGGCGCGTAAAGCGACCGTCGGCGACAATGCCGATGATATTATCGAAGCTATCGACGAGGCTTTGGCGCGTGTTCCTATAGCGCTCATTACGGGCGGACTTGGCCCTACGAACGACGATATTACGTTGAAAACCCTCTGCCGCTATTTCGGCTGCTCACTCCGGTTTTCCGAAGAAGTTTTTGCAAATATCACCACACTTTTTAGCTGCAATAATCGGGTAATCAATGACTTAACACGCTTGCAGGCCATGGTTCCCGACGCTGCAACGGTTATTCAGAACAAGGTCGGAACGGCTCCTTGCACTTGGTTCGAGCGCAACGGCAAGGTTCTCATTTCACTGCCCGGCGTTCCTCATGAAGTTAAATGGCTGATTACAAACGAGATAGCGCCTCGCCTGAAAGCGCATTTCCCGCAAGATACGACTATCAGGCATCAATCGTTCTTAGTGTCGGGTTATCCTGAATCGGCTCTCGCCATGAAACTTGCGGACTTTGAAAACAACCTGCCCGACTTCGTTAAACTCGCCTATCTGCCGAACGCAGGCATCATAAAATTAAGACTTACAGTCACTTGCAACGACAAAGAGACCGTCGAAGCGACATTGTCGGAGCTGTCGGAGTTACTACACGAAATCCTCGGTCATAATATCATTGCCGATGCCGACAAGAATCCGGAGGCCGTAATCGGCGAGCGGCTGCGGGCAGCGGGGCGGACAGTCGGAACGGCCGAGAGTTGCACCGGCGGCGCTATTGCGGCGGCATTGACGTCGGTTGCAGGCGCGTCGGACTATTATCGCGGCAGCGTCGTAGCGTATGCCAACGAGGTGAAAATCAACGCACTCGGCGTTAGTGAAGATGACTTGAGGCAACACGGCGCCGTCAGTCAACAAGTCGTCGAACAGATGGCGCGAGGCGCGCTGTCGGCGCTTGGCTGCGACTATGCAATAGCAACTTCGGGCATTGCCGGCCCAAGCGGAGGCACACCAGAAAAACCCGTAGGCACGGTATGGATAGCCGTCGCCTCCAAAGACCGCATCATCTCAAAAGAGCATCACTTCTCCACCATGCGCGAAATCAACATCCTCCGCACCCTCAACACCTCACTCATAATGCTTCTCGAATTTATGACGTAAAAAGTGTGACACAAAAAATCGCACACTTATTATACTCAAGTAATTTGCAATAACGCATATTCACATCCTTCGCGGCAGCAGCGGCTGGGTGCAAAAAGTTGTCAGATAATACAAGTGAAACTTCTCGCGAACAATTAATTATTAAAAAAAGACCTGTCCATGTAGGATAGGTCTTTTTATATCAAAACCAACCGATTGTACAACCATTCCGTCATATTTTTGCGGAAATATTGCGGGAATCCAAAAAGTATTATTATCTTTGCGGCATGTTTAACAAGATAAACGTAAGCTAAAATATAGATTATGAAGAGATTAACGTTATTAACTCTGTTTTGTCTGTGTGGAATGGCGGCTATGGGGCAAGACATCACACAGAAGGCTACCCGTGGCTCTTTCTTCGTGATGCCCGGCGCTTCGTATGGCAGAACATATTCATACTCGCTGATGGCGGGCTATGTGAAAGATTGGGGTGGATATGTCCGCTATAAATCCAATTTAGCCTCTAAAGGCGAGGTAGGAACAGGCGTTAAAGATGCTTTCTACGACGACAGTTTTGCCAAATTGGGACGCACCTCGTATAATGCCGGAGTGATGAAAAAAATGTTCAACAGGGTATATTTCTATGCCGGCCTTGGTTACGGTAGTAGTTGGGTACAGTGGAAAACGGCTGAAAAAAAGACAATTGTTGAAATCGAAGACCTCTCATTCTCCGGTGTCGATCCCGAAATCGGCGCCATATACCGTTATGGCGTCTTAGTAGTCGGAGTTGGCGGCAACATGCTGATAGGCAAGAAGTTAATCCCAGAAGCAAATCTATCGGTAGGGATAGCATTTTAAAATAAAAAAATGAAAATTATGCAATATCGAAACAAATTTTTATTACTGTTGACCGCTACGGCGTTATTGTGGTCATGTGAGAATAAGCCGGACGCCTTACCGACGATTTCGGCGACGGTTAGTGGTGTGACTACTTCCGAAGCTACGTTCACGCTGACAGTCAGCTCTTCGGAAGCAACCTCCCAAATCGGCGTTATCTATGGCACAAGCTCGTATTTGCTAAGCGACACATTCGTATGTTACGGCAGCGTAAGCCAGACCACACAGTCGGTTTCCGATCTGAACGATAACACAACTTACTACTATAAACCCTTCGCCATGGATCTTGCTGGTGAGCGTGTTTACGGCTCAACGAGCAGTTTCACAACCGAAGTTGCCGAAGCATTAACGCTGTCGCCAACCGAAATATCAGCTATAAATGCAGGCGGATATTATTCGTTTGATATTACGAGTAATGTGACATGGGTCATCGAATACGACCAGTCGTTTTTCACCTTATCGCCGACTTCGGGCTATGGGAATGAGCATATAATCATCAATATGACAGCTAACACGACTAAAGAAATAAGAACGGCCGTAATAACCGTCACTTCTGCCTCTCTTTCCGGCACAATCACCGTCACGCAAGAAGCCAACTCCGAAAATGCCGGCGAAGGGATGATTTTGGTTGAAGGAGGCACATTCACTATGGGAGCGACGTCCGAACAGGGAAGCGATACTTATGACGATGAAAAGCCTACGCATAAGGTGACGCTAAGTAGCTTCTACATAGGCAAATACGAAGTAACACAGAGGGAATGGAGCGCTGTCATGGGCGTCAATCCGAGCCGTTACCAAGGTGATGGCGGCGATTATCCGGTTGAGCAAGTCAGTTGGAATGACATTGTAGGCACAAGCGGAAGTGTAGGTTATACAATTAACGGCATAAGCTACCTGACAGACGGTTTTTGCTACAAATTAAGCCAAATGAGAGGCGGAGGAGTACAATATCGTCTGCCTACCGAGGCGGAATGGGAATATGCAGCCCGCGGCGGCAAGCAAAGCAAAAATTACAAATACAGCGGAAGTAACACCGTTGACGATGTGGCATGGTATTGGGATAACTGTCAAGAGAATTTCAACAATGGCAGTACGCCTTACAGCGCCATTGGGAAAAAACAAGCTAACGAACTGGGCATATTCGACATGAGCGGCAATGTATGGGAATGGTGTAGCGACTGGTATGGCTCATATAGTGGTGATTCTCAGACTAATCCCATCGGCCCGTCTTCCGGTTTATACCGCGTCATTCGTGGTGGCGGTTGGAGCGACTACTCCATGCTCATGCGATTGTCATATCGTGGCGACGGCAAAACGCCCACATCCCGGAACGATTTTATAGGCTTCCGTCTGGCTTTTGACGCAAATTAATAAGAGGGATTGCTTCGTCTATAATGACGCCGTATCAGCGTCGGTGGAGATTGCAATGACAGTGTTAACGGCGTCAGTATTGCTGCGCGGCAAGGCGCTTGTAGCCGTTGAGACGCCATTGGGTGTTCTCTTGGGTTACCTTGAAGAGTTCGACGGCTTCCTGCGGGAACTGCTTTAGCAGGGAGGCGAAACGGACTTCGCCTTTGAGGAAGTCCTGGAACTTCGACTAATCAGGCTCTTTGCTGTCTAACCGGAAGGGGTTCTTGCCTTCGGCTTCGAGGCGCTGGTCGTAGCGCTAAAGGTGCTGATAGCCACACTCTACGGCGGCTTTAATTCCATTGAAAACGCTACGCTCACCGAGTTTGTACTTTGTTGTTAATCAAATAAATCAAGGAAATCATGGTTCAGATTTTGTTGCTATATACCTATGTATCAACGAATAGCACATTGACGTTGCGACCCGATGCGAGAACGTGGTCTAAGCCGCCGAAACCGATGTCATAAGCCCAGCCGTCGCCGCCGATAATCCACTGCGAGCATTTACGAAGATTATTAAAACTGCAGTTATTCAGTAATTATTCCTACCGTCGTAACAGCCATTGAAAAGCATTCTGATGGGTGATACCATTACGGCTTTGCGGGAATGATTCGGCGGTGAGGAGAAATTTGGGGTAGTTGTCCTTGATTTTT
>JAISUX010000015.1 GCA_031271805.1 Tannerella sp.
CACTTTGCGGTCGTAGGTCATCAAGCCGTTCACTTCTATCTCTACATCGGTGGTTTGAGTATAGACGGCGGCAGAGAAGCCCCGTTTCACAAACTCTTTCAGTTGAAGCGCATACTTGACGTACTCGGCTGTTACCTCGTCGGCATTCTTAAACTGTACATACCCCCAGTTACGGTCTGCCTGCCACAGATGACCCTCTAATGGCATGCCTATGCCGCCATATTCGCCCAGAACGTTCACTTTCTCGGCGTCATAGAGATACATCGCCGGACCGGGATAGTTGTGCAGGTCAACAATGTCGCCCGCATCGTGGTAGAAGTTACCGCCGCTGGCAGGGTTAACGAGGCGCGAAGGGTCATACTGCTTCGTCCACTGCGCTATCTCCGGCGTTTTGAACTGCCCCCATGCCTCGTTGAACGGCACCCAGACCACTATTGAGGGGTAAGGACGCAGATAGTCAATGATTTCCTGCCATTCCTTGCGATAGTTCGCTTCCGATTCGGGCGTGCGGACGTTCTCTTTGCCGTCAAACCATTTCTTGCTCTGCCACTGCGGAGAGCGGTCGCCGCTCGGCATGTCCTGCCATACGAGAATGCCCAACCGGTCGCAGTGAGTGTACCATCTTGCCGGCTCAACCTTGACATGCTTGCGTATCATATTGAAACCGAAGTCTTTGGTCTTCTGAATATCATAAACCAGCGCTTCGTCGGTCGGCGCCGTATATAGCCCGTCGGGCCACCAGCCCTGGTCTAAGGGTCCGTACTGGAAATAATTCTTGTTGTTGAGTTGCATGCGATAGATGCCGTCAGCGTCTTTGGCGTATGAAATCTTGCGCATGGCGAAGTAACTCTGCACCTTGTCGATGGTCTTGCCGCCGCTCAGCAGACTGACTTCCATGTCATAAAGGAAGGGCGTTTCGGGCGTCCACAACTGCGCGTCGGGGATGCTCAACTCTACCGTCTGACAGGCTACGGCTTTGCCCTCGGCAACGACCTTACCGCCATTGAGCGCCTTAACATACACTATATCAGACGGTTTGGCGTTAGCCGACTTGACGCAGACGGTCAGCCTGCCCTTGTCGATGTCAGGCGTAGCGTTCAGCGCTACTATATGCTGTTTGCTGACCGGCTCAATCCATACCGTCTGCCAGATACCGGTAACGGAGGTGTACCAGATGCCGCTCGGCTGTGAGACCTGCTTGCCGCGTGGCTGATAGCCGCTGTCGGTGCCGTCCCAGACGCGCACAACAAGTTTCTGCACGCCCGACGACTTCAAAAACGGCGTTATATCGAAACAGAACGGGGTGTAGCCGCCGGTGTGACTGCCTATCTTGACATCGTTGACAAATACGTCCGCTTTCCAGTCCACCGCCCCGAAATGCAACGTTACGTCGCGATTCTTCCACGAAGCAGGAACGGTAAAGGTGCGGTGATACCACAGTTCTTTGTCCTTGCCGACAGTCTGTTGCACCCCCGACAGGCTCGATTCAATGGCAAAGGGGACGAGGATTTTGCCCTCGTACTGCGATGGCTCGGCGTTGCCGACAGGCAGCGTGGCATAGTCCCACAGCCCGTTGAGGTTCTGCCATTCGGAGCGAACTAATTGCGGACGGGGATATTCCGGCAAAACATTTTGAGGGTCAATCTCTTCCGCCCATCGGGTCTTAATCCTGTCGCCCGCAGGCTTCCACTGTGCGCCTGCCATAGCAACAAACGCCATAATAATCACTGATGATAAAAATACTCTTTTCATTACGTTAAATATTTAAAAATTAGTTACTTACTTTGCGGTTGTCGGTCCATAAACTAACAGTTTCCCGTCGGGTGTGAAGTCCATCTTGTCGATGAAAACGACCCGTTTATTTCCCGTCTCTGTGGTGCGTCCATGATAGACGCAGTACAGTTGTCCGTTGATATTCAGCGCCATACAATGACCTGTGCCGGTTACATTCCCGTTCTGTTCGGTATTTTTCTGCAAGACAGGATTGTTGTCGGCTTTGCGGAATGGTCCGAGCGGACTGTCGGAAACGGCGTATCCGACGGCATAATTTTTCCCTCCAAAGAAATTCGCTGAATACATGATATAATACAATCCGTTGTGTTTCAGCAAGAAAGACCCTTCCGTCCAGCGGCGGTTCACTTCGTGCGAAGTAACCGAACGGCTTTCCCATTCAGCCTGCGGGTCGTCCATAGTTAAAGGCGGTTGAAGCAGCAGTTGCGGCTCGCCGATAACGCCTGAGAAATCCGGTTTCAGTTCGACGCCATATACCCAACTCTCTTCAATTTCATTGTACCAACCCTGCTTTTTAGCCCAGTCGGCAACCTCGCTCTTAACCGGATGTTTGTAGCAACACCTTGAATAATAGAGATATACCTTGCCATTATCATCATCAAAAAACAGATTGGCGTCAATAATAGGGTATCCGGGGTCAAACACCGGGCGGTCGAACATTTCTTTGAACGGCCCGGTTGGCTTATCGGCTACCGCCACCCCGATGCGAAAGTTTTCTTCCTCATTATCAGGATTTTCCTTCCAGTTAGCGCTGTACCACATATAATATTTGCCGTCGCGCTCATACACTTCGGGCGCCCAAAAGCAATCGACAGTCCATGACGCCGGTGTAGCGCCCTGATAAACAACGCCTTCATATTTCCACTCTTTCAAGTCGTGTGATGAGTACGCCTTAAAGCCATTGACGCCATCGCTTGTGCCATACATATAATACTGATCGTCAGAGGCTTTGAGAATAAAAGGGTCGCCGAAAGCGACGGGCAGGGGATTGTGTGAAACGGCTGTTTGCGGAGTGATATAATAAGGGCTGACACGCAGGATGTCGTCGCTGCCGTCGCGCTTGGAGACGAACCTGACGGCAGCGATATACATCTCACGTGGCGCCACTCTTGAGGCGCTTTTGTGGGCATGGAAAGCCATCATCAATTGTCCGTTTCGGTCGGTAAAGAGGCCGTGATGTCCCGTACCGACGAGATTGCCGGGACGCCGCAGGATAGGATTCCCCTCGTATTTCTTCCATTCGCCCATTATATTGCGCGTCGTAGCATAGCCGACGGCATAGTCCTGGCTTTGGTAATGGTTTGCCGAATATGTCATATAATAAACCCCTTTATGTTTGATTACAAAAGGCCCTTCGGTTACGCGTGCCATGACGCTTTCCCAATCATCCGTGACATGGATACATGGATGGAGCGTTTCCAACTTGAGCGTTTTCAAATCGTTTTCCAATTCGGCTACCCATATAGCATTGCCGTCGGTGAAACGGACAAAAAACAGATATGCTTTGCCGTCGTCATCGATAAAGAGAGAGTTATCAATACCTTTTTCTTCCATCATAGGCTTCTGCACGTCCTGTTTGAACGGTCCGAGCGGCGAATCGCCCGTAGCCACGCAGATATGCTCTTCGGCAGAATAATACATATAAAATTTGCCGTTGACATGATAGACTTCCGGCGCCCAGAAATTTCTGTCACCATAAGAATTGTCTTTATGAAGCGCCAGGGCAGGTTCTTTTGTCCAGGATTTTAAATCGTCGGACGTATATACGACAATGCCGTTACGGTCGGACGTCCCGTAAGCATAGTACTTGTCGGCATAATACAAAATAAACGGGTCTGCCAAGGGTATATGCGCCGTTTCTTCGGGTTGGTTACGGAACACCGGCGCCGGCGATTCGGCCGACGGTTCCAATCCCTCTACTGTCGGCCATCCGTCAGTCCAGATAAGTTTATCCATGCACAAAACCCTTCCGTTTTGAGGGTCGCTTTTCATATAAGCGTGATAGAGCAGCCAGTCGTCGCCGTTGTCGTCGGTGATGATTTCGGCATTATGGCCGGGACCTGCAAAGACCGAATTGCCATGCAGAACCACTTCGTAATGATTGTCGAACATCGACTGTCCTTTTTTGTCGAGATAGGGGCCGAACAGGCTTTCCGAGCGGCCTACCACGACGGTATAAGTACTGCTTGCGCCTTCGCAGCAGGTGCCTGTTGAGCCGAAATAATAGTAATACTTGCCCCTTTTAATGATATACGAGCCTTCGGTTCCTTGACTGTCAAAAACCTGCGTGTCTTTGCCGGCTATGCGGACTTTCTCGGCGCCGGCTTTGATAGCAAGCCCGTCGTCTTCGAGTTCGATACAGTAAATCCCGCAGAAACTGCCCCAGATAAGGTATTTCTTACCGTTGTCTTCGAAATAAAACTGGTCGATGGAGTTATTGACGCCGATTGCGGTGCTTTGGAACAGCGCCCCCTTGTCCGTAAAAGGCCCTAAAGGGCTGTCGGCTACGGCGACGCCTATTCCGCATGTCCCGTTGCAACCCCAAACCGAATGGGAATAGTACAGCACATATTTGCCGTTGATGTAGTTGATGTCGGGCGCCCAGATACCGGCTCTCGGCTCCCACGACGGCCGCGTTTCCGGAGTGAAACAAGCGCCTGCCTGTTCCCAATCCACAAGATTCCTGGAACGGAAAATAGGCGTTAGGGCTATATCTGCCGTTGCATAGAGATAAAAATATCCGTCGTCGGCTCTCATCACAGTCGGGTCGGGAAGACTGAGGTTGACGACCGGATTACGATACGTTTGCGGGTTTTCGTTCGCTGTTATGCCGACAGTCTGACCCGACAGACCGAAAGCGAAAAAAAACAGGATACATAATAAATAAATTTTTTCCATATATGTGTATATTTATAAGTTATTTCCAAACTAATTTCGGGGTCATATAAGCAGGGTCTATTTTCATTATTTCCTCTTCGTTGCGTTTTTCGAAAGTTACCGTACTTATGTGCATTAAGCGCGGGTGTATGGATACTTTTGAATTGTGCGAATGGAAAACGATATGCAAAATCCCGTCCTTGTCGGTGAACATTGCGCTATGACCGATGCCGACCAATTCGCCGACATTCTGATAAATGGGATTATTCTCGTATTTTTTCCACGGCCCGAAGGGCGATGTAGCGGTAGCAACGCCTATTCCGTAAAAAGGACTTTCGTAGCTGTTGGCAGAATATGTCATGTAATAGACGCCGTTATGTTTGATGACGAACGAGCCTTCGTTGACGCGCGGCCATACCTCTTCCCATTCCTGCGAAACATGGATACATGCCTGCATCGTTTCGGGCTTTATTTCCGTCAGGTTATCTTCAAGTTCGGCTACCCAGATATTAAGGCCATCGTTGAAACGGTCGAAATAGAGATAGGCCTTGCCGTCGTCGTCGATAAAGAGCGAATTGTCGATACATTTTTCATCGGCAATCATAGGTTTTCGGACATCCTGGCGGAAGGGGCCGAGCGGATTGTCGGCAACAGCCACGCAGATATGCTCGTCGGCGGAATAATACATATAAAATTTGCCGTTGATATGATACACTTCGGGCGCCCAGTACCATTGGTCGGCCCAGACGTCGTCCTTGTTGAGCGCAAGATTGTTTTCCGGGATTTTCCATGTTTCCAAGTCCTCGGAAGTATAGACGAGGATGCCATTGTCCGACGAGGTGCCGTAGGCGTAATACATACCGTCGTACAGCAAGATAAATGGGTCGCCGAACGAAACGTATCCCGATTTTAGTCCGGTATCTTCGTTGTCTTTTTTGGGGTTTTCTTTCTGCGAGCAAGCCATTGAGAAAACAAAAATAAGAATGGCAGGTAGTAAATTCCTTTTCATATAATTTATTTTTTTAGTTATTTAAATACGGGAGGAAATGATGTGGAAGACGGCATAAGCCCCGAAACGGCAGGCCAGTCGTTTGTCCACACAATCTTATCCAAACATAATACCCGTCCTGTTTCAGGATGGCTTTTTACGTAGGCATGATAGAGCAGCCAGTCGTCGCCGTTGTCATCGGTGACTATTTCGGCGTTATGTCCCGGACCGGCGAAAACCGAATTGCCGTATAGCACTTTTTCGTAGTAATTATCCATCATCGACTGTCCGCTTTTAGTCAGGTATGGGCCGAACAAACTTTCCGAGCGACCCACAACGACGGTATAAGTGCTGTTTGCTCCTTCGCAGCAGCTTCCTGTCGAGCCGAAGTAGTAATAATATTTGCCTCGTTTATGAATATATGAGCCTTCGGTCACCGTACCTGCTATTTGTACTTTTTCGGCACCCGCCTTAAGGGCAAGCCCGTCATCTTCAAGTTCAATGCAGTAAATCCCGCTGAAACTGCCCCATATAAGGTATTTCTTTCCGCCGTCTTCGTAGTAGAACTGGTCAATGGAATTGAGCACTCCTATCGTATTGCTGCGAAACATCGCCCCTTTGTCGGTAAACGGCCCTTTGGGGCTGTCGGCAACAGCCACTCCGATTCCGCATGTCTGGACTCCGCCCCATACCGACATTGAATAGTAGAGCACGTATTTGCCGTTGATATAATTGATATCCGGCGCCCAGATGCCGCCGTTAGGTTCCCACGAAGGACGTGTTTCTTTCGTGAAACAGGCGCCGATTTGTTCCCAGTTAACCAAGTTTTTAGACCTGAAAATAGGTGTATAGGCGATATCTTCGGTTGCATACAGGTAGAAATAACCGTCGTCGGCCTTTATAACGGTAGGGTCGGGGAGACTGAGATTGATAACAGGATTCGCGTAGGTCTCACCCTGAGGATTTTCGGGCGTAACTCCTGATTCCGGATATTTGTTTTTGGAACATCCGGCGGATATCAGCATAGCGACAAATGTTAGAATCAACACCTTACTTTTTTGCATAATGTTTTGTACCTCAGTCATTTGATAATACGGGGCGTATCAAAACCCTTTCGATACGCCCCGTAAAGATAATTAATAAATCAATACCATCCTTCGTTTTGCGTCAAATTTTGATTTTTTTCCATTTCGGCTTGCGGAATAGGCCATTTCCACATTTTTTCGCCCGGCCACATCCATTTATATGTTTGTGTGCCCCATATTTCCATCAAACCGTTGTCCGGATAGAATTTCGTATCTTTCCATGTTCCCCAGCGCAACTCGTCGAAGAACACCACGTCTTCGCCGGCAAGCTCCCAATAGCGCTCATTGCGTATGCGCTGACGCAGGTTTTCCTGCCCGGTAACTGTAGTATGTTCGTTCGTGTTCAACAGTATTGCGCCGGCGCGTGCGCGCACCTTATTGATTTCGGCGACCGCTTCGTCCACTTTACCCTGTTCGTTCAGCGCTTCGGCCAGGCACAATAACACATCGCCGTAACGAATCACCGGCATATCTATAGGGGAGTTGTTCCACAGATTGATTTCCGTGCCTTCGCCTACGAATTTCCTCATCAGGTAGTAGTATTTGGCATTCGTATCCGTTGTCAAATCAAAGTATGGGGTGTTTTGAGAGCGCCATGGCCAACGTAATGTATAGTCTAATCCCTGTCCGGTGATTCCGCCGAAATATGTCGAATACGGAACGATAACGGTCATATCCATGCGCGGGTCGCGATCCGAGTAGGCTTTTTTGATACGCGCTTCGTTGCCGTCGGGCAAGTATTTCGACATGTCGGCGCCGTATTCCGTCATGACCGACCTTTCGCTCTCGGTTATGCCGTCGCGGAGGAAGAACACCGCACGGGCGCTTGTTCCCATTGACGTATATCCGGGAATAAAGTCTTCCCAGTCGAATTTTTTGCCGTCCGAACATTCGTATGAATCAACAAATTTGGGATTTACCAAATAATTATTCCATAACGACAGATATGTGACACGGGTTCCGAATCGCCAGTTCTTGATGTTACCAAGTCCGGCTTCGTTAAAACACTGCACGGTAAATATCATTTCGTCGCAGCGTTCGTTGGCTTCCTTAAACAAAGCCTTGTAATCGGAAAACAGGCTGTATCCGAGCGTGCCTACGGTTTTAAAGTCCTGTTCGGCTTTTCCCCATTCTTTGAGCCATAGATACACTTTTCCGCGTAATGCGTATGCTGCGCCTTTAGTTATGTGACCGTAATTGGAATTGCCGGAATCATATTTGTTGGGAAGATTAGGCTCGTTGATGCAGTCGGTCAGGTCTTTGACGATGATATCCCATACTGCCGATTCCGATTCGCGGCCGTTTGTGGCTTGCGACGGTTCGACAGGCTCAAGATAAACGGGAACGCCTTTGTAAAGTATGTTCAATTCCATATAATGATACGCGCGGAGGAATTTCATTTCGGCGATAAACCGCGCTTTGTCGGCGTCCGACATATCCGGCACTTTCGAGATATTGGCAATCACGTCGTTAGCTCGATGTATTGATTCGTAGCAACGCGCCCACCACTTTGAAAACAGACCGCTACTCGGGACGGCAGTACCCGTCAAATCGGGCACATCACCCAGCCAGTTCCTGTCGTAATCAAGAATTACGGTATGTACATCCCAGAAAGGTTGGTCTCTGTATGGATCGAGAAGCTCGGCATAAACGCCGGTGACAGCTTTCTGCGCCAGATTGGAAGTCGTCCAAATGGTCTGGGAGCTAACGCCATTTGAGGGCACCGTATCTAAAAAATTAGATTCACATCCATATAACACCATGGCCAAAAGCAAGACGGCAATAGCCATACATTTATCCAGTATAAAATTTATTCTTTTCATAACGTTATATTTTAAAATGTTACATTAATACCGAAAGCAAGCTGACGCATCATTGCATATCCTACGCCTGCTCTCATTTCAGGGTCAATACCTTCGAAAGGAGTGATAGTCAATAAGTTTTCGCCCGAAACATAGAAACGGGCATTCTCACATGAAAACTTTTGAGTCAATATTTTAGGAATAGTATAACCGACGGTCAAATTACGTAATTTGATGAAATCGCCGGTATATAACTGGTAGGTGCTCTCCAATCTGCTCTGTTCGTTACCGTTATTCAGGGAGAGGCGCGTCGTTTTTGATGTGAGATTTGTACGCGGGTCGTTCGGATTCTCCGGGTCGTAGAAATAGTGGTCTTTAGCGACCTTTTCGCCTATGGACAAGCCGAAGACGGTAGCGCTCTTGTTCTGACCGACTTCATACCAGTATATTTTAAACCCTGCTGCGCCCGACCAGTTCATGGAAAAATCGAAATTGTTCCATGATGCGCCGGCCTGCAATCCGTAATTATATTTGGGATTGGTGGAAGCGTTCTGGAAATCATAGTCGTACGAGTTTCCGTAAATGCCGTCTCCGTTGAGGTCGGCATAAATATTGTCGCCGTACCAAATCGTATTTTTGCCGATATTTTGGTTGGGATAGAAATTGTAACCGGCGGCAAACATGGCCTTAAGCCATTCCATATCTTTTTCGGTACGTATCATACCGTCTTTAGGCCCGCCGTTGATATTTACGGAGCCGTCGGAATTGAAATAACTCTGGTCGCCGCTATAAAGATTAAGCGTATAGAACTCGTTGATCATTTTCCCTTCGAGCACGCGGTTGAGGCCTCCGGTAGAGACTTCACCAAGATTTGTTTGATATACCCTGTTGCCGTTTGCATCGGTTGTCCAGCCGCGTTCCAAAAGGCCTTTGTACTTGGTGACACGGTTGCGGTTGTAAGAGAAATTACCAGAGACGCGATAATCCACACTGCCTATCTTGTCTTGCCAGGTCAGGGTAAATTCCAAACCTCGGTTGTTTACCTGAGCGATATTTTCGCGCGGGCCGGTCTTTTCTCCTAACGTCAAATAGATGTCGGGGCGGTAAAGAATACCATCCGTCGTTTTGTCGTAAAAGTCTATTTCGCCCGATAAGCGGTTCTTGAGGAATCCGAAATCCAAACCGATGTCGGTACTGGTAGTGCTTTCCCATTCGAGCAGGGTGTTGGCTAATGTTGTGGAGGCCAAACCTGCCGTCTTGACATTGGCAAAAGAATAGTTGACGGTATTATACATCGCCTGCCATTCATAGTTGCCGATGCCGTTATTTCCTAATTTGCCGTATGAAGCGCGCAGTTTCAGATTGTCGATATTGACATTTTCCATGAAATCTTCTTCCGAGATACGCCATGCGGCGGAAACCGACGGGAAATAACCCCAACGGCTCTTCGGAGCGAAGCGTGAAGAACCGTCGCGACGTATATTGACTTCAAACAGGTAACGCGAATCGAAAGCGTAGGTCGCACGTCCGAATATGGAACGCGACGTCCATGCCGACGATGAACCGGTGATATATATCGGCGTCGTTACGGCAGCCAAGTCGGTGATGGTCGGGTCGAGCATCCCGCGTTTCTGGTTATCGGTCTCAAGCACCTTGTAACTTTCTTCCTCATAACCGATCATGGCGGTTATGTCATGTATGTCATAAGATTTGACATAGTTTAGCAGGTTTGTCCATTTCCAGCGTTGCGAGCCTTGATACCACATGTAAACCGAGCGGACATCCAACGGAGTAGCCGTGCGGTAAATCTGGTTCTTGCTGAAACTCCATGTTTCCGTGCCTCCGCTGACATACTGATGTTCGGTGCGATAGAAATCATAGTTGAACGTAGTGTTGAACGTGAAATCATTGAGGAATTTGATTTCGGCGAAGGCTTGACTGTTCAGCTGCGAATATTTGTACCAGCCGCCATTGTCGTTCAGTTTCAAAAGTCCGTTGGTGGCTTCGGCATCTTCTTCGGATGTTTCGGGCGCCCCGTATTTCCCGTCGTAATAGGGATATATGCCGGGAACCATTTTCAGAAACGCCCATTCCGACAACACCGATACGTCATTACGGTCCTGGTCGGTATGGTAGCCCCAGATACGAGTTCCGAGCTTCAGCCAGTCCGTCACCTGCGAAGAGACATTGCTGCGCAGATAATAGCGTTTCATCCCGGATTCATCTATCAGACCGGGGTTGTTAAGATAGGTGGCGGAGAAATTATAGCTCGTCCTGCCTTCGCTTCCCAATACCGATATAGTGTGCTGTTGCATGATTTTGTCCTTGAAAATCACGTCATACCAGTCGGTATTCGGATATGCCACATAATTGGGATAGCCCGATTCGGCTAATCCGTTAGGATTCTTTTCGGCCGAGCGCCATTTTTCGATGGTTGACTGCGAGTAGATAGGGCCTGCGCCGACACTTTCGGCCGATTCGTTCATGTACGTCATGTAGTCGGCATAATTGCTGACAAACTTGACGAGATTGGCCGGTTGGTCATAAGAGAAAAATCCCGAATAAGTTACGTTGATTTTCCCTTGCTTGGCGGTTTTCGTAGTCACTAAGATTACTCCGTTAGCGCCCCTGTTACCATAGATGGCGCAGGAGGCGGCGTCTTTCAGAATGGAGATGGATGCGATGTCGTTAGGATTGACATTGGAAAGGCTCTGTTCCACTCCATCGACTAAGATAAGCGGGTCGGAATTGTTCAACGTGCCTATACCCCTGATTTTCACCGAAACGCCTTCGGCATTAGGTCGCCCGGAACCTTGCAGCACCGCCAAACCTGCACTCATACCGGCCAATCCTGCAGTCGCCGTTGTCAAAGGACGTGACAAGGCTTCTTTTTCGAAATTCACGGTCGAAACCGCACCCGTAAGATTGACTTTTTTCTGCGTACCGTAACCGACGACGACGATTTCCTCAAGCGCCTGGGTGTCTTCGATCAACCTGATGTTAAACGCAGATTGGTTACCAACGGCTATTTCCTGCGTCACATAGCCGATGAAGGACACTTGCAGCACCGCATTGTTGCCGACCGTAAGCGAAAACTTACCGTCAACATCGGTAGAAGTACCGTTGGTAGTGCCTTTCTCAACTACATTAGCGCCGATAACGGATTCGCCGCCCGCATCAACAACCGTTCCGCTAATTTTCTTCTGCGCAAACGAGGCAAAAGAAAAACAACTCATAATACATATTATGCAAAGCAACTTGCAATATGTATTTCCCGTAAAATTAACAATACTCTTTTTCATTTGTTATACAATATTTAAATGATTAAATGTATGATGTTTCTCTTAAAAAAGATAGGCAAATTAATATAAAATTTTGCAAATAAAAGATTTCATTTCAACCTTAATTTTGTATTTTTCTATCATAATACCCTTATACGAGGTTTTAATGCAAAATATTACATCTTTTTGAGACAAAAATCGTATTTTCATATCTTTTACTTGCCGGAATCATAGAGCATTATATAATCGACCTGCGCGTCGGCAGAAATTCCGACCCTCGAAGCGCCAAAGACGTCCGGTATCTCCATAACCTGCTTTGAGCCTGCAAAGATGCGGATTTTTTCCGAATTTTTTACTGCGCGGAAACTGTAATTCTGCTTTTCAAGCAGGCGAATGCGGATTTTTTGAAGTGAGGAGTTTTCCGTGCCCTTTGCGGCGAGGATTAGTTCGTCCGCCTCAATGGAATCGAAGGCTATGCGCACAAAATCCGGATGTCCACACTCTGCGCGTATGACGACGGGAATAGCATGTCGTCGCCCGTCTTTCAAATAATAGAAATCGAACTTTTCCTCAATGTTTTCTATGAGTGTATCTTTCTGAAAAACAGCCTTTTTAGGAAGCAGTAAACCGTCAAAAGCAACCGTCTCGCCTCCAAATTTGAAATGGCGCTCCATCATATCGCTGAAAACATTGTTTACGTAACATTCCTGCCATTCCGACAGGTCTGTTTCATGCTTTTCAATCTCATTTCCACGGTTCTTGCCGGAAAATGTGAGTTTATGATTGGCGAAATCGTATTCGGCTGATAAATAATTTTTCGCATCAATATAAACCGGATATATCCGCGATTTGCGACCGTTATTCTTTATCGTAAGGCTAAACTCGTAGTTTTCAAGCATATCGCCTTTGAGAAGAACATCCCCGTTTTTTGTCCATCCGCGTATATTTTCGCCGTATTCATCCCATCCTATCGTATATGTAATACCATCTATTTCAACGTTTTGAGCGCTCGACAGTATTCCGGGCAAGCCTTTTCCGGCGAATGGCGTTTCTATCACAGGCATTTGTGGCGCAGGAATATTGTCTATCAGCACATTAAAGATATTATGATTTTTAAAAACGGCTATCGAGTGATAAACGTCGGCTTTGAAATCCTGTGGCAACGGGTAGGTTTTGTGCTCTTTTTTGCCGTTGTCGGTCAGGGTGTACGACCATTGTTTGGCGTCGGCGTTCAGGGTAATAGTCAGGGATTGATTTCCTGATTGCCATGCAATTATTCCTGTTTCATTTTGTCCCTTTATATTCGCTTCGAAATAGTAATTCTCGGCGGGAGTGGAGTTAATAGGTTGATTAAGAGCCGGACGCGCTTGCCCGCTATTTGTCAGGTAGCGGTAAGTGGGCAACGAGGGGGCGGGATGATAACCGGCTGTTGCTGACGATGTTATGCCATCGACAGTCAACGTGCTGCCTTGAAACAGCACCCTGTCGATATACTGACCGCGCGGCTCGCCGTTCTTGTTAGCCATATAGATAAGCCACCACTCGAAGCCGTTCGGACCGCGCAGGATGTTAGGTTGTCCGGGGGTATAAAGTATGTCGCCGGCTTTTTCGCCGCGCATCGCAAAGAGCGCAATGTCGGCAACAGCGCCTCGACGGCCGCGCGAGGTCTCAAACGTCAAACTGTTCTCGCCCGCTTTCAGCAGATTTTGATGCGCTTGCAGGTCAATATGCCGAAAATCAGGCCTGTCGCTTTCATAAATGAGCGAACCGTTAAGCGTTGCTTTAATACTTCCGGAGTTTTTCACCCGCAGCGACAGATTGCCGTGTATCGCCTTGTCGTAAACGAAGTTTTTTTGCAAAATACCATCATCAACCGACTTGTAATCAAGTAGTTTAACATAATTATCTTCAAGCTCTATCTGATTCGACCTGACTACCGGATGCGGATATTTGCCGCCGTTATTGAATCCGAGCGGCGAGGACGCCTCTGCAACGCCGAGCGCATAGTTGCCATACGACGTCGCCGTATGATTGGCGTTGTACATCATATAATAGCGGTCGCGATAATGTATGACCCACGGACCTTCTGCAACGCGGTTGTCGAGTGTCTCCCAACTCGTTGGCTGTGAGGCGAACATCAACTCCGCCTCGCCGTCGAACGTTGCAGGGTCTTTCATTCGGCGCGCCCAGATAGCGTTGCCGTCGGTGAATTTCACCATATAAAAATACAGCTTGCCGTCGTCGTCCTGAAACAGATGTGCATCTATGCGATTATCAAGCCATTGCGATTTATCAGGCTCGTAGTACGGTCCCAATGGTTTGTCGGATACGGCATGGGCGATATGGACTATGTTTCTATCACTACCCCAGTGATTTACAGACCAGTAGAGATGAAAAACGCCATTGAGATAATGCAGGTCGTTGGCATGAATCTGCTCGTCGCCGACGCCGTAAGGTGTAGCCCAGTCGTTGTTCATCGTTACCGCATGAAAAGGTCCGTCCCAATGAACAAGGTCGTCGGAGACATAGAAATCGCCCTTAGTGAATACGCCGCCGATGTAATACCGGCCGTTGTATTTCATCACCCCCGCATCGGCTACGCCGGGCAGGACGGGGTTTTCAATCCCTTGACCTTTGCCCGCGACGCTCGCAAAAAATAATAAACAAAGAAGTATGTATCTCATCATATTATATATTATATAGCACTTAAAAGATGCTACAAAAATACTTCCGATTCGGCAAACGCAACGTTTTTTTTCAGCCTAAAAGTTGTATTATTTTTACAATATCGCTTCCGCGCCTGATTTTGTGTAAAATATTACACTTTTTTGAAAACTTTTTACACTTGCGTATCTTTTGCATACCGGAATTTATTTTTATCTTTGTCTAAAAAAGAACATAGAGATGAAATTAGTCTTTGGTTTTATATTATTGATATTAAGCGTTTTGCCTAATTTTATGGTTGCACGGGACAATTACTCGTTCAATCATTTCAGTGTTGAAAACGGCTTGCCGCAGAACACGGTGAACTGCATTTTTCAGGACATGAGCGGGCTGATGTGGTTCGGTACAAAAGACGGGCTGAGTTGCTATGACGGCTGTCGGTTTGTCAATTTCCGCCATGACCCCGACGACCCTAACAGCATAGGTAACAACTTCATCCGCAGCATCTTCCAGAACGACCGCCGACAAATATGGATAGGTACCGATGCGGGTGTTTTTATTTATGATACCGATACGGAAACGTTTTCCGGTTTCGAGCAAAAAACCGTGTCAGGCGTAAAAATCGAAAAGGAAGTGAACGAGATCAAAGCAGATCGGAGTGGAAATATCTGGTTTGCAGTCGATTGGCAGGGTTTGTTTCGTTATAATGCCAAGAAAGATGAGTTTGAGTTTTACGACCTTAATATTGTTAACGCCTGGTGCATCTGCATAGATCACGAAAACGAGGTGTGGGTGGGGACGCACGGTGACGGGCTGAACCGCTACAATAAAACGACCGACCGCTTCGAGGTCATAGCAGAAAGCAAGGAGACGGGTAACGATATCTACCGCCTGTTTCAAGACAACTACAACGACCTGATAATCGGCTCGGGCACTGGGCTTAGAAAATTGAGCCTCAGCAACTTGCATATAACGCCTGTCATTGAGAGCGATGACGATAAAGTTCTGTTTGTCAGAGATATAATCCGTAAATCTGATAAGGAATTGTATGTCGGTACCGAGTCGGGAGTCTATATTTACAACACTAACAATCATAGCTACAAGAGTATAATTCATGAACATTTCGATCCTTATTCGCTTTCCGACAATGCCGTTTACTGCATGTTTAAAGACCGCGAAGACGGGCTGTGGGTCGGAACCTATTTCGGCGGCGTCGATTATTACCCGCCCCAACACACGCCTTTTGTGCGGCATTACCCGCTCAACAACGCCAACTCGCTGCACGGCAAACGAGTACGCGAGTTCCAGGAAGACCCTTCGGGAGGTATCTGGATAGGCACCGAAGACGGCGGACTGAACTACTACAACCCGCATAACAACACGTATCGGAACTACACAACGACTTCCGGCCTTACTTATCACAATATTCACGGGCTTCTGCTCGATGGCGACCGGCTGTGGATAGGCACTTTTATGAACGGACTGAACGTGATGGACCTGAAAACGCACAAGATAATACGCAAATATGTCAAAACGGATGCTCCGAACTCGCTCTGCGACAACAGTGTGATGACAATTTACAAGGACCAAGAAGGCGTGATTTGGATAGGAACAATCTATGGACTATGTGTTTACAACAGCAAGACAGACGATTTCACTAAAATTGAACATGCAGGCAACACGTTCATTTACGACATCTTTCAGTCGTACGACGGGATGATATGGTTTGCCTCGTTCAACGCCGGAGTATTTCGCTACAACCCTCGCAACGGCGAGTGGAAAGATTTCCGCCACGACCCGAATGACAGCAACAGCCTGCCATTCAACAAGATAATCTCAATCAGCGAAGACGGCAACAAGACTATCTGGTTTACCACAGAGGGCGGCGGTATATGCCGTTACAACCGTGAGCATGAGAATTTTATATCTTTCACGACTAAAGACGGATTGCCGAACAACGTGGTTTACAGGGTACTGGACGACAACAAGGGGCGTCTGTGGCTGACTACCAACAACGGGCTGTCGTGTTTCAATCCCGAAACCGGCGCTATCAAGACCTACACGCTTGCCGACGGCCTGCTCGGCAATCAGTTTAACTATAAATCGGGACTTAAGACCGAAGACGGCACGCTGTATTTCGGCTGTCTGAACGGCTTTATCTCGTTCGACCCGATGCAATTTACTGAGAATGACGTCGTTCCGCCGGTTGTAATAACCGATTTCTGGCTGTTCAACAAGAGCCGTAGTGATTCTACACTTAAGCGGAGCGTCAACAGCGCCCGCGACGTACATCTGCAGTACAGTCAGTCGTCGTTTGTTATCGACTTCGCCGCCCTCAGTTTCGTCGCTCCGGCTAAAAATCGCTATGCATATATTCTTGAAGGGTTTGATACTGAATGGACTGACGTCACGGGCAGTAACAGTGTCGGCTTCTCGAATATCCCTCCGGGCAACTATGTTTTCCGCCTCAAAGGCTCGAACAACGACGGCAAATGGAATGAAACGCCTGTTTCCATAGCTATTCATATCCATCCGCCTTTCTATAAATCGCGTCTTGCATATATCATTTACTTCCTCTTGCTGCTTCTGTTGACGGTTCTAATTGTGATTTACTCGAAAAGAAAACTTGATAAGCAACAGAGAGAGCGGCTCTCTCTGTTTGAAAATGAGAAAAATAAAGAGATTTATAACGCTAAAATAGCTTTTTTCAACAACATAGCCCACGAAATACGCACTCCGCTAAGTTTGATAAAGGGTCCGGTGGAATATATCATCGGCAATGAGACTTCAAAAGAGGAACTTAAAGAAAATCTGAAAGTTATAGAGAAAAATACTAACAGGCTGCTTGATTTGTCGAACCAGTTGCTCGACTTTCGCAAAATGGAAGATAAAGGCTTCCAGCTCAATTATATACGCACTGATATTAAGCGACTTATCAAGGATATCTATACACGGTTCAAACTTTCCGTCAAGCAAAATAAACTTAGCATGGAACTGCAAATGCCGTCCGAACCGCTCTATGCCGATATCGACAGCGAGGCTTTCACCAAAATCATCAGCAATCTGTTTACAAATGCAACTAAATACGCTGAAAGTAAGATAATTCTGATGCTTGAATCGCTTGACGACGTCTATTTTCGGGTGCGTGTGGCAAGCGACGGGACGCTTATCCCCGAAGAATTGAAGGACAAGATTTTCGAGCCGTTCTACCGCATCGGCGACGACAGCCTTAAGGCGGGCATAGGTCTTGGACTGCCGCTTGCACGCTCGCTTGCCGAACTTCACAAGGGGAAACTGCTGCTTGATACTTCCGACAGGCAGCTGAATGTTTTTGTGCTGCAACTGCCTGTCAAACAGGAATCCGTCTTCACCATGCGGGAAGAAAGTGTCGAACAGGAGACTGCACCTGCTCCAGTCTCGGTTTTCAGCAACAAGCCCACCGTACTGATAGCCGAAGACGACCGCGATATGCGGCAGTTCCTCTACAACCGCCTGAAGCCGACCTATAATGTGCTGAAAGCTGCCAATGGGCGAATAGCGCTCGAATATCTTAAAAAAGAGACAGTTGACATAGTCGTTACCGATATCCTGATGCCCGAAACGGACGGTTTGCAACTCTGCAGTGAGATAAAATCGAACATCGAAACGAGCCATATACCTGTTATCATGTTGACTGCCAAAGCCGATGTCAAATCGCGCATCGAAGGGCTTGATGCCGGCGCCGATGCCTACGTCGATAAGCCGTTTTCGGTTGAACATCTGCTTGTCCAGATTTCCAATATCTTCAGCAACCGCAACAAGATGAAGCAGGCGTTCATCAACACTCCGGCGCTTAACACCGGCAGCATAGCGCTGACCAAAGCCGACGAGATTTTCCTCGGCAAAGTAACCGATGTCATCAACAAATACCTGTCGGACGTCAGTTTCAACGTTGACCGCCTTGCGGACGAACTTTTTATGAGCCGCTCAAACCTGCACCGCAAGATAAAAGCTATCTCGGAACTGACGCCAAACGATTTTATCCAGCTTGTACGCCTCAAGAAAGCCGCCGAACTGCTTAAGGAAGGCTCATACCGTATCAACGAAATCTGTTATCTGGTAGGTTTCAGCTCATCATCCTATTTTTCAAAGAGTTACAAAAAGCAATTCGGCGTCTCCCCCAAAGAATCCGTGAAAAAGCAGCAGTGAAGCAAAAAACTTCCCTGGCATAATTATTTTTAACAAAATAATTTGGAAATTCACAAAATTATATTTATGTTTGCAACAAAATAAGATAGTATAATACAATTTATAAAATGATAAAAGATGAAACATTTAATTATTATCAGTTTATTAGGTTTATTAATGTCCTGTGCCAATGATATTAATATAACAGAGCAGAGTACTGCCTGCGGATGTGAAAATCCACAGGAAAATCTTGCGTGGTTAAAAGCGCTTATTCAGAAATCGGAAACGGATAAAACAGGTAATTATTTGGGTACAATATGGTTGCTGAATTATGAAGGTCTGTCAAGACATATTCGTTACGGACATGATGTTAGGTAGTGGAGCAATTGCAAATTATTTTTTTGATTGTTCAGGAAATCATCTTGTCTTTAAAAGAGGCGAAGGCGCTTATTGTCCAAAGGATTTCGTTGGAGATGGTCATTTTTTTCTTGAAGATGAAGAAGATTTTGGAAACTTTTTCCATAACAGCAAATTAAACCGTGTTATTTATTCAACATTAAAACAGTAAAGCGTATGAAAAAGTCAGTATTTTATATTTTGTTATTTTTTTCTCTAACTCAATGCTCTGACACTTCTATCGGCGATGATATAAATTTACTAAAGAATTCGACCGAATGTTTTCCTTATACTACGGATAAATATATCTATCCAATACAATTTGGTTCCGAGGAATGGATGGCATTGACAGATGAAGAAAAGGAGAACTATAGCCAATTGCCGCAAGAGGTGCTTACTTCTATTTCTACATGCGGACTGATTCAAAGTTTGTTGGATAAGCCGGCATTATATTTGGATTATATGGCTTCAAGCAATACTTCTCCTGTCGTTACGGCTGAAAGGTTTGTTTTTTCGCACCATAACAGTATTCCGGAGTTCGATAAGCGCAAAGATAGAGTAGAGGCGCTTATGTCTTTTTATGAATTGTCTGATTGTGAGTGTATTCATGATATTGGCTTTGCAACACAGTTAGTTGTTCTTGAAACGCTGTTTACTCGAAAATCCATAAATGATGCACTGAACGCTACTCAAAAAAAGAAAATCGTGTCTTTATTGTTAGACAAGTATGGTCAGGAGACTTCAACAGGTTTTTCTTGTATTGGAGCAACAACTGCAATGACCGTAATTATGTACAGAGATGACTATGCTCCTATAGTTTCGTATTTTAATAATTCAGAACCT
>JAISUX010000063.1 GCA_031271805.1 Tannerella sp.
AATCATATTTTTTTTGCGTTTCGATGATTTTTTCGGAAGATGAATACATCGTTTGAGTGAAAAATTTTCAGCTGTTTTTAGCATGTGTGGGGAAAATGTGGGGAAAATTTCGAGAAACATAAAACCTAACTGATTGATTATCAGTTAGGTTTTGCTTTCGAGCGGTACCCAGAGCCGGGGTCGAACCGGCATGGAAGTGAATCCACTGGTGTTTGAGACCAGCGCGTCTACCGATTCCGCCATCTGGGCATTCGGTTTTGACGGCGCAAAGGTACGGATTTTTTTCTATTCCGCAAATTTTTTGTTTTTTTTGCACCATTTTTTTGGATATGGCGTGAAATTTTTCGTCCTTTGTGGCTATAAACTTATTAATTTCTTTGATAGAACAATGAAAAGCAGATATTGTGTAATAATGGGCGGCGGCATAGGAAGTCGCTTTTGGCCATTCAGCAGGGAGAGTTATCCAAAACAGTTCCTCGATTTCTTCGGCGTCGGGCGGTCATTGCTTCAGTTGACGGTCGATCGTTTCACCAAGATCGTGGCGACCGAAAATATCTATATAGTTACTAACGCAAAATATGTGGACTTGGTGCGCGAACAGTTGCCGCAGTTGAACGACAGTCAGATACTTCTCGAACCGACGCGACGCAATACGGCGCCTTGCATTGCCTACGCAGCCTACCACATCAAAGCTCGCGACCCGAACGCAAACATTGTCGTTGCGCCGTCAGACCACCTGATTCTCAAAGAAAACGAATTTTTAACTTCGATAGAGGAAGGATTTGAGTTTGTCAATGATAACGATGCCCTGATGACGCTTGGAATCAAGCCGAGCCGCCCCGAAACAGGTTACGGTTATATCCAACGCAACGACGATACTATCGACAAAACAGGCAAAATGTGGAAAGTGAAGACTTTTACGGAGAAGCCTAACCTCGAACTCGCGAAAGTGTTCATGGAAAGCGGCGAGTTCTTCTGGAATTCGGGCATTTTCCTCTGGAACGTTAATGCGATTATGAACGCTATCCACAAATTTTTGCCTGAGATATCGGCGCGTTTCGACCTTGGAATCGACAAATTTGCAACGGCCGACGAACAGGATTTCATCAACACGAACTATCCCTACTGTCCCAACATCTCGATTGACTACGGGATTATGGAGAAGGCCGACAATGTCTATATGCAGTGTGTCGATTTCGGTTGGGCTGACCTCGGGACATGGGGGTCGCTCTACGACATCGCCAACAAAGACAATGCCGACAATGCCGCCCTCAAGACGCAAGCGCTATTTTATGAAAGCAAGGGGAATATCGTCGCGCTGGGCGACCGCTCAAGATTAGCGGTAATCCAGGGGTTGAAAGATTATATCATCGCCGAAAGCGGCAATGTGCTGTTGATATGCAAGAAAAACGACGAACATCGCATCAAGCAGTTCATGGCCGACGCCCAATTGATGTATAACGACGAGTTCCTGTAAGCGTGTTTTTCACGAATGATATACACGGCTTACAGGGCGGTCGCCTTCAAAGAAGCCGATGACGTTGTTGCTGACGGCGCGGGCCATTTCAATGCGGGAATAAGTCGTTTGAGTGCCGATGTGCGGAGTCAGCACCACATTATCCATCGCAAGCAATTCGGGCGAGGGAAGGTCGCCGAACTCAAACATATCGAGGCCGGCGCCGTGGATTTCGCCCTCCTGTAATGCTTTCACAAGGGCCTTTTCATCTATGAGCGGGCCGCGGGAGGTGTTTATCAGTATCGCAGTCGGTTTCATAAGTTTTAATTCGGGTTCGCCGATGATATGGTAAGTTTCGGAGGTGTAAGGGGCATTGAGCGACACGAAATCGGCCTGTTCGAGGAGTTTGTCTTTCGAGACATAGATGGCGCCGAGTTTGGTTTCTTCGTTGAGGTCAAGGCGGCGGCGGTTGTGATAGATAACGTCCATACCGCAGGCGCGGGCGCGTTTGCAGAGGGCTTTTCCTATGCGTCCCATGCCTATTATGCCGAGGGTCATCCCGCTTACGGGCATTCCCAGATTTTCGAGCACGCCGACTTTCATATCGGCGCCGAGGGTGCGCAGCTTGCGGTCACATTCGGTAACGCGGCGGGCGGCGTCGATCAGCAGGGCGAGGGCGAGATTGGCGGTCGGCTCGGTCGTCGGGGCGGGAGTATTGGCTACCGCGAGGCCTTTAGAAACGGCGTAGTCAACGTCGATATTGTTATACCCGACGGCATAATTGGCGACTATCGCAAGGCGTTGGGAGCGGTCGATAAGCGCTTTGTCAACGGGAAAATCGAACATTGAGCACAATGCATCATATTCGGGAAGCATTTCAATAACTTCGGCGTAAGTGAAATCAACGCCGCCGGCAGGAAAAGTCACGTCGTAAAGGCTCTCCATTTCGGCAAAACCTTCACGAAACATGTTGTAAGTAACAAGTATTTTCTTCATTTGAATTGAATTAATAATAAAAATGCGTATATTTGTGCCGATTTTACACACAAAAACGAACTGCAAATATAATCATAAATGAATATAAAAAGGCAAAAAGCGGGGACAAAAAACGATTCCCACAAGGACAAAAAGTCGAAGAAGGGTCGGGCGTCGAGAAATAAGCGTCTGAAAAAGAATGAGTTTGTGCACGCGATAACCGAGGTTTTCAAAGGCAACCCCAAAGCCGCCCTCAACTACAAGCAGGTAGCCAAGGCGCTTGAAGGCGATGTTGAGAAAGCTGAAGTCCTCGAAATCCTGTACGAACTTGCCGATGACGATGTGCTTGTTGAGACCGAGCGCGGGCGATTCCGTTACAATAATCTGGGGACAATTGCCGTCGGGACGTTCCAAAGACGCAGCAACGGGCATAATGCCTTCATTCCCGACGACGGCACGGAGGCTATCCGCATAGCCGAGCGCAATTCGCAACATGCGATGGACGGCGACCGCGTGAGGGTGCAACTTTTTGCCCGCCGCCGCGGCGCCGAACCTGAGGCGGAAGTGCTCGAAGTGATAGAATCAAAAGAGCGCAGCTATGTAGGCACTCTTCAAATCAACCACAGCTATGCGTTTTTGCTTACCGAAGACAAAACCCTCGCCAACGACATCTTCATCCCGCACGACCATCTGAACGGCGGACGCAACGGCGACAAGGCCATTGTCCGCATCAGCGAATGGCCGGAGAACGCCAAGAACCCCATCGGGGAAGTCGTGGATATTCTCGGGCAGACGGGCGACAATACTACCGAGATGCACGCCATACTTGCCGAGTTCGGACTGCCGTACAAATATCCCAAAGAGGTTGATAATGCGGCCGAGAAGATTCAGGACAGGATAACGGCGGACGACATCGCCGAGCGCGAGGATTTCCGCAACGTCGTGACCTTTACCATCGACCCCAAGGATGCCAAGGATTTCGACGATGCGCTGTCTTTGAGGCGCCTGCCCGACGGTTGTTGGGAGGTGGGCGTGCATATCGCCGACGTCACCCATTACGTTAAGCCCGGCGACATTATCGACAAGGAGGGCTTCGAGCGGGCTACGTCGGTCTATCTCGTTGACCGCACTATCCCGATGCTTCCCGAGCGCCTTTCAAACGGCCTTTGCTCGCTCAGGCAGGGGGAGGAAAAGCTTTGCTTCGCTGTTATTTTCGAACTCAACGATAGGGCGGAGATTCTCGCCGGCAGGATCGTGAGGACGGTTATCTGCAGCAACCGCCGCTTCACTTACGAGGAGGCGCAGGATGTTATTGAGACCGGAGAGGGAGACTATCGCGACGAAGTACTGCAACTTAATGCGTTGGCTAAAATCTTGCGTGAACGGCGGTTTGCCGACGGCGCAATAGACTTCGACCGCTACGAAGTGAAGTTTGAAATTGATGAAAAAGGCCGCCCTGTCAGCGTCTATTTCAAGGAATCGAAAGAGGCCAACCATCTTGTCGAGGAGTTCATGCTTCTTGCCAACCGCCATGTCGCCGAGGCTATCGGCAAAACTCAGCGCGGACGCAAGAAGAAGACCTTCGTCTATCGCATCCACGAACAGCCTAATATCGAAAAGATGCAGAATTTCGCGGATTTCATCAGCCGTTTCGGCTATAAACTCAAGACCACGGGCAGCAAGAGCGAAATAACTAAAAACATCAACTCGCTGCTCGACAATGCCAAAGGACGCCCCGAACAGAACCTTATCGAAACGCTCGCCATACGCTCGATGCAGAAAGCGAAATATTCGACCCACAATATCGGGCATTACGGCTTGGCCTTCCCCTACTACACTCATTTCACCTCGCCTATACGCCGCTATCCCGACATGATGGTGCACCGCCTTCTCGAGCGCTATGCCAAAGGGGGCAAGAGCGTCAACGAAAATGAGTACGAAGATTTCTGCGACCACTGCTCGGCTATGGAGCAACTCGCCGCCAACGCCGAACGCGCCTCGATAAAGTACAAGCAAGTAGAATACATGAAGGGCAAAATAGGATGCGTCTATGACGGCGTGATTTCAGGCGTAACCGAGTGGGGTCTGTATGTCGAACTTAACGAAAACAAGTGCGAAGGCTTGGTCCCTATGCGCGACCTTGACGACGACTACTATGAGTTCGACGAACCGAACTATTGCCTCAGAGGCAAACGCCACAAACATATCTATCGCCTCGGCGACAGTATAACCGTCAAAGTGGCGCAAGCAAACTTGCTGAAGAAGCAGCTTGACTTCGCGCTTGCCGAATGATTTTTTTTAATTTATTGTATTTATTATATTATTACACGTATGAAAACCATTAGATTATTTTATTTACGCAACTGTCCGTTTTGCAAAAGAGCCTTCGTCTATATCGACGAATTGCGGAAGCAAGACAAGTACAAGAACATTGAACTCGAAACCGTCGAAGAATCCGAACAACCCGATTTGGCCGACAAGTTCGACTATTTTTATGTTCCCACCTTCTATCTTGATAACGTAAAAGTCCATGAAGGCGGCATCTTTCCCGACGAGGTTAAAGCCATCTTCGACCGGGCGCTAAAATAGCGTAAAATCATTCATCCCCGTGCGCATGTTATTAATGACACGGGGTAATGTTATCAATGACATGATAAAAAAACATCCGTCACGGTATGTTTTTCTTAGACTTTTTTGTCGTTTCAAAAAAAAATCGCTAATTTTGCGGAAAATTTTTAGCGATGAGCATTGAGATTAAAGAAGTTAAAACCAAAAAAGACCTGGTGAAATTCGTCAGGTTCAACCTCGAATTGTATAAGGATAATCCTTATCACGTACCCAATTTGATCGACGAAGAAATAATGACTTTGTCGAGAGATAAAAATCCGGCCTTCGATACCTGCGAAGCAATCTATTTCCTTGCATACAAAGACGGCAAGATAGCCGGAAGAATAGCCGGAATAATCGTCCCCGAAAGCAACAGGATATGGCATCAGCGGCGCGCCCGCTTCGGGTTCGTAGATTTTATCGACGACGATGCGGTCGTTGACAAGCTCTTCGAGGCCGTCGAAACATGGGCGCGCTCGAAAAACATGACTGAAGTCCACGGCCCGATGGGATTTACCGACATGGACCACGAAGGAATGCTCATAATGGGCTTCGACCGCTTGGGAACGATGGCTTCGATTTACAACTACCCCTATTATCCCAAACAACTCGAACGCCTCGGATACGTAAAAGACCAGGACTGGAACGAATATATCATAAATATTCCCAAATCCATCCCCGAAAAGCACCTCCGCATCGGAAACATGGTTTTGGAAAAATACGGACTGAAGATCCTCAAATTCAAAAAGCGCAAAGAAATATGGCCCTACGCGAACCGCATTTTCGAGACCCTCAATGCCGCATACGCACCCCTCTACGGCTTTGCGCCGCTGTCGGAAAGACAAATCGAGTACTACGTCAAAATGTATATCCCAATGCTCCGCCTCAACCTGCTGACGGTCATCATCCGCAAAGCCGACGATGCCGTAGTAGGAATAGGCATCACCCTTCCCAATCTTTCCAAAGCGATGCAAAAAGCCCGCGGCTCGATGCTCCCCTTCGGCTTCATCTACCTACTCAAGGCGCTATATTCCAAACCCAAGGTTGTAGATCTCTACCTCGCCGCCGTGCTCCCCGAATATCAAAAGAAAGGCGTCAACGCTTTGTTATTTAACGACCTCATTCCGGAATACAACCGCATCGGCGCAGTCTATGCCGAAAGCAATCCCGAACTCGAAAACAACACCGCCATACAAGCCCAATGGTCATATTTCGACCATTTTAACCACAAGAAACGCAGAGTATTTATTAAACAAATTTGAAAAAACAAAATGGATAATTTATATAATATAGAAAGCAATTACGGCGAAGGCGAAGTCGTACACCTTGAATGGAACGAACACATCCGCCGCCGCCCCGGAATGTACATCGGCAAGTTAGGCGACGGAACCTTTGCCGACGACGGCATTTACGTACTTCTGAAAGAAGTATTGGACAACTCCATCGACGAATATATGATGGGCTACGGCAAGACCATCAACGTACGCATCAAGGAAGGCGTCGTTTCGGTACGCGACTACGGCCGCGGTATCCCCCTCGCCAAAGTTGTGGACGTATCAAGCAAAATGAACACCGGCGCCAAGTTCGACAACAAAGCCTTTAAACGCTCGGTAGGACTTAACGGCGTAGGCATCAAAGCAGTAAACGCCCTGAGCGATTCGTTCGTCATCGAAAGCTACCGCGATAAAGAAGCCAAACGAGTAGAATACAACCGCGGCGATATCGTCGAAGATTCAAATATCCTGCCCACCAAAGAACGTAACGGAACGTCGGTAACATTCACCCCCGACCGCGAAATATTTGAAGATTACGAATACAAAGAAGAATTTGTAATAAACCTCATCAAGAACTACGTATTCCTCAACACAGGACTTACAATCAACTATAACGGTCAAAATTTCCATTCCGAAAACGGCCTCGCCGACCTTCTTAACGAAAACATGACCGCCGACCCCCTTTATCCCATAATCCATCTCAAAGGCGAAGACATCGAAGTAGTAATCACCCATAGCAACCAATACGGCGAAGAATATTACTCCTTCGTCAACGGGCAACATACTACCCAAGGCGGTACCCACCTCACCGCCTTCCGCGAATCACTGGGAATGACCATCAAAGAATTTTACAACAAAAACTTCGAATATTCCGATATCCGCGCAGGCGTTATAGCAGCCATAAGTATAAAAGTCGAAGAACCCGTGTTTGAAAGCCAAACCAAAACCAAACTCGGCTCCAAAGACTTGGTAAAAGACGGCCCGTCGATAAACAAATTTATCCGCGACTTCCTCAAAAAAGAATTGGATAATTATCTCCACAAGACGCCCGAAACTGCCGATATATTGTTGAAAAAAATCCTCGAATCCGAAAAAGAACGTAAAGCAATTGCCGGCATCACCAAACTCGCCCGCGAGCGCGCCAAAAAATCGGCAATCAACAACCGTAAACTCCGCGACTGCCGTATCCACCTCAACGATTTTAAGAACAACGACAAGGAAAAATCCTGTATCTTCATCACCGAAGGCGATTCGGCAAGCGGCTCAATAACCAAAAGCCGCGACCCCAATCTGCAGGCCGTTTTCAGTCTCCGCGGCAAACCCCTCAACTGCTTCGGGCTTACCAAAAAAGTGGTCTATGAAAACGAAGAATTTAACCTCCTGCAAGCCGCATTAAATATCGAAGACGGCCTCGAAGGCCTGCGTTACAACAAGATTATCATCGCCACCGACGCCGATGTTGACGGTATGCACATCCGCTTACTGTTAATAACCTTTTTCCTGCAATTCTTCCCCGATATAGTAAAGAAAAAACATGTTTATATCCTCCAGACGCCCCTTTTCCGCGTCCGCAACAAGCAAAAAACATTCTACTGCTATTCCGAGGAAGAAAAACTTGCCGCAATAAAGGAAATAGGCAAAAATCCCGAAATAACGCGCTTCAAAGGCCTCGGGGAAATCTCGCCCGATGAATTTCGCAACTTCATAGGCAAAGACATCAGACTTGATTCCGTCAAACTCAAAAAGGAAGATCTCATAAAAGAAATGCTCGAATTTTATATGGGTAAAAACACTTCCGACAGGCAAAACTTCATAATTGATAACCTCGTAGTAGAGGAAGATTTAACGGATTAATATATGATAAAAGCGTTATTCACAGGCACATTTGATCCTTTTACGATCGGTCACGACGCTATAATCCGCCGCGCATTGGCCTGCGGATTGGCAAACGAAGTGGTAATAGGCATCGGAATTAATAACAATAAAAAGACGCTTTTCGGCCTCGACGAACGATTGGAAGCAATTCGACGCATCTATACCGGCGAACCGCGCGTTAAGGTCACCTCCTACGACGGGCTGACGGTTGATTTTGCCGCCGAAATCAAGGCCGATTTTATCCTGCGCGGTATCCGCAATCTCCCGGACTATGAATACGAAAAAAATAATGCGGAAATTAATCGCCTAATGTCGGGCATCGAAACCGTATTCCTCTTTACCGAACCCTCTTTAGAACATATCAGTTCAAGCCTCGTGCGCGAACTTCTTAAATATAAAAAAGACATATCTCACTTAATACCCACTACAAAATGAAACGTATATTCCTTTTTTTGACCGCATCTTTGGTCGTTTCGCACCTGTCTTTTGCACAAAATCAAGACATGCGTAACAATATGAACAAATTAGGCATGGCATATTCCGCAATTACACAATTGTATGTTGATAATACCGACAATGCAAAGTTAGTAGAAGATGCTATCCTCGGAATGTTGAAAGAATTAGACCCTCATTCATCCTACACTAATGCCGAAGAAACACGTCGAATGAATGAACCCCTTGAGGCTAATTTCGACGGTATAGGAATACAATTCAACATGTTTAACGACACCCTCTATATCGTACAGGTTCTCTCCGGCGGTCCGTCCGAGAAAGTAGGCCTTATAGCAGGCGATCGTATCATAATGGTTGATACTAATGTAGTAGCAGGCGTGAAAATGAACAGCACGGACATCCAAAAACTCATACGCGGAAAGAAAGGTTCGGAAGTAATGATAACAATAAAACGCAGCGGTTTTATTGACCCTCTTCAATTTAAGATAATCCGCGACAAAATTCCCGTAACAAGTATCGATGCCTGCTATATGGCCGACCCGCAAACCGCCTATATCAGGCTCGCTCGCTTTGCCAATACTTCGATCGAAGAGTTTGAAAAAGCTTTTGAAGACCTCAAAAAAAATGGCGCCAAAAACCTTATTCTCGACCTCCAAAGTAATGGCGGCGGCTTCCTCCATATAGCATACGCCCTTGCCGACGAATTTCTCGGTAACGGCAAACTCATAGTTTACACACAAGGCAATAAATCCAATCGTAGCGACGCCGTAGCTACTTCCAAAGGGATGTTTGAAACCGGCAAACTGATAATTTTAGTCGATCAGGCTTCGGCTTCGGCAAGCGAAATAGTTTCGGGAGCTATCCAGGATTGGGACAGAGGCGTAATTGTCGGCCGCCGTACATTCGGTAAAGGCCTCGTACAACGTCCTATAGAACTTCCCGACAGCTCAATGATTCGCCTTACCGTAGCCCGTTATTATACCCCTTCGGGACGCAACATCCAAAAACCTTATGAAAAAGGCAATATCGAAGCGTATAACCATGATCTTATCGACAGATATAACAAGGGGGAACTTATGAGCGCCGACAGTATCCACTTTCCCGATTCGCTCAAATACAGTACTTTGCTAAATAAACGCACAGTCTATGGCGGAGGAGGAATCATGCCCGACGTATTCATCCCTCTTGATTCTACCCGCAATACCGACTATCATTTTAACCTTGTTCGCTACGGCGTGATAAACCGTGAAGCTATGGGATACCTTGATCGTAATCGCGCCGAACTTCAAAATAAATACCCTAATATCAACAAATTCAAATCAAATTTCGTAATAACCGATTCTATCCTTAAAGAATTGACGGATATGGCCGAAGCGGAAAAAATTCAATTCAACGAAGAACAGTACAACAAATCAAAAGAACTAATAGCTCTGCAGTTAAAAGCGCTAATAGCCCGCGACCTTTTTGATACGAGCGAATATTATAAAATAATAAACGACCGTAACGACAGTTACCTCGAAGCTCTTTC
>JAISUX010000095.1 GCA_031271805.1 Tannerella sp.
CTCTCGCGCAGAGAGCCTGATAATTGAAATGTTTTCATCTGTTTTTTTGTGTTACTCAAAATTAAGATTGCTTCCTAATTTCCCATCACACGGTTTTTAAAAAGCGGCGCAAAGGTACGGATTTTTTTTTAAATGGCAAAAGAAACATCGATTTGTTCTCATTTTTTTGCTATTCCGAAAAAAAATTGTAAGTTTGCAGTGATTTTCGGATAAAATGTATAAGATCAGTAAACAGTTTTCCTTTTCGGCATCCCACATCCTCGACATGTTGGGCGCCGACCATCCCTGCGCCCGAATGCACGGGCATAACTATCTGATTACTGTCTATTTACAATCGGAACAGCTTGACTGCTACGGTTTTGTCAAAGATTATAACGATCTGAAACCAATCAAGCGGTTCATCGACGAAACCCTCGACCACAGGCATCTCAACGACGTCATCCCTAATCACCCGACTTCGGAAAACATTGCCCGTTTCATCTTTGAACGTTTCAAGGCCGAAATTCCCGAACTCTGTGCCGTAGAGGTCAGCGAGACGCCTAAAACTTCATGCATCTATGCGCCTTAGTGTCAGGGAAATATTCTATTCTCTGCAAGGCGAAGGCGGCCGTATGGGCGAAGCATCAATTTTTATACGTCTCGCAGGTTGCAATATGAACTGCCCCTTTTGTGACACTGATTTTTCCGGCAAAGTAATTATGAATCAGGAAGAAATTCTCACCGTGATAAAAAACTATCCCTGCCGATGGATAGTCTGGACAGGCGGTGAGCCTTGCCTTCAACTAAACTATTTTGTTACAGGATTTTTCAAACGTCGCGGCTACCTTCAGGCCATCGAAAGTAACGGTACCCGCAAACTGCCGCCGGGACTTGATTATACGGTAATAAGCCCTAAAATCAACATTCCAAGTAAAACCGGAAAAGTCATGAAGTTATCGCAATACGCCAAACTTAATCCTGAAGTCGATGAAATCAGATTGCCAATAAGCGAAAAACAAATTCCACCTGATATAGCACTGCTTCCTGTGTCAAAAAAATACTTTTTAAGTCCAATATTTACAGAAAGCGACACGGAAACTCGGCACAATATTGACTGGTGCACTAAATACATACAACAAAATCCACAATGGCAGTTGAGTGTGCAGGTGCATAAACTGATTGGAATAGACTGATACCTTAGTGCAATATATTGCTTATTTTCAGATAATTTCCAACAACATTCTGATGCCGTTGGTGCAGGCGCGAAGAATATTAGCCTCACGCACACGAGTGAAATGAAATTCCTGTGCAACGCATTTGTTATCGCATGAAACCGCTATCCAGACCGTGCCTATAGGTTTATCGGCCGTACCTCCATCCGGCCCTGCAATGCCCGAAACTGCTATCGAACAGTCGCTGCCAAATACCCGACGCGCTCCTGCTGCCATCTCAATCACAACTTCACGGCTGACAGCTCCATTCTGCTCAATCGCACTGTGCGACACTCCCAAAACATTTATTTTAGCATCATTGGAATAGACTACCGCACCTCCGCGATAATATTGCGAACAGCCCGGAATAGCTGTAAAAAGCGCTGAAAGCGCGCCACCCGTACAACTTTCGGCAAGCGACAAAGTCAGGTTGCGCTCAATCAAAACACGGTGCAGGGCATATTCAAGCCCGTCGTCGGCCACAGAAACAATATCGTCGGCCAAAAGAGCTATTAACGCATCCGAAGCCTGTGCTACCGCACAATTAACCTCAAGTTTGTCGAACGATTTTCCTGTCAGCCGAAGCCGAATTATACCGGAAGTAGGCAAATATGCAAGTTTAACATATTTTGATAAATTTTCTTCAAATCGTGTCAATTTTCGCGCAAGCATTGATTCCGTATAGTTTTTTACCCAAAACGAGCGGTGAACGATAGTTACACGTTCTACGAAAAAGGCCTGCAGACGCGGAATAATTTCGTTTTCCATAGCCCATTTCATCTCGTAAGGTACGCCGGGCATAGAAACGAGGATATGTCCATCGCGGCAAAACCAGGTGATCGGAGCTGTACCGACGCGGTTTTGGATGACGGTACAATCTTCGGGCACAAAAGCTTGGGTGCGGGTTATTTCGTTGAGCACCCGCCTGTTAGCGCCTGATACATCTTCAATATTTTTCAATGTAGCCGGATCAAAAACAAGACGGGTATGAAAAAAGTCGCAGAGCGTTTGCTTAGTAATATCGTCGTTGGTAGGCCCAATACCGCCCGTCAGCAGAACAATGGAAGCACGACGCATGGCCCTGTCAATAGCGTCAGCTATGTCAGCTGCAATGTCGCCAACGGTCGATTTGAAACGCACGTCGAAACCACTGTTATTCAGCGTTGTCGCCATCCAGGCCGAATTAGTATCGACAACCTGGCCAATCAGAAGCTCGTCGCCAATAGTAATTATCTCAACTTCTGTCATTTATCGATAGTAATTATTGTTTTTGTCGGACTAAACTGCCGATGATTATCGCCACAACCGACAGCGGCAACGCAAAAACAATCGGGTCAACGGCATACCACGGATAAACGTCTATCAGCACGTCGCGACCAAACAATGCTTTGCAGATTCCTATCGGGGCGGCTTCGGCACGATGCAGAAACGCCATGCAGAAGAGGCTGGCTAAGGCGCCTGTCCAAATACTTGTCAACGCTCCCGCACGGGTGGCTTTTTTCCAATAGAGCGAACAGAAGTAGGCCGGAAGGAATGTTGCGGCGCAAACGCCCATAAACAGGGCTGTACCGCGGGCGATGATGTTGGCGCTAAGCGTATAACAAATAACGTAACTTATCAATATTGAGCACGTTACACCAAAGCGTACTCCAAGTGATGATTTACGCTCGCGTTGTTTTCTTATTCCCGGCAGGATGTCCACTCCGAGCGAAGCGCCCATAGTATGAAAATGCGAACTCAAAGTGGACATACTCGCCGAAAGGATACAGAGCATAAACACGGCGCTGAACCATTCGGGCAGTGCACGGCTGATAAAGAGCGGTATGATCTTGTCCAAGTCGGACGTCATCTGCGTAGCGAGCATTCCGTCGTGTTTGAGAAAATAGAGGTTGGTGAGCGGTCCGATGTGATAGACCGTGCCGACGGTGAAGAAGATGAACACGCTGCCGATGAGTACGCCACGGCTGATTTGCTTGTCGCTGTCAACCATCATAAACCGCACAGCCAACTGCGGTTGCGCTAAACAACCGATGCCGACGCCGAGGATAAGCGAGGTTACGAGCGTAAACCACTGAGGCGAAGCCATTGCGGGCATGGCTGTCCAACCCTGATGGCCGAGTGCGCGGTATTTTTCTGGAACCATGTCGGCGATAGCAGTAAGTTGGCGGTTGCCTTCGGCAAAACTGAAATCCATTGTGTGATAGAACCATACGAGCAGAAACGCCATGCTGGCAAACATTATCACGCCCTGCAGCGCATCGGTGTAGAGCACTCCCTTGATGCCGCCCGAAATAACGTAAGCCGCCACTATCAGCGTAAAAGCAAGCAAGGCAAGATGGTAGTCAATGTCGAAAATTTCTTCAATGAAAACCGCACCGCCTTTCATCACAACCGCTGCATAGAGCGGCATTCCAAGAAAGATGATGGCGGCGATGAAAACCTGCACCGAACGCGAACCGTAGTGCAGTCCGAGCAGTTGCGAAAATGTATGAGCGTTGAGTTGTGCACCAAGTCTGCGGGTACGCTTACCGAAAAAGACAAAGGCCACGATGACGCCCATCAGGATGTTGAGCAGGCAAAGCCACTGTATGCCCATGCCGAAGGTTGCCGAAATACCGCCGAAACCGACAATGGCCGAGGTCGAGATAAAGGTCGCTCCGTAGGACAGCGCCATGATGAAGGGGTTGGTGCGACGTCCGCCAAGCAGGAAGTCGGCCGAAGTTTTTGTCTTTCGGTAGCCGAGATAACCCAGCCAGACGATGAAAAAACTGTAAATGATGATGATAACGCCGAGCGAGAGAGTGTTCATGGCATGTCCTCCCTGTCTTTTTCGTTCCACCTGCTAACGCCATACCAGACGGCGAAGACAACGCAACCCGCCATCAGCAGGTAGGCAATGTAGATTCCGGGGTCGTTGATTCCAAACATAATTGTGATTTTTGATTTAAGTTATAATTTATTCAAGTCATTTTCCGTAATATACCCTAACCCGTTCCGCCTGATTACTTCGCGGGCAGCCTCTTTGTCGTTGACCTGCAAAATCAGAAACGATTTTTCGCGCACCGAAAAGCAGTACATATATTCGATGCTCAAACCGGCGCGGGTAAAGAGTTCGAGCGCAGAGGCGAATGTACCTGCCTCCGAACCGGTAGTGATGGCAAGCACTTCGGTAATGTTGGCGTTAACACGGTTGTTTTTCAGTAGATTATATGCCCGTTTAGCGTCGCTGACTATCATTCTCAAAATGCCAAATTCGGAGGTGTCGGCGACGGTGGCGGCAATGATGCGGATGTTTTCCCTGCCCAGCAATGCAAGGATTTCGCTCAATTTGCCGTATTTATTTTCCAAGAAAATTGAAATCTGATTTATTGTCATAGTTTTAAAATTTACGCAAATCCTTTACTCTTACTGCTTTGCCTTCTTGAACGGGCAACGAACCGCGACCAACAAGTTTCAGGCGAGGAGTAATCAAGAGTTCGTCCTTCAGTTGGTGAACAATATTTTTCGTCAAATTTTGAAGGACGCCGTAGTCGTCGGTAAACAGGTCGCTCAACTCAACTTCAATCAGCATTTCGTCGTTGTTGTCGATGGTTTCGACCGTTATCAGGTAGTTGC
>JAISUX010000107.1 GCA_031271805.1 Tannerella sp.
TATGACGATATGCTCTCCGTACTCGATTCTACAGGCGCATGGGTGGAATATTACGTGGACGGACATCCCAACGGCACGTTTTGCCGCCCATGGGAAAGCGCCATCAACTTGGAAGCGGCTATTGATTATGTGATGAAGTGAAAAATCAGTTGAAAAACTCATCAAAACCGCTTGGCGTCCTTTGTCTGGGTTTATCACTTTCATTAGTATTTCTCTTGACGCAAGGATTCTTATATTCATCCGGGACGTCGAATTTTTCGCTCTCGGAATAACCCAATTGCTTGTCGGCATAGACTTTCTTCATGAATTTAGCATAGATCGGAAGGGCGACATTTGCACCCTGGCCTTCCATTGTGTTGAAGTGAATCGACCTGTCTTCGCCGCCAACCCAACAGCCGGCGACAAGGCTTGGAGTGAAGCCCATAAACCAACCGTCGGATTGATTTTGGGTAGTGCCTGTCTTACCGCCCATTTGCGCCTTTATGCCATACATAGACCTAAGTCGGCCTGCGGTTCCGCCATCAACAACGCTTTGTAACATGCTCAATATTTTATATGCCGCATCTTCTGGCAATACTTCGTTGACTCTCAGAGAAAAAGAACTCACCGTGTTGCCATAAGCATCTTCAATACGGGTGACGTAAAGCGGTTCCATACGTATTCCCCTGTTGGCGAAGACCGAATAGGCGCTGACCATCTCGGCCACGGATATGTCGGGAGTGCCGAGGCACATCGAAATGGTGGGTTCTATTTCGCCCCTCATCCCGTATGAGCGCAACAGGCGTATCAAAGCATAAGTCGAAAGGCGGCTCATCAGGTATGCGGTCACCCAGTTGTCGGAATTCTGCAAGCCCCATTGAAGTGTCACCATCTCGCCGATTCTTTTGCTCGACGAGTTCTTGGGCGTCCATAGTATCCCGTTCTCGTCAAGGAGTTTTTGCTGGACGTGCAGCATCTCGTCGCAAGGCGTGAATCCTTCGATCATTCCTAATGAATAGACGAAAGGTTTCATTGTCGAACCTATCTGCCGACGTCCGGTATTGGCCATGTCATACTGGAAATTGGCAAAGTCGATTCCTCCGACATAAGATTTCACGTATCCTGTGTGGGCGTCCATAGCCATGAAAGCCGTCCGCAAGAATGACTTGTAATAGCGTATCGAGTCGAGCGGGGTCATCACCGTATCTATCATTCCATTCCAGCTGAAGACCGACATTTCCGTCTTTTGGGTTTTGAAGACCTGCTCAATATCCTTGTCGCTCGCACCGGCGTCTTTCATCATTTTGTACCGCGGCGATTGAGTGATGGTATTGTGCAGTATTTTGTTTACTATTTCCTCTTTTTCGGCGTTGGTAAGGTCGGGGGGGAAGGAGAATGGCGCGTATTTATCACGTCGTTTTTCACGGAAGAACGACGGTTGGAGGGTATTGCTTAAATGGTCACGGACGGCGTCCTCGGCATATTGCTGCATCCGCGAATCAAGGGTTGTATAAATTTTCAAACCGTCGGTGTAAATATTATACGTATCGCCGTTGGCTTTACGGTTCTTGTTACACCATCCGTAGAGGGGGTTGGTTTCCCAGGCGAGCGAGTCGTCGGAGAATTTTTGCTGTTGCCAGGATGCGTATTTGCTCCTGTCAGGCTTTTGAGCGATGAGCGTAAGTCGCAGGTACTCACGAAAATACGGCGCAAGACCTTCTTTATGGTCGAAGCGTGCAAAATTCAATTCCAACGGGAGTTTGCTTAACGAGTCGCAAACCGCATTATCTATGAATCCGTATTTAGCCATCTGTGCGATGACGGTGTTGCGGCGCTGAATCGAGCGTTCGGTGAATTTCACCGGATTGTAATATGACGGATTCTTGCACATTCCGATCAAGGTTGCGGCCTCTTCGGGTTTCAGGTTTTTGGGGGTAGTATTAAAATATGTACGCGCGGCGGATTGGATACCGACGGCATTATAAAGGAAATCGAATTTGTTAAGGTACATATTGATGATTTCCTCTTTTGTGTAGTATTTTTCGAGCCTGACGGCGATGACCCACTCTATAGGTTTCTGGAATATGCGTTCGGCTACGCTTCCTGCGCTCGGCGAGAACAATTGTTTGGCCAATTGCTGGGTTATCGTGCTGCCGCCTCCGCCGCTTTTCTGCATAAGGATACCGCGCTTAATGATTGCCCGTAAAAGGCCTTTGACGTCTATTCCGCTGTGGCGCTGGAATCTTATATCCTCGGTGGCAATCAATGCGTTGACAAGGAAAGGCGACAATTCGCGATATTTCACATGAAAGCGGTTGTCTTTGCTATAGGAATAACTGCCAAGGAGAACTCCGTCGTCCGAAATGACTTGCGAGGCGTAACGGTCGATAGGGTTTTCCAACTGCTCGACAGGTGGCATATATCCTATATACCCGTTTTCGATAGCTATGAAAATACCCACACTCACTAACAAAAATAATGCGAAACAGCCCCAAATTGAGATATTGATGATTTTTCTCAATCCGTGTGTGAATCTTATTGATTTTTTCTCAGTCTCCTTTTTCATATTTCACAATGTTAGTTTCTTCTTCCTCGTCGTCCTCTTTCGGCGCTTTGCGGACGAACAGGGCGCTCAATTCGTAAAGCCCGTAAAGCGGGAAGAACACACATCCGAGAGTGAACGGGTCGCTGCTGGGCGTGATGAATGCGGCGATGACGAGCAGCCCGACAATAGCATGACGGCGATATTTATTGAAAAACGCACGTGTCAGCAGGCCTAATTTCGACAAAAGCCACGACAGCAAGGGCATCTCGAAAACGACACCCATGATAAAAATCAGCATGAAGAAATTATCCATGTAGGATTCAAGGGATACCTGTTCCTGGATGGATTCGCTGATATGATATGTTGCGAGGAATCGCAATGTCATCGGAAAAACAAGGAAATACCCCACCGCACAACCCATAAAGAACATGCCTGTGCCGAACATAAACACCCACCGGACGTTCTGTTTCTCGTGTTCGTAAAGGGCGGGGCGGATGAATTTCCATACTTCGTACATCAGGTAAGGGAAAGTCAGCAGCAATGCAAGCCAGAACGACGTTGTCATGTGCGTAAAGAACTGCGACGCAAGTTTGACGTTAAACAAGGTCACGTTGTAGGTTTCATCACAAAAGTCGGGCAGTAACGGCACGGCAGTCGTTATCCTGCAAAGGAGTTTATACAGAATAAAATCGGCATGGCACGGAGCCAAAATGACTTCGTCGAATAGATAGCGCATTGCGGCGAAACTTCCGATAGCAAAAACTACGAGCGCAATGATGCAACGAAATAATGTCCACCGCAGAGCTTCCAAGTGGTCCCAAAAGGACATTTCCTCTTGTTGTTCCGACATGGCGGGGCTTACTTGTTCGATGTCGATACGGCAGTGTCATCGGTTGACTTGATGTCGTCCTCAACGCCTTTAACGCCTTCCTTGAAATTCTTTATACCTTTGCCGAGACCCTTCATCAGTTCGGGGATCTTGCGCCCACCGAATAACAGTAATACTATGATAGCGATGATAATAATCTCGGGAGTGCCTAAGTTACCTAAAAATAATAATTGACTCATAATTCTTTTTCTCTTTTAATTAAAATATTTACTTTTGGAGGTGCAAAGATACAATTAGATTTTCAAACTACCATGATTTTTAAGTTTTTTTTATCCATAAGTCGGAAAAAATCTCTATATTTGCGCCCTGAAATAATAATATTAGATTATGAAAGTATTTGTTTACCCTGGTCAAGGGGCGCAATTTACCGGCATGGGACGGTCGATGTATGACGAGAATGTCCGTGCTAAGGAGCTTTTTGAGGAGGCGAACGGCATACTCGGTTTTCGTATAACCGACGTGATGTTTTCGGGTACGGATGAAGAATTGAAGCAGACGAAGGTCACGCAGCCGGCTGTTTTTCTTCATTCGGTAATATTGTCAAAGATATGGGGTCGGTTGTTTACCCCGGCAATGGTGGCCGGACATTCGTTAGGCGAATTTTCGGCTCTGGTAGTTTCGGGAGCTTTATCGTTTGAGGACGGTCTGCGGCTTGTCTCGAAGCGTGCTTATGCGATGCAAAAAGCTTGTGAGTTGCAGCCGTCAACAATGGCGGCTATTATCGGCCTGCCCGACGAGACGGTAGAGAAGGTTTGCACGGATATTAAGGATGACATCGTGGTCTGTGCGAATTATAACTGTCCCGGGCAGATAGTTGTGTCGGGCGCCGAGACGGGTATCAACAAGGCTTGTGAGCTTATCATGGAGGCAGGCGCTAAACGGGCGTTGAAGCTCAAGGTCAGCGGAGCCTTCCACTCACCGCTTATGGAACCGGCAAGGGCGGAACTCGCCGAAGCAATCGAATCGACAGTCTTCAATAAACCGATATGCCCTATCTATCAGAACTATACGGCATTGCCATCGACCGATGCGTCGGTGATTAAGCACAACCTCATTGCGCAACTGACCGCTCCGGTGCGATGGACGCAAACTATTCGCAAGATGATCGCCGACGGCGCCGACCATTTCGTCGAACTCGGACCAGGGAAAATCCTTCAAGGCTTGATCCTGAAAATTGACAATTCTGTAACTGCAGAAAGTTATCAAGATAAAATAACGGTTGATTAGCATCATGTCCGAAAGCAAAGTGATTTATGACAAAAATACTTTAGAGTTTGTTACCGTTGCGCTTGAATATTGCGCCTTGGTCGAGAACACTTCGACTTATACCCTGTTTACTTTTGTTGATAAGGCGATAAAAATAATGCCCTTACTTTATCTGAAAGCGACTTTATTGCCATATCTTTACGAGCCGGAAGACACTGATTATCAGGATTGTTTCATTACAGAAGAGACTTACGAAGTCATCAGACTCCGTATTGCCGAATTGATGGGCAAGGAGGATTCTTTCCTCGACACCTTCCAAACCGACATGAAGTTTAGCGACACTCCGATAGCCGCAACTATTTCGGAAAATATGGCGGATATCTATCAGGATTTGGGGAATTTTGCAGCCTTGTTTCGTCGGGAGAATGAAGACGTGATGACTGAGGCATTGTATTTTTGCGAGGTGAATTTTCGCCTTTATTGGGGACAGAAGTTGCTGAATGTTATGAAAGCGCTTCATTCGATACGTTATAACGACGATTTTAATAATGAAGAGGAATGAATTTCAAAAAAGTTATATCAAAGGATGCTATCGCTAAGATGCCAAGGGAGGTTTTCTCAGGGAAGATTGTTGTTGTAGATAATGAGAGTTCCCTTGAACAGGCGCTTGATTTTCTGTCCGGCTTATCCCAACTTGGTTTCGACACCGAGACACGCCCCAGTTTTTCGAAAAAGACGCATTATCGAATGTCGCTGATGCAGATTGCGAGTGATGATACCTGCTTTCTGATAAGGCTTAACAGGTTTAAGCAAGTGCCCGGCGCTCTTGAGATGTTCCTGAAAAACGAGGCGATAAAGAAAATCGGCATCTCGTTGCGCGACGACTTCAACGGACTTCATAATCTGACGAACATTGTGCCGGCAAACTTTGTCGATCTGCAGCGGTATGTTCAGCAGTTCGGCATCGAAGACATGAGCCTGCAGAAGATTTACGCGATTCTTTTCGGCAAGAAAATCTCGAAACGCGAACGTTTGAGCAATTGGGAAATCCATACTTTGACCGAAGCCCAGCAACGGTACGCCGCCCTCGATGCGTGGGCTTGCCTGCATATTTACCAACATTTAGAACGCATGAAAGATGGCGCCTCATAAGATATTTCTTAAGCCGAAGAAAGAAGAATCCCTGTTGCGGTTTCATCCGTGGGTGTTTTCGGGAGCGGTTGCTTCGGACGTGCAAGGGATTGTGGAGGGCGAAGTGGTCGAAGTATGCGCTGCCAACGGACAATTCCTTGGAGTAGGCCATTACCAGATCGGGAGCATTTTAGTGAGGATTCTGTCGTTTAAACCCGTTGAAATCGACTTATCTTTTTGGAAAGAAAGCATACGTCGGGCTTATAATATGCGTCTCGCTCTCGGTCTTGATACGGTAGCGGCCGCGACTGGAAACGGACATTTAAACAATACCTATCGTCTTGTCCATGGCGAAGGCGACAATCTCCCCGGTTTAATCATTGATATCTATGCGCAAACGGCTGTTATTCAGGCTCATTCAGTAGGGATGCACTTGGCAAGAAAAACCATCGCGCAAGCGCTGTCGGAAGTTTGCGCTAATATATCCCGTATCTTTTATAAATCCGAAGGCACCCTTCCCTACAAAGCCGAACTCGGCGAAGAAAACGAATATCTCTACGGCAGCGATGATCAATTGCCTCATACCTCGGTTGAAAACGGCTTGACCTTCAAGGTCGATTGGCTTAAAGGACAAAAGACGGGCTTCTTTATCGACCAGCGCGACAACAGGAGCCTGTTGATGCGTTACGCGCGCGGGCGCGACGTACTTAATATGTTTTGCTACACAGGCGGCTTCTCTGTTTATGCCCTTCGTGGCGGTGCGCGTATAGTGCACTCGGTTGATAGCTCTGCCAAGGCAATGGCTCTAACCGATGAGAATGTTGCATTGAATTTTCCGGATGATCAGCGTCACAAGTCCTTCACCGACGACGCTTTCAAGTTCATGGAAAATATCAAAGATCGCTACGACCTCATCATCCTTGATCCGCCTGCTTTCGCTAAACACAAGAATGTCCTGCGAAATGCGTTACAAGGCTATCGAAAACTTAATGCCTTGGCTTTTAAACAGATACGATCGGGAGGAATTATATTTACTTTCTCATGTTCGCAGATAGTCAGCCGTGAGAATTTCCGCCTGACGGTCTTCACTGCCGCCGCTATGTCAGGGCGCCGCGTCCGAATCCTGAATCAGATGTCGCAACCAGCCGACCATCCGGTAAATATTTACCATCCCGAAGGGGAATATCTCAAAGGGCTTGTACTCGAAGTTGAATGATAATAAGCAAATTATGATGGAATGGCAGAAATTATTATCCGGTAAGCGCCTCGGCATCGAGAATTATCACGAACGCAAGCACGAACGCACTAATTTCCAGCGCGACTATGACCGCCTGATTTTCTCCTCACCCTTCAGGAGACTTCAGAATAAGACACAGGTCTTCCCGCTGCCGGGTAGCGTTTTTGTACATAATCGTCTGACACACAGTTTAGAAGTGTCATGCGTAGGACGTTCGCTCGGTAAGAACGTCGCTTCGGGGTTGATACAAAGATATGGCCGCGATGCCGAAGCCAACTTTTCGGAAATAGATTCGATAGTCTCTGCCGCCTGCCTTGCTCACGACATGGGCAACCCGCCGTTCGGACATTCGGGCGAACGCGCTATAGCCGCCTATTTTGCCGACGGAAAGGGTAAACAGTTCGAATCCCGCGTCCGCGACGAGGGACACCGCTGGGAAGACTTCCTGCACTTTGAAGGAAATGCCAATGCGATGCGCCTGCTTACTCATAAGTTCAACGGACGCCGCGATGGAGGTTTCGCTCTGACATACAGCACATTAGCATCGGTAGTCAAGTATCCTTTTCCTTCTACCGCAGCGACCAAAGGCAAGTTTGGATTTTTCCAAACCGAGGAGGACACTTACCTCCGCATATCCGACGAATTGTCGATTCCATGCCTTGATGCATCGAAAAATGTCTTTGCCCGCTATCCGCTCGTCTATCTTGTTGAGGCCGCCGACGACATTTGCTATCAAATAATGGATATTGAGGACGCCCACAAATTGCGCCTCCTGACTATCGAGGAAGTGACCGAACTTTTCTACGGTTTCTTCGAAGGCCGGCGGCTCGACGACATTAAGCGGACAATGAATATTGTCTCCGACTGCAATGAACAGATCGCTTACTTGCGCTCGTGCATCATCGGCCTGTTGGTTGACGAGTGTACACAGGAATTTCTTGATAACGAAGATATTTTACTTGCCGGCGCTTATGATAATAAACCTCTCATCGAAGGTATCAGCCCGTTAGCCCGCGCAGCCTACAAGAGATGTTCCGAGGTGGCTTATGAAAAGATTTATGTCTCGCGGGATGTTGTGGACATCGAACTTGCCGGATACCACATTTTCGGTTATCTGCTTGAGATAATTATTGATGCAATGATGAATCCCGACCACTCTTACAGTAAGCTGCTCCTTAACCGTGTTCCTAATCAGTACGATGTCGCAGCCCCGACAACATACGGAAAAATCCAGTGCGCCCTCGATTATATTTCGGGAATGACGGACGTTTATGCGCTCGACTTGTACCGGAAAATCACGGGAATGAGCCTTCCGGCCGTATGACTTTGACTGTTAATAAAATGATTTATATATGAATAAGTACAAGAGAATTTTATTGAAATTAAGCGGCGAATCGCTTATGGGCGCTAAACAATATGGTATTGACGAGGTGCGTCTTGCGGAATATGCCGCACAGATAAAGGAAGTCGCTGAGGCGGGTGTGCAGGTCGGGATTGTCATAGGCGGCGGCAATATTTTTCGGGGTTTGAGCGGCGCGGCCAAGGGCTTCGATCGCGTAAAAGGCGACCAAATGGGCATGTTGGCGACCGTTATCAACAGCCTCGCTTTGAGTTCCGCCCTCAATGCCGCAGGCGTGAAAGCCGATGTACTGACAGCAATCCGCATGGAACCGGTAGGCGAATACTACAGCAAAACACGCGCCGTCGAACTGTTGCAACAGGGCCATGTAGTAATCATAGCCGGCGGCACAGGCAATCCTTTTTTTACGACCGATACCGCTTCCGCTCTCCGAGGAATCGAAATCGAAGCCGACGTCATGCTCAAAGGCACCCGCGTTGACGGTATCTACACCGCAGATCCGGAAAAAGACCCTACAGCCGTCAAGTTTGATGAGATAACATTCGACGAAATTTACGCCCGCAACCTCAAAGTCATGGACCTGACCGCCACAACCCTTTGCAAAGAAAATAACCTCCCCCTTATCGTTTTCGATATGGACACACCGGGCAATCTCCGCAAAGTCCTTGCCGGCGAAAATATCGGCACGATTGTACGAATGTCAATAAA
>JAISUX010000057.1 GCA_031271805.1 Tannerella sp.
TTAATCATCGGTTTTAAAGGGTGAAGCCGGCAGACCGGCGGTATTACGAAGGTTAGCGCCTAAGGGGTTATCAGCCCATGCGTACCTCACATTCAACGGATTAGCGACGGCGTCGTTCCATACCACCACCTGTCGTCCCTGAACTTCGGCGTTAGCAGGCACAAACCGTCCGTCCGCGCCTGCAATAACAAAACCTTTCAGAGGCGAAACAGACTCAAGCGAGTCTGTTCCTGCCCTGAAGGTCAAAACAATCTTTCTACCTTTGATAACTTTGGACTCATACACAGGACCGTCGCAAACTAAGTCCTTGTCGTAAACATGCTTCGTAGCCTGCAAAGCCAGTCTTTTACCTAAATCTTTCTTGTTAAGCGGGTGAATATCATTCCATTCGCCTATATCTATCGCCACAGCCATACCTGCGTGCGGCGTTTTCTGTGCCACTTGCAACTGAACGTTCCGCAACGCCGCCCAGTTGCTATTCGCCTGATAGTCCGACGGTTTCATATAGTTAGGCAGTTGGACGAGAAGGAAAGGCGTCTCTGCGCCCAATAGCCCTCGCCAGTCGTCAATCAGCGCCGTCAGTCGCTCGCCGTATTCCTGCCAACGGTCAGCGTTTGCCTCCCCTTGATACCATATAACACCCTTAAAATTAAACTTTTGCAGCGGCGCAATCATTCCGTTATACAGCCCTGTCGGTTTGTTCTGGAACGCTATCCCGCCACCCGAAGGCGGCGCAGGCATAGAAGCCCCGCGGCGGTATTTCCAAGCGCCTTCGAGACTGATTTCTTTGCCATCCGAGAAAATGATTTTATATGGCTTGTCCGGCACAAACGACGCCATACCGCCGGAACACTGCACTCTTACAGTCAGCAGATTACGCCCTTTGCGAAGCGTCCCTGTCGGCAAAGCATAGATACGCGGCGGGTAGGAGTAAGTAACATTGCCGACAAATTTGCCATTAACAAACATGGAATCAGCGCCTTCAATACGTCCCATATAGAGCGTAGCCTCTGTGGGCGACTCCACATATATATATTTACGAAACCACACAGAGCCATAAAACGGCGCTCTTCCATTCAAGCCCCATGAGTTGTCGAACAGGTCGGTAGTATCCCAATCATCATCCTTATAATCAACGGCGTCCCATCTTACAGCGCCATTAATACCCTCGTCTTGTGCCGTCAGCACCTCGTACCACCGTCTCTGTGGAATGCCTGCAGTTCTGTTTACCGCCGCCACCCATTCATCGTCTTCACAGATGCGTTTATCGTTCATCAGCAGCGGATTATCGGCAATACTCTTCTCGCTGAGCCAAGCCTCAATCGGCGTCCCCCCAACGCTTGCGTTGATAATCCCGACAGGAACGCTGCCGGTACGTTCAAACATCTCTTTAGCAAAGAAATAAGGCAGCGCCGAGTAACTCGAAGCGTTTTCTACTGTAAGCGGAAGCCATGGCGCAGACGGAGTATCATCCTGCGGCGCATGAAAATTATATGATGTCGGAATCTTCACATACCGTATCAGCGTATTAGAGTACGATTTAATCTCGTCGCCATAAGGCAGCATCAGTCGCGGCAACGGCGTCTCCATGTTCGACTGCCCCGAACAGAGCCACACATCCCCGAAAGCCACATCGTTGATAACCACATCATTGACAGTCAGCGAATACCCCGTCCCCGCTTCCTGTGGTGGAAGAGTAACCTCCCAGCAGCCGTTCTCGTCTGCGGTATTTGTAACCTTAGTACTTTTCGATGATACTGCTTCGTTTCTCGCAGTGACGGACGCATCAATGACTGGTGTTATCGAAACAGCGACCACCTCCCACGGCGTAGCCTTGCCCCAGATGGTGACCGGCACATCGCGCTGCAGAACCATGCCGTCGGCAAAAATTGACGGCAAGCGTACGCTCGCGACGCTACTGATGAGGCAGTAAAACAAAAACAGGAGTATGGTTACTATTCGTTTCATGTCATTCGATTTATTTACTTTGTACAGTTACAACATACGGATTATCAACGCCTTCCATCTGCACTTTAACCGTCATCGCGCCAGGCTTGCGTGTAGATTGCACTACGATGAGCGCTTTACCCCAATAGGTTTTAAGTTCGTTGCCTGCATAAGAGCCTTCGCGTCGAAGGTCGCCGTTATCAATGCCAAGGAACCTACCCTCGCCTTCTACGCTGACAGTCAGTTTCCTGTCGTCGGTTTGCACCGGATTGCCGTCTTCATCAAGCAATTCTACGGTTATAAACGACAAGTCCTGTCCATCGGCTTTTATTTCCGACCTGTCGGCCGTAACAGCCGCTTGACTTGTCTGTTTGGATGTAACTAATTTATAATCTGCAACCTGTGTATCTCCATTATAGCCTCGCGCCTCAACTTTGCCGGCTTTGTAAGGCAGGTTCCACACAATGGTATTGTTGGTGAAGTCGGCAGTGCGTTTCTTGCCCATCGGTTTGTCGTCGAAATACAGTTCAACGCTCTCACAGTTGGTTGTAGTCTGTATTTCCACAAGCAGACCTTCATACGACGGCGGAAAGTTCCAATGCGCCGCCAGTTTGGGCCATTGCCACAGGTCTCTGCCGTGGTCAATGTCGAGCGACTGGTCGGCAACGGCGATACGAACCATCGGTTCTGTGTTCCATTTCGAGCGATGATAGGCCGCACGCGGCTTTTCAAACATACAAATATCGAACAGTCCGTTAGGCCATCCCTTGCTTGGCCAACTTGCTTCGCCGAGATAATCGACTCCCGACCATATAAAACCGCCCGCCACAAAGTCGTTATCCTCAATTATTTGCCATGGATTCAGCGGCGTATAACTGCGTATGTTGCCATATTCGCCTCTGTAATACGGCAACTCTTCCGTGATAACGAACGAGCGTTGCGGGAATTGTTTCTTGTCGTGGAGCATACGCGCCTCTAAGTAATTATAGCCTATCACGTCGGTAACGCCGGAGAATTTCTCCTGATGATTGTTTTGCGCCGCCATTGTTACCGGGCGCGAAGGTTCGAGTTGATGTACAAAGTCCTGCAGCATTGCAGCCCGCTGCACTCCTACGTCGCTCTCATCCCATGCTTCTTGCAATTCATTGCCGATGCTCCAAAGAGCGATACAGGGGTGGTTGCGGTCGCGCAAGAGCATGTTTGTCAGGTCTTTTTGCCACCATTCATCGAAATATTTTTCGTAATAGCCCGATTTCCATTTGTCGAAAGCCTCGTCTATAACCACAAACCCCATACGGTCGCAGAGTTCGAGTAATTCCGGCGAAAACGGGTTGTGGGAGCAGCGAATGGCATTGCAGCCGTATTCTTTGATAATTTGCAACTTGCGTTCATAAGCTCGGTAAGGCACGGCTACTCCCAAGACGCCGGCGTCGTCATGCAAATTCATTCCCTTAAGTTTCACGTGTTTACCGTTTAAAAAGAACCCCTTGTCTTTATCGAACTTCATTGTACGGACGCCAAAAGGCGTGGTATAGACGTCAACCGTTTTGCCGCCTGCTTTCACCGTCGTTTCCAAGCGGTACATTACCGGCGTCTCTATTGACCACAATTCGGGCGAAGTCAGTGAAAAATCCTGTTTTACATCCGCCGTCGCACCTGCCAACAGCGTTATCTTTTCCTTTCCGCTACGAGCGACCTGTTTTCCGGCAGCGTCTATAACTATCTGTTGTACAGATATTTCCTGTTGCTTATCGGTTTCGTTGACGAGTGTTATTACCGTCCGTATGTCAGCCTTCTCATCGGTTACTACAGGGGTTGTGATGTAAGAACCATAAGTCGCTACATGTACGGGATTTACGGCTTGCAGCCAGGCGTGGCGATAGATGCCCCCTCCGGCGTACCAGCGCGGCCGCTCGCCCGTAGTGTTTGCCCTTACCGCAATGATATTCTCGCCGTCAAAGTTCAAATACGGGGTCAAATCATATTCAATACTGCAAAATCCATAAGGGCGGAAACCGAGATGGTGTCCGTTGATATAGACATCGCTTTGATGAAAAATGCCGTCAAAAAGTATCGAAATTTTTTTGCCTTTGTAAGAAGCGGGTATCCGGAATGACTTGCGATACCAGCCGATTCCTTCCGGCAGGTACGCGGCCGAACCGCCCCATTTGACGTCGAAATCCTGTTTTATATTCCAGTCATGCGGCAACTGTACGCTTTCCCATTCGGCATCAATGAAATCCCGTTTCATGTATTCGGGATTATCGCTTAAAGTGAATTTCCAGTCAAAATCGAAATTGTCTTTCAAGCGTACGTTTTTCTGTGCGAAGACATTTGCCGCAAATAACGACAGCATGAATATAACAGCAAGCGTATGAAATTTCATAGTTTAAAAAAATTTATCCGTTGGCGGAAATTTTTTCCGCCAACGGAATTATAATTAATCAATATCCGGGATTCTGATAAGCCGCCTTTTCCTCCGCAGTGCCTTCTAATGCGTCAATCTGCCCCTGTGGTATGGGGCGCAGGTAGTGGCGTTTTTCTATTATGCGGGTAAATGTCTCTTTATCAGGGTCTCCGTCCGTAGAATACGTTCCTATTTTCTGCCCGTCTTTGGTAGAGCGCCCTATCTCGTAGGTCTTCGAGTACTCTATCCATTTCTGGGTGCGCACCAAGTCGTTCCAGCGATGTCCTTCGCCATAGTATTCGCGGCTACGCTCGGCAAGAATGTAGTCTATGTCAATGACAGCGGGAGTGGCTGCTGTCATGGCCGCGCTATTGTCCGCCACTTTCGCGGTGTTTCCGTTGTTGTCCCAACGCCATTTGCCTGCACGGGCGCGGATAACGTTCACTAAACCGCGGGCGGTACCGTCGTTGGCGTATGTGCCCGATATGGCTTTTGTGGAGGCACCCTTTACGGCCGCTTCGGCGGCAGTTAAGAACAGTTCGGAGAAATAGGCGAGGTTTATAGGACGGGTGATGCCGCCGTTAGGTTGACCCAGACCGTCGCCATTATCGGTGCGATAGGTGCCGCACTTCCACAAGATAGGGTAACGACCGCGGCTTATGAAACTGGGTTCTACCACATAGTCGGCGCGGTCGGGAGCTACACCGCCGCGAACGTCGCTGTCGTACTTGGCATCCGAATAGTCCACCGTGACATTCAAGTCTTCATCGAGGAACGTCAGTACGGCATCGCCGTTATATATTGGTAAGCCGTTGGCATTGTAGTACGTATCCGTACCGTCGCCGCCTTTCGCCCAATTACCGCGGAAGACGGTGGTGAATGTGCCGTCGTAGCGCGAGTCGTTCGTCTTGTCGGCGAATGTATTGGTAAACACGCCGATTGGTGGAGCCATGCAACTCCACGGACGACCGTAAGCCTGGGCTGCTTCGCGTTTCACCGTTTCTATCTTGCCGCCACTCCAGTCAGCCTTGGCATTGCTGCGAATGAGGGTATAGTTGAACGTAACGAACCATACGAACTGGTTGCCGGGAGCGCCGCCGGAAAAATACGAGTGGCTTTGCCCGTCGTAATACTCGTCGTCTTCCGTATGGTCGGCAAAGAGCATCACTTCCTTGTTGCGATCGTTGGAACCGAGATGAAGGTCGTAATAATTGTCCATCAGACCGTAGGAGCCGGGGCTTTGTATGCCTTCCACGGCATAGTCGTAGGCTTTTTGGAAATACCATGCTTTGTCGTGCCCGTCCGGGTCGGAGCGGTCGCAGGCGGGATATGTGTCTATGCCGTCCGGATTTTCCAGCCACCAGGCGTATGTCAGATATGCCTTGGCGAGGATGAGGCGGGCAAGAGTTTTAGTCGCTCCGCCTACAATGCGGGGATTATCCGGCAGGTTGTTTACGGCGGTAATCAAATCCGGAAATATCGCCTTCGTATATACTTCGGGCACGGTGTTGCGCACGGACGTGCGCTTCGGGGTGATGTTGAACGCCAACTCTCCGCTGCCCAGGTCAAGAGGCACGCCGCCGAAAGTCTGTACTAACTGGAAGTAGTCGTAGGCGCGAAAGAACCTCGCCTCGGCTATCAGAGCTTCCGACAGACCTACCGACGCCGCGTTCTCAATTATTCCCGATGCCGTGTTGATATTGCTGAACACCTCGTTCCAGAGGGCGTCGCTACGGCAGGAGGAAGGGTTCAGGTTGCCGACGCCTTCCGTCAGGTCTGCATCCTTGAAGTTGTTGTCGGCGCTCCATGCAAAAGTATATTCGTCGGTTGAGCACTCCAGGGCGGCGTAGTAATACTGCCCGTAAAAATAACGCAGATGTGCGTACATGGCGTTGAGACCTCCCATCACTCCGGTTTCGGTGGTGAAGAAGGTAGGGTCGTAACTGCTGCGCGGCTGTTCGTCCAATATGTCGGAACATCCCGCAAGTATTAGCGAGCAAATTGCCGTTAAAAATATTGTTTTGAAATATGATGTTTTCATACCTGTTATGTTTTTAGAATGAATAATTAAGTCCGAACATGCAGTTGATGGTGCTTGGCGCGTTTGTGCCGATAATCAGCAAGCGCGACGGCAGGCTGGTCGTAACGGCTTGATTCTCGTTGCCGTAGGAGTTTGTCTCCGGGTCGCATCCCGATTCGTTGTAGTAAGGCGAAAAGAACACGAACGGATTCTGTATCGAAGCATATAGACGTAAGTTGCTGATACCCAATTTGTTCATGACGTTCTTCGGAACATTATAGCCCAGCGTGATAGTGCGTATCTTAAGATACGAAGCGTCGAAACGGCCGAGCGTGCTTCCGTATTTCGGGTTATCGCTCTGTTCGATGCCGCCCGGCTTGGGATACTTGGCGTTGGTATTATCGGGCGTCCAATAATCAATTTTCACGTTGCCGCGACGTCCAGTCATCATGTTCAGGTAGCCGGAAGAAGAATAGAGCGTACTAATAAGGACGCCTCCGCCTTTGAAAGCGCCTACTATGCCGAGGTCAAAGCCTTTATAACCTATGCGAGTATCGAAACCGCCCTGAAAGTCAGGCTCCAGGTCTATAATCTGACGGTCGTCGGCATTGATAGCTCGTAGCGGTTTGCCACTTTCGTCATATCCGCCGGTATATTTCACCTTTATCATACCGACATTGCCGCCCGGTTCAAGAATTTGCAGATATTGGTAATCAGGGTCGCTCTCGTTCCACAATCCTATACGCTCGTAATCGTAAATCACGTCAATGGGATGACCGACAAACCATGAGTTCTCCACATCTTGTTGTGCACCCGATGCTAATGAAGTCAGTTCGTTGTTGTTATGATAGAGGTTGATGCCGGCATCCCAACTCCAGCCGTTCAGGTTTTCGATGATTGTGCCGTTGAGAGAAAGCTCGAATCCGGTATTGCGCGATGTCCCTACGTTGGCCGTATAAGAGCCTACGCCGCCTGTTTGAGGCAGACTTACTTGCTGAAGCAGGTCGTAAGTATTCTGTACGTAGTACTCGAAAGTGCCGCGGAGGCGACCGCTCAACAGCGAGAAATCAAGGCCGTAGTTCCACGTGCGCGAGTATTCCCAGCCGAGTTCCGGACTTGGGAGTTCGGAAACGTAATAACCTGTAACGAATGAATTGCCGAAGTTGTACGGACGTGTTGCCAAAGCTCCGAAGGTTTTGTACGGACTGACAGCCTGATTCGACGTCTCGCCGTAACCCACGCGCAACTTCAACTGGTCAACGATTGATGTATAGCTGCTGAAAAAGTCCTCTTTGGCTATGTTCCAACCGACCGAAACGGCAGGATATGTATGCCATTTATGTCCGGCAGCCAAGCGTGATGAACCGTCCGAACGGAATGCGACGCTCAACATGTATTTGTCGTCGTAGGCATACATGGCGCGACCCATCCACGACATCAACCCGTATTGCTGATATGACTGGTTACTCGGATTGACGGTGATTGTTCCCAAGGCCTGCCCCAGATTGTAGTACTGGAAGTACTCCGCGGGGATATCTCTGGCGGAGACGGCCGACCTGTAGTAGGTGGTCTGTTCGGCCGAATACATTCCCGTCAGGTTCAAACGATGCTTTTCTACGAATGTACGGTCGTAAGTCAGCAGATTCTCGACGGTCCAGTTAGTCTGCCACGAATTGCTGATGGAAGCCGATGATTCGGTCGTTTCATTGGTGCTGCCGACGCCTTGTCCGGTGAATGCTCCGCCAGTAGTGGTACGGAAATTCAAGCCCACGTTGACAAGATATTTCAATCCTTCTACCCAAGGCGCCTTGACCTCTCCATATACATTATTATATGAGCCGAATACCTTGCTTTCGTTTAAATATACGTCAGCCAAATCTTTTATCACCGATTTTGTCCAAACAAACTGGTCGTCGGTCGCCATTTTGATTACACGTTTCAGGCTACCGTCTTCGTTGTAAGGATTGACGATTGGCGTCATTGATAGAATGCCATAAGTGCCGATATGATTGCCTTGCGTCAGGTTGTATGTGCTGTTTGACACGATGCCCACTTTCACATACTTGCCAATCTCCTGGTCTATGGAAGTGCGCAGCGAAAGGCGGTTAAATTCCTGTGTCGGTATTACTCCTTTTTCATCATAATAACCTGCTCCGAGGCTGTAACTGTTGGCATTGCCGCCGCCTTGCACGCTGACGTCATGACTTTGGGTGAAGCCCGTCTGATAGAACAAATCCTGCCAGTCGGTGTTCACTTCGTCCTGCTCATCAATGTTGTTGTTGTATTTTCCGGCTGCCTTGCGCAGGGCTACAAACTCCGTGTTGTTCATCATCGGATATTTCTGCGCATTTTTCACTCCGAAATAGGCATTGTAGTTCACGGTCGCCTTTTGCTCGGTAAATCCCTTGTTGGTAGTAATCATGATAACGCCGTTTGCTCCTCGCGAACCATATATGGCAGTTGAAGAGGCATCTTTCAGGATATCCATGCTCTTGATGTCGTTGGGGTTGATGTCGGCCAGACTGCCTGCAAACGGAATGCCGTCCAATACGATCAACGGGTCGTTGCTGGCTGTCAGCGAGCGTGTGCCGCGGATACGTATCTGCATCGTGGAACCCGGTTTTGACGATGACTGCTGCATGTCAACACCGGCAATGCGTCCTTGCAGCGCCGAAGAAATGTTACCCGTCTGCACTTCCCGCAACTTTGCGCCGTTAATCGACGCTACCGAGCCTGTAACGGCCTCTCTGCGCTGTGTGCCGTAACCGATAACCACCACTTCTTCAAGAGTTTCAGTGTCTTCTGATAGAATTACTTCTATCTGAGTTTTAGCGCCGACCTCTATTGTTTGACTGATATAGCCAATATATGAGACAGTCAGCGACGCACCTTGTTGAACGGCGAGGGTGAACTTGCCGTCGGCATCGGTACTTATACCATTCTGAGCGTTGCCCGTTTCCACTACATTGGCGCCGATAACCGGCTCTCCTGTAACGTCTTTCACAACGCCGCTTACCGTTTTAGTCTGCCCAATAACCATAAATGGCATTACAAGCAGCAGACAAAACCATCCAAATTTAAAATTTAATTTTCTCATCATGTAAATAAATGTTTGAATATTAGATAAATCGACCGCAAAGGTAGATAATAAGATTTTATTACACGTTACTTTTTGTTACAGAAACTTTCGCTTGCGTTACATGTCTTTTCTGTGCGTTACATATTTTTTCTCTGTGGTTACGTCTCGGCGGAGGCGTCGTTTTTATCGCGAAATTCTTTCGGAGAGAGACCATAAAATTCCCTGAAAGAAGTAGAAAAATGAGACAGGTTAATAAAACCGAGCGAGTAGGCAATGTCGGAAATGGTGAGTTTTTTGTTTTTAAGCATGTCGGCAGCCTGTTTAAGGCGTATGTTGCGGATGAAATCGCGAGCCGACTGGTTGGTCAGTTCTTTCAGTTTGCGGTGGATATGTACGCGGCTCATACCGACATTCTTAGCAAGAAATTCGGCGTTGAGGTTAGAGTCGGAAATATTGTCGTTGACAAGGCGGATGATTTTCTCGTACAAAACATCGTCGGAAGGACGCAGGGCGGGCTGACGTATTCGGGCGGCGTTATCAGCCGCACTAATTTTAGGCTCAAGCCTTGCGCGGTTTTCTATAAGATTGATTATCTGTTTCTTAAGCAGGTCTATATTGAACGGTTTGGTGATATAGGCGTCGGCGCCCGTTTCTATACCTTCCACTATATCAGGTTCTTCGCTGCGGGCGGTGAGTAGAATAACCGGTATGTGATTGATATTAATGTTAGTTTTAATCTTGCGGGCGAGCGTCAGACCGTCTATTTCGGGCATCATCACGTCGCTCAGCACTAAATCGGGCTTCTCTTTGAAGATTAAGTTGAGAGCCTCCTTGCCGTCGTTTGCCTCCGTAATACGAAAAGTATCAGCGAGTTCACTTCTGAGATACTCGCGCACGTCCACATCATCGTCGGCAATAAGCAGGCGGTATTTTGTTTTAGGACGAAGCGCCTGCTGTTTAGTAACGTCGCTAACATCATCACCAACAACAATATCTCCAGCCTTGTGTCCTTCTGCCGCGACCGGTTTCCAATCAACTTCAGAAGTATCAATCTCCGACGGTTTAAGATGTTTGTTACCAAGCGGCATTCGTATCACGAACTCGCTGCCCTGCCGGTCTTTGCGGTTACGCGCCCAAATACGCCCATACTGCAGTTCGGCGAACGAGCGTGCAAGATGCAAGCCAATACCGGTTCCGTAATTAGCCTTATTTTCAATCTGATAGAAGCGCTCAAATATTTTTTCTATCTTGTCTTCTTCAATACCCTGACCGGTATCGGCAACGATTATTTCAAAGTATCGACCGAGCGGCGTGGGGTTGTCTGGGTCGCAACCGGTTGTAAGACTGACAGTTATTGCGCCGTTATCAGGCGTAAATTTGAAAGCGTTTGACAGTACGTTGACTATCACCTTGTCGAAGTTATTACGGTCGATGTAAGCCTCAACTTCTTCGGACGGATGAAGGAAGTCGAACCGTAGATGTTTCTTCTCTGCCTGAAATTCAAACGTTTGCATGATGTCGGTAATAAATTCGGTAATATTGGTCCGGCTCATCTTAACGCTCATAAGCCCTCTGTCGAGTTTGCGGACATCCATCAACTGATTGATTAACTGCAAAATACGTTTCGCATTTCTATACATTAATAAATATACCTTTTGCAGCGCCGCTACTTTGTTTTCGGCAATAAGTTTTTCCAGAGGACCTATTATTAGTGTCATAGGCGTACGAATGTCGTGCGAGATATTGATGAAAAACTGCAGTTTGCTTTCGTTAATCTGCTCTGCATGTTCGCTTCGCAGTCTTTCCGTGCGGTGGCGGTTGCGGTCGGCAATGAAAAAATAGACGCCGAGAATGAGCAGTGCCGCAAGTGCAAACCAGATTATTTTCGCCCACCATGTCAGGCTCCATGGCGGCGTTATTATTATAACTAATTCTTTTTCATCCGAATAGCTGTCATATATTGAGGCTTTGATTTTCAGTTGATGGCTACCGTATTTCAGGTTGGTGAAGCTCAGGCGGTTATTGCCAACGCCTGTTGACATCCACTGCTCGCTTAAGCCTTCCATAAAGTAGTAATAATCAACGTGTTCGGATGAGCCGAAATAGAACGTGGAAAACTCCAGTGTGAAAATATTATCCTTATAATTAAGGCGTATCGTATCGACGTCGGCGATAAATCCGGTAAAGATTTCGTTTCTCCCCGACTTTTGCCCTGCGACAACATGTTTGTTCATCACGGTTAAATCGGTGAGATACAACGAAGGCGGAGTTCTTTCAATGTTTATATCGGCCGGATAGAACGATGTTATGCCGTTGACGCCGCCGAAATAGAGCATCCCGTCGGGAGCTTTGAACGAGGCGCCAAGGCTAAATTCGTTGCTCTGCAATCCGTCGGAACTGTAGAAATTGACAAATTGCTGCTCTTCCGGAAGGAACTTTGAGATACCGGAATGAGTGCTAAACCAGACATTGCCGTCGTCGTCGCACTGCACGTCGCATATAACATTGCTCGGCAAACCGTCTGCTACAGTGTAACTTACGGACTTTTCATCAGTAATATTGAAATAAGTCAGCCCTTCGGCAGTTCCCACCCACAGGTTACCGAAGGTATCTTCCTTGATGCAATAAACCACTGTTTGTGTGGAATAATGTCGGACTTCTCCATTTGAGGGATTGATACTGAAAAAACCGTTATACGAGCCGGCCCAGATAAGATGACGGCTGTCTTCGATGATGCAATTAATCCAGTCGTTAGGGATATGCGCCGAGTCGGTAGAATATTGCGAGTAATTGGCAATGAAGCGTTTACCGGCTATATCGAAGATATAAATCCCCGCGCCGTTGGTGCCTGTCCAGATGCGGTTGCGGCAATCCTTGGCAAGTGCGAAAATCTTGTTTTGAGCAGTGTTTGCAACGACGCTGTGGGTGCTGTCGTCGGCATAGTCATAATAGTGGCATACTTCGCTTTCTTGTTCAATACAGGCAAGTCCTTTGCCGTAAGAGCCAAGCCACACATTGCCGTTGTCGTCTTCGAGCAGAGACAGAACGGTGTTTGGAACGTCCGTGAAATGCTTCTCGCCGCCGTAGGCTGCAATGCGGTAAACGCCATCGTTGTCGGTGCCTATCCAGAGATTGCCTCTACGATCTTTAAGCAGCGACATCACGCAGTCGGAGCCTATAAGTCCCTGATTGGGAGACCTGTTGCCCCAGTAATAAAAGTCGTTACGATTTGCCGGTTCGAGGAAGACGCCTTTCTGAAACAGACCTGTCCAGATATTGCCCATTCGGTCGATGCAGATGGCATGTACCTTCATCCGCGAAAAGTCGAATGGCGCCGACTTCACCTTGAAATCTTCGAGACAGAGCCGTTGAGGGTTGTAAATTTTGATGCCCTCACCGTCGCAGCCCACTAATAAACGATTTTGGATGTCGAACGTAAGACATTTCACCGGCAATGACGTCTTGCTTTCATATTCAACCCTTTCAAACATCTCTTTTTCAGCATTATATACATATAAGCCGTCAGTAAGCGTGCCGACAAAAATCTTGCCGTCAGCGTCTTCGCAAACCGACGAAATCTGATTGTCGCCAATGGCAAAAGGCGCCTTAAAAACTGTAACGCTATCATTTTCAGGGTTATAAAGATTTACGCCATTGTTTTCCGAGCCAATCCAGAAACGCCCTTGGCTGTCCTGCATTATGCTCGTCAAATGCCTGCTACTAAGTTTATTGGTAAGTCGGGTGTCGCTTCTGACGCCAACAGTATCTTCTCTAATGCGAATAACACCCTCTCCGGACGTAGTAATCCAAATCTCTTTATCGCGGCTTTCAATTACAGAAGTGATATGTGGGAAGATGCGGGCGGAGTCGTTATTAATCACTATCTCGCTGAAATTGTCGGTGTTACGGTTATACAGTTGGAGCGCGTTGATGCAGCCCACCCAGAAGCGCCCGCGACTGTCTTCAAACATGCAGCGCGTATAGTTGTTACGAAGCGAGTGTTCGTCGTCCGGCGCGTTTTTATAGACCGTAAACCGGTTGCCGTCGTAGCGGTTCAGCCCGTCTTCGGTAGCAATCCAGATATAGTTACGACTATCCTGATAGACAGCATTAATAAGGCTGCTCGACAGTTCCTTTTCGGACGTAAAGAACAAACTCTTCTGTCCGAAACCCGCCACCGAGCCTCCCCACACAACCAACATCAACCAACAGTACTTAATCATTTTTTTGCCGACAAAAGTACTAAAAATAATTAAAAAAT
>JAISUX010000138.1 GCA_031271805.1 Tannerella sp.
TGTTTGACATCCGCCCCCGCGATAGTCAGCGGAATCCGTTCGCCCTTCTCGCCCGTGCGTACAATGACAAAATGCCCCGCCCGCCGAGAACGCGCTATAAGAGGCGCCTCAACGACCAACTTAACAACATTCTCCGAAAAATGCTCTTTGCTTATTATCCTGTTCATATACAGCTAATTATGTTTACTCAAAAAGTGTATCATCGCGAACGAGCATAAGTATTGATGAGTGTGGCAAGATAAGATATTTTTCTTCGTTTATGTCCACCTCGTAGCCCGAAGTCTGTAAATAAACCGCCAGGTCGCCTTCCTTAGCTTGAAGCGGCAGGTAGTTTATTTTCTCCTTTTTCTTCCAAACCTCGTCCTCGTCGGGCAGGTAAGGTATAGGGGTGCCCGGACCGGTCTTGATTACGTATCCCGTCTGGATTTTCTCGCCTTCCTGCACCAACGGCGGCAACAAAAGTCCCGATTTGGTCCTGCCCTGGGGATTGGTCGGCTTGACTAAAACTTTGTCCCCAATCATCAAAAATTTGTCAAGTTCTTTATTATCAATAGATAACAGCATGTCAATAAATTCTAAAGTTAAAAAAAACAGTACAAAGATAGTGATTTTTTGTGATTTATGTCGTATCTTTGTAAGATGAAGTAAATAAATTTTGTCAAAAATGAAAAAAGTATTGTTAGGAGTCGTATTAGGACTGTCGGTCGCGTCCTTTGTTAAGGCTCAAGTGGGCGACGCCCTGATAGGGACGGCCGAGACCGTGACTGTGAACGACGAAACGCTGTTTCGAGGCATTATAAAAGATCTGTCGGACGACAAGTTCGGCGGGCGCAAGCCGTTGACGGAATATGAACCGGCTGTTTTGGACTATATCGCCGGGCAGTTTAAAAAAGTCGGTCTTGAACCGGTCAACGGCAGCTATTTTCAAAAAGTTCCGATGATGAGCGTCAGCACATCTATAAAGAATAATGAGCTGATTGTCAAGGGCGCAAAGGGGAAAGTCAATTTGAAAATATTAGATGATTTTGTTCTCTGGTCGCTTCGTGCGGATAAAAAAATCAAGCTCAGCAATGCCGATTTTGTTTTTGTCGGATTCGGTATCAACGCTCCCGAATACGGTTGGAATGATTATGCCGGTGTCGATGTCAAGGGAAAAATCGTTGTTACTTTGGTCAACGACCCGGGATTCTACGACAACACTTTGTTTCGCGGGAAGAACATGACCTATTATGGGCGGTGGACATACAAGTTTGAGGAAGCCGGTCGTCAAGGCGCTGCCGCTATGCTGATTATTCATGACAAGGCGCCGGCTTCATACGATTGGAGCGTAGTCAGAAATTCGCGGACAGGCGCCAATCTCGCGCTGTATTCCGAGACAGGCAATAAGGAACTCGTGCCTTTGCAGGGCTGGGTAACAGGGACGTCGGCCAAGAAACTGTTCGATGCTGCCGGCGTGTCGCTCGATGAGTCCGTGGCGGCGGCCAAGAAGAAAGGATTTAAGAGTTTTCCGCTGAAATTGAAATCGACTATTGAGGCTACTAATGATGTGGAAGTCAAGGAATCGGCCAATGTCGTAGGCCTCATTCCCGGAACGACATTGAAGGATGAGTATATCATTTATTCGGCTCATTGGGATCATTTGGGCATTGGCCAGGCTATCGACGGCGACAGCATTTACAACGGTGCCGATGATAATGCTTCGGGCGTAGCCGCACTCGTTTTGTTGGCTAATCGTTTCAATTCGCTCCCCGAACGTCCTCGGCGTTCTATTCTTTTCCTTTCGGTGACGGGGGAGGAGGAGGGGCTTCTCGGCTCGGAATATTACTCTCAACATCCTTTGTTTCCGCTGGCAAAAACGGTTGTCGCCCTAAATATGGACGGTTACGGCGACAAGATGCGCACTAACGATATAATCCTCTCGGCAGCAGGTCATTCCGAGACCGACCGTTACGTCTATGATGCAGCGGCGGCGCAAGGCCGTGTCGTAGTACTTTCCAAAGACAATTCGAGCGGCGGATATTACCGTTCCGACCACTATAATTTTGCAAAAGTCGGTGTTCCGGTAGTCTTAGCCAAAGGCGGGCGCAGCTATCGCGACCCTGAAGCGGCAGCCAATCACAGTAAACTGTACAAAGGCAGCACTTATCATCAACCTACGGATGAATACCATGATTGGTGGGATGTTTCCGGTTCGCTAGACGATATCTATCTTTTTTACGGCATAGGACTTCGTCTTGCCAACGACGGTTATTTTCCTAAATGGAACGAAGGAATTGAGTATAAAGCTATTAGAGAGAAATATTAAAAGGCTTCGTAAGATTATCCGGCGCTAATAAGAAATTTTATCAATTCGGCCACCGAAGACGCTGTTTTATCCTCAGCGCCGGGGACGGATAATGAAATTTTATCCGGAGAGAAACAGTGTATTCTTATATCGGATTCTTCTTCCGACGACGGGTTGAATCTATTGCGTATCAGTGCATTGCCTACCCAATAGGATGTATTGGAATCACCTGTTACGCTTATAGGGCGGGATGGCTTTTCGGCAGTAAGTTTGCCGGTTGCCGGGTCGAATATTATACCTTTTTTGTCGAAGAAACCGGCGAAAGAGCCGTTCAGTATCAGGTCTTCGGGCGCTCCGCAAATCATCGGCCGCCCTTTTTCCTGAAGCCATAGGCAATCGCTCATCCGGATTGCAAGATCGAGGTCGTGGGTTGAGAGTAAGACTGCTTTGCCCTGTTCTCCGGCTAAACGATGCAGCAGCGACATTGTTTCAATACGGTTTGTCACGTCGAGATAGGCCGTCGGCTCGTCAAGGATAATTACCGGGCATTGTTGGGCTAATACCTTGGCTATCATTACTTTTTGCTTTTCGCCGTCGGACAGTTCCGAGATATAATTTCCCGATTTTGAGGCCATTCCCACCGATTCGATGGATTCCGTTATGATTTTTTTGTCGTTAGTCGTCAAGTGGCCGAAGAAGTTTGTGTAAGGGTATCTGCCGAGGGATACGAGTTCGGTGACGGTTATTCCGCCTGCAAAAATGCGGTCGGTCAGGACGACGCCGATGACTTGTGAGAGTTCGCTTTGGGAATAATCGTTCAACAAGCGTCCGTTGATGCGTATTTCGCCGCCAAGCGGGGGTTGAAAACCGCATATTGTGCGGATTAAGGTGGATTTTCCGGCGCCGTTGATACCGAGGAGGCTTGTCAATTCTCCCGCGTAGAGCTGCAAGTCGAGAGCGTTGTGAACAACGTTTTGCAAATAGCCTATTTTCAGGCTTGAGGTATCTATTACAGGCGTCATCTTAATTGAAATAATGTATGTTTTTTCTATTGATAATCACGTAGATAATAACCGGAGCGCCGACTAATGGAGTGACGGCATTAAGAGGCAGGACGCTGTCTGTGCCGGGAATTACCGTCAGGAGGTTGCAGACAAGAGCCACGCAAGCGCCGGTCAGCACAGTTGCGGGGAACAGGAGGGTATGGTTCGATGTGCCGAGCATCAGGCGGGCTATATGCGGGACGGCAAGTCCGATAAAAGCGACGGGGCCGCAATAGGCTGTTACGGTGGCGGTCAGCAGTCCCGTGTACATTAATATAATTACGCGCGCGCGAAGAACTTTTACTCCGAGATTGGCCGCATAAGCTTCGCCGAGCAACAGTGCGTTGAGGGGTTTTATCAAAAGGGCAGAGAGTAGCAGCCCCGCAAGCGAAAAGCTAACGAAGAACGGCAGCCTGTCGTTGGATACGCTTGCGAAATTACCCATTCCCCACATCACAAAAGCCTGCACGCGGTCGGCTGTAGAGTAGTAATTGAGAATCGAAATAACCGACGATGCAAGGTATCCGACCATTATCCCGATGATAAGAAGCATAACTGGGTTAGTCACTTTAGTCGAGAAATAGATTATTATGCCGAGTATCAGGCAGGCGCCGATAAAAGCCGCTACGATCATGGCCAGCGAGCCGCCAAGCGAGTATAGCGAAAAGAGATTGAATGAATTGCCGAAGAACATCATTACGAGCGCGACGCCGAGGTTAGCTCCGTCGCTAATGCCGAGAATCGAAGGCCCGGCTAAGGGATTTTTGAAAAGCGTCTGCAGCAGCAATCCGCTGATTGCCAGCGATGCACCGGCGAGCATTGCCGTGACGGACTGCGGCAGTCGTGATTGGATGACAATGTGTTGCCAGGCAGCGTTTCCGGACGTATCGCCTCCGAACAATATCCCGAACACGGCGTCAACGGGTATGGATACGGCTCCGTAGATCAGGTTTGCCGCGAACAATGCCACAAGCGTGAGGCCGGTAAGTATGAAAAATATTTTTTTATTTTGTGACATCTCATTAACTCAAATCAATAAAGCCTTTCCCCTGCCTGATTATCTCGAAAGGTTCGACGGTGCAATCTACAACCGTAGAGCCTTCCGTGTCGCCTATGCCGCCGTCAATAACTATATCGACGACTTCTTCATACCGTTCGTGTATCAATTCGGGATCCGTCGAATATTCCGGCTCGTCCTCGTCGTAATGAACCGACATCGTCATCACCGGATGTCCTAAGCGGCGACATATTTCCATGATAATCGGGTTGTCGGGCATACGTATCCCCACTTCCTTACGATTCTTGTAGATTTTCGGCAGTCCGCTGCTCGTGGGCAAAATGAACGTAAAGGGGCCGGGAAGGTAGTCGCGTATAAGTTTGAACACTGCATTGCTGACTTTTGCGTATTCACTGATACTCGACAGGTCGTAGCAGATAATCGACAGGTTGCTCTTACTCGGATTCACCTGCTTGATGCGGCAAATATTCTCGACGGCGCGTACGTTGAGAGCGTCGCACCCGATGGCGTACATCGTGTCCGTCGGATAAATTGCCAGTCCACTGTCTTGTAAGATATTGACGACCTTGTCAATTTCTTTTGGGTTTGGATTTTCAGGATAAATCTTCGTCAGCATAAAAATCGTTTAAAATGGCCGCAAAGGTATGAAAATTAGCGATTAATTCAAAATATTCCATATATTTTTTTGCGGATGAGATTATTTTTTTGTAGAGTTTTGTAGAGACTTTATATATGTTTTTGTATATTTCTGTATATTTGTTGATTGTTGCAATATGTGTACTTTTGCGGCCGATAATTCGATTATTTCGAATGTTATTATGGACCCGTGAGGGTCGTTTTTGAAAAGTAGAGGGACGGCCTTGAATATTTTCCAGAAGTATTTTTATTATTAATTCATTTACAATTCATTATGAATATAGGCCTCCCTCACTTTTCTTTTTTTATTCTTCAAGAGAGACTTGGATGCTGACACCGTAGTTTGAGTTCGACGTAGGATATGACGAACTTGAAACCAAAGGTTTGTTGACTTGAAGGTCGTAGAAAGCCCTAAGCGTGACTTTTCTGCTGAACATGTAGTCGGCCGAGAACTGAATAGTCTGTCCTATCTGCCCCTGCGTAGCTTGGCTTGTTTCGTCTTCGAGTTTCCGGATAAGCGATATGTTTTTCTTGTAACTATAGTCCAACCTCACTGTCAGGTCGTTGCTGAAATCGCCTTTTTTCCTCAGTTTAAGCACTTTATTGAACTCCGCGTATTTATAGCCGAGGCTTAATGTTATGTCGTCGGTATAAGTTTCGACCATTTGGTAGGCCGTGACATTGAGGTTTATGGAGCGGTTTTTATTGAATTTGGCGCCCGCCGTTATGTCATTCAGGAATGTCGCATCGACTCCAATCAAGGGGTTGAAGGTCTCAAGCAATGTCACCGACGCGATTTCGTATCCCATTGACGGTATGGGTGAGCCTGTTTCGGTATCGCTGATGTAACCGAGGTCGCCTCCGAGGCCGGCATTGACCCAGTTGAGGTAGGACGAATAACTTCCTATGTTGTAAGAGCCTGTATATCTGTGGGATAGAGCTATAGTTTTGAATCTTGATGAAAAGAAAGGAATATTTATCAGCCCGTCGTAAGTGATATTCCAGTTCGGCAGCAGACTTGTTATCGACGGGAAAGCCGTAAGAGCTATCTTTTCCGGGTCTTTATTTGTATATGCTGCTATGAATGAGGGTATTAGCACATCGCTCGAATTAAGGCCTACGCCTGCGATATTGGGGTCATAGCCGTTTTCGAGTGAAGGATAGACCGTTCCGGCGAGGAATCCTGAATTGGGATATTTCGAGCCTAAATAGCTGTTGTTTATGCGCGATGATATTATTCCTCTGTTATTCAGCATATTAATAAAAGCATCCGATTTGTAGCCTTTGCGTGCATCGCCTGCACCCGAGAAAAATCCGCCCAATCCTATGGTAGTCATTGTGAAGGTACCGCTCCGTGTTTCGGGCATACCTTTCGACATGAACTGTATCTCGGTGTCGCGCGAATCCATATAGTTGAAAGTCAGGTTTATCTTCATTCCCGGCAACGGTTCGAGCGATGCTTGTCCCTGGAGGGCTTTCGAGTGGTTTATCATCGCCGGCGTTATGTTGTCGGCGTTGTAAATCAGCCACTTATTATTCGCGGCCTCGTCGATGAACGAGCGACTGACGTCACCGAAGGCAAATCCCCATCCCGGCGCTCGTCCGGCCGAAGTCATGCCTTGTCCGAACCAACTGCCTATCATCGGTGAAAAGCCCGGAATGAACATCTGATCCGTCAAGTTGTATTGGAAATTGAAGCGGCGCAACATCATGAGGGTGCGCAGCGTGTGTTCCGCTAATTTATAGGCAAAAGTCTCCTCTTTAGACGGCGCCGGCATAATCGTCAGCTTCACTTTTATCGAATCCTTGTTTGTAACACGGACGCGGCCGTAGTCAAGGGGAACGTAGGTTATCTTTTTATTATACTTTGAACTGTCGCTACTGCGCCTTGCCGAAATTAACAACTTTTTAGTCAGCATATTGTGTTGCACAATAACGCCAGTGTCGGCGTTTAGCGTGACCTCTATTGTTATTGACTTCTTTTTAGGAGGCGTATTAGTTTGGGCGTTTTGCGTCTTTTTCTCTTGCGTCTTTGTCTTCGGCTGAGGTCGGGCATTACTCTTTTGAATGATCTTCTTTAGAAAATCATTCTTATTATAAAGCGAAAGCAGGTTGAATGTCCCCTGGAATTGCATTTGGCGCTCGTTTTTGATGGAATTGCCGAGATTGGTCTCTTCATCGACAAAAGCGCCCTTTTCCCAGTCATATTGCGCGTTATAAGAGGCGTTTCCGCTTATCCATTCGAGGATTGGAATCATTTGGAAAGGCGGGGCGTAAGTGGCTGCAAATGTCTGGTTGTAAAGCAAAGGCGTGCCTAAGTCGGCGATGCTCTTCATCACCGTATCCTTCCATCTTTCATAATCGTTGGGGTTCATCTCCCTGTTGACCTGCAAAGAACCCTCTTCTATTCTTGCATTGGTATTTGTTTGAAAGTCGAATGTGAGGTTGATTAACGGGTTCCAGCGTGCGGAGATAGCCCTGTCCCAAAAGAAGTTCTGGCTGAACGAAACAGGAATACTGTTCGCCATGCCGAGGTTATTGAGGTCGCGTAATTGAATCTCGTAATAGTTGCGCGTAATATTGTTTTGGAAACTTAAATTTGCGGGTAAATAATTGAAAGCAAGCTGTTTGAGATATTTTGTGTAGCCGTTATTTTTCTTTAATTTAGCGAACGGTTTGAACGGTTTTACATAAGGAGTATAGGCATAACCCAGATTACCCTGGAAATTTTTTGTGCTCTCATATTCTGTTTCGGGGTTCATGCGTTTTTCCTCGTTCGACGAGAAACCGAGAGAGATATTTGCCGGGTCGTAGGGCTTGGGAACCTTGCTTCTTATGTCGAATTTAACATTATTGAGGGCTATGGCTTTAGTCGTGAATACATCGTACGAGAAATTTCGTATCGAGTCTTTCCCTCTCTTAGTCGCCTCACTGTCAATTGATTCTTGAAGTAATACGTCCTGGTCTAACGGATTGTAGAGGGGCGAGATTGTCTCCTTTGAGTAGGCATAATAGAGCGGTAGTGTGACCCGTGCTTTTTCGGGGAATAGTTTGCCGAGTTGCACCGTTGTTGCGATGCTGAAACGGGAATGGTCGTCGAGGCTACGCTCCGAGACCGACTGCTCGAGGCTGCCGAAGCCCGCCGTCTCAATGTTACCGATAGCATTGATGATTGCGAAGTCCGATAGCGACAGGTTTACGTTGGCATTGGCCGCCCATCCTCCCGATTCGTCATAGTCGCTGACTCGCAACTCATTTATCCATACCTCCACACTCTTGATGTCTTTGGAGTTGTTGCGCACTCCTATCATGATGACTTTTACTTCCGATAATGTCGGGTTTCCGACGATACTCATTGAATTGCGGGTATTATCGGGGTCATATTCGGTATAGTAAGTATTGTATGTGACATTGCTTTCGCCGCTGTTTTTAGCGCGGTTACGGTTGAGTTTCAGGTCGGTAAGGGCTTCGAGGCTGAAATTCATCATGTTATCCGCCGGCCATACTATATCGCGCTCTCTTGTCCCGAAAGGCGTCAGGGTGAGCGGCACTTCATATTCGTAGAAGTTGTTCTTGTAGTCGGAACCTAAGCGTATGAATATTGAGAGGTCGCCGTTTTCAGGGTTGCTTACGTCGTCAACCAATTTTTCGGCATGAGTGAACAGTTGCATCCTCTTATAGCGGCGAAGGTCGTAACTCGTTGTTTTATAGATTGCCCGCGCATCTTGGGAGGCGAGGTTCACGACTTTCAGCGACAGCGATTGTTCGTTTTGCTGGCGTAGTTGCGGCTGGCTGGGGTCGGTTATTCGGGTGATGCCGGGCGGGAGGACATAGTTCACAGGCTCGCGGTCGCCGTTTTCTTCTATATTGACAGTCGAGATCGACAAAGAGGCATTGGCCGAAGGCACTGCGCCGGTTTTATACAATGCTTGCTGATAAGGCCGCCACTCGCCGCGGACTAAAGCGAATTTTCCGAATCTCAGGATTGTTGTCTCGTCGAAGTCGGTCATGAACATACGCATGAAGCGAATCGAACTGAAATCGCTCATTCCGCCCATATTCGACGTAAATTCCCGGACAGGTATCTTGAATTGATACCAGGTGACGTCTTCGCGTGTGCCGTTGGATAGCCTCACATTCGAAACGCGCTTATCGACAATGAAATTCGTGCCGACGACCATATCCTTCGGGCGCAGCGATACGCGGTATTGGTAGTATTTTTCGTTCTCGTTGATTGTATTGTCCATGTTGAAATCCTCGACGTCGGGTTGCATCTTTGCCGATGTGCCGTATGCTTCCTCCGTATCGCCGGATTCTTTCGAATTGCCTTCGACACCGTTGTAGCGCTTGTATCGTGTAAGGATATCGGCGCGGTCGCGGTCGAAATCAGAGCTGCGGAAATAGCTGAAATCGTCGCCCGCAGGGTCATTAAGCGGCGAAAACGGATCGTTTTCCATATTATTAAGCGTTTCGGGCGACAGCTTGGTTCTCAGTTTTTCGACATATTCACGATAGGTCGGAAAAGTCTTTTCTTCGGCCGACGAAAGGCCGTTGAACCCGACGTCCTGAAGCTGACGGGCGCCGGCGGTGTTATCGAAAGCATAGACGGTGCTTTGCTGCTTCGGCACACGTCCCCAAACGGTTGTGTCGAGAAGCGTCAAGTCGCCGTTTACCGGCATCCCGTTCTCGAAAAATTTCTTCTCATCTCGCAGGACATCTTCCGAAATCTCTCCGAGATTGAAATACAAATCGCCGCCTTTTTGAGAAGGATTGTATATGAACGGATCCATAACCCAGAACTCAATATACTGAATATTAGCCGTTTCAAAGTCGGTCTGGTCAAGGCTGCGCATGATGCCGCCCCAACGTTTTTCGGGATACATTAGCGTCCCGTCGGGGTTGATATTATCGGCGTCGAGATTGTATTGCCCGCGTTCTTTGGGATAGTAGGCGAGGTTTAATACATTGATATAGTTGTTTTCGTTGTACTGAAGGTCGCGATTCGGGAACAGTTCTTCGGACAGCACCGCGCGGACGTAGTGGTTCGACAGGTCGTCGTCGGTCATGTACGACGGCCGTTGGTTGGAGTTCTTGCGGGTGAAAATACCGTCAATGTAATACCAGGCGAGCAGGGCGCGGTTCTTACCGTAATCAATGTTATTGGTAAGCGTGGCTTCGGGGAAGAGCGCCGAAGCGCGGTCGTTGTCCGAAGGCGTGCTCGCAAGATTCCAGAAATACGGGTTCAAGAGGTCAAATTCGCTCTGGGTCGATTCGAAATCATCGAGATAGGAATATTCGCCCACATATTTATTCTTGTAATGTCCGGCGATGAGATGGGCAAACTCGGCGTTGGCCGAAAAGGTCGAAGGCTGCGTCAATGCAAGGAGAGGCAGCTTGTCGAACATATTTGTCAGCCACTGGCTTTGTCCTTTGTAGTCGAGGTTCAAGCCCCAAAGGGTGTTGCTCACCGATTCGTCGCCGAAAGTAGTTTTAGTCGTCAGCGGCATTTCCGACAGGTGCATGACGGTGGCGCCCATATTGAAATTCTTCGAAAATTCGTAAGCGAGGTCTGTGCCGAGTACCGTTTTGCGCTGAGCGCTGTACATCGACTGATTTTCCAGTTGAACGTCGATATTGGCATTACTCGAAATCAGGTTTTCGTTCATTATGGACACCGTCCCGGAGCTGTAATTGACGATATAATCAACGTTTTCGACCAGCACAATGCCGTTCGCGCGGACTACTACCGAGCCTCGCGCCACGTTTGTTGCGCCAAGTTGAATCACATTCGACTGTGTTCCCGAATATTGGCCTCGAAGCAGGAACTTGTTTTTTTCCGCTATCTGTTTTGCTACGGTCAATGTCGAATCGTAGAGTTCCTGATAGACATATTTGTCGGCTATCGCATCGTCGTTTATCGCCTTGCGCAGGTGTTGTCCGAAAGGCTCTACAACGGGGAATATTATCCGCCCGCTATTGGAGATAATCGTGTATCCGTCTATAAAATCGAAGAATCCGTCGCCTCGTCCTTCGGGAACAACTTCGTTCTGCGAGTTCAGGCGGTCGAGGTTCATCACCCTTAGTAGGGTCTTGTTATTGATGTCGCCTTCGGGGATGGTATAGACGTAAGTACCTGCCGTATCGCTTTGATATACAATGTCTAACCTGAATTTCTTGTTCTGTACCGAATATGCGCCGGGGATGGCGTAGATATTTTTCATCATCAAGTCCCAAAAAGGCATGACAGGCGACATGGACGTCCCTTTTAACATCTTGACATACAGACACTTATTTGTGTCTTCCGTCTTGTCGCTCGAAAATTCTCCAACCTGATACACCGTACCGTTGTAGATATATTCGAAGGCAACGGCGAGCACTTCGTCGGTCTGCAGTTTTTGGTTTAGCGAGATATAGCCCAATTGCTGGTTGAGTTTATATTCTGAGGACGACAACATGCGGGCGCTCTCGATTTTTTCGTAGTCGCGGCCGCCTTCAATGAAGCCTTCTAAGGTTTGGGTGACCATGCCAATGTTCCTCGCTCCGGAGTAATTAGTTACTATCGTGTTATACAGGCTGTTAGCGTTGTTGTAGGGGACGTTTACGGTTCCCATAGGCGTGAATTGCGGATTGCTGATGTTGTCGTGCTCGCCCAAGTCCGACAGGGCGACGATGTTGCGTGTCTGTCCCTGGACGCTGCTCTTGTTGGTTATCCAGACCTCGATGCGGTTGATGGATATTCCCGATGAGATATATGGCAGTTTCGACATCGCGTAATCGTAGTTGTTACGCATGTAATGCGATAGGAAATAGTGGCGGTTTTCGTCGTAACTGTCGGCGGTTATCTCGAAGTCGGTCGTTTGTGAGCCGCCTTTCGAGTTTACACTTCTTGAATCGGATTCCTGTTGGGCGACGATTGCTTTGACGCGGAGTTTGCCGAACTGCAGGTCGGTCTTGACGCCGAAAAGCGCTGATCCACCGCGAATTAGCGAGTTATTGGTTGCGAGGCTGACGTTGCCGCCTTCGAGCGATTTCACTATCTCGTCTTCGTCGCCTCCGTAATTGAGTTTGAGCTTTGCCGCATCGAAGTCGAACGCCGCTTCGGTGTTGTAGTTTAAGTCGAAATTGACTTTAGTGCCCACCGAGGCCTGCATGTTAGCCTGTACGTCGGTGTTGAAATTGAAGAATGTGCGGCTGCGAGACCTTTCGGGCAGCGAAGGATTATCTGTCGAACTCGTTTTTAGGCCTATGTCCAAACCTATCGTTCCCTGCGACCTTAGACGGACGCCGCCGGGGCCGAACAGCTTGTCGGCAGGCCCCAGGTCAAACTGTATGTCGGTGAGATTAAGCTTGTTGCCGCTTGCGCCTGTCCCACCTCTGCCGACATTCAGGACGCTGTCCCATACCGCCTTGTTCTTTTCCTGAAAATATCTGTCCAACGACTGCCGGAGGCTGTATTTTTGATATTCTTCGGGAGTCATTTTCATAGGCGTCCCCAACTCCATGTCGCCAATCTTCGTGCGGATTATGTAAGAGTTTGATTTTAAGTCGTATTCGATTTCCCGCGTCATATTTTCGGGGTCGCGGAGGTCGGATGTGGTGCTGTCGGTAAGATCTTTATATTCTTCGGGATAGGTTTTCTTGACCGGGATGCGCGGCTTGGCGATGCTGTCCTCTGCGACCTGGGGGATAGTGTCCTGTGCCATAGCATCGGTAACTCCAAATGCCAAAACGCATGATAACCAAGCTGTTATTAATAATATTTTTTTTGCTTCCCGTTTCATTTTCCTATTTTTCGCCGAATATTTCCAAATTAAAGTATTTTAAGCGCATCTTTAATAACCTGTTCCACACTTGCGGTAGGTGAGGTTTTCAATATTGAAGAGACGGCTTTTTGCGACATATTTTTCTGAAAACCAAGCATTACCAATGCAGCTACGGCTCCTTCGGCCGTTTCCGTAATTATGCCCGACGACATTTTTCCGAGCCTTCCGTCCAAGCCTTCTATCGGCTTGACTTTATTCTTCAAATCGACAACTATACGTTGCGCCGTCTTGTTGCCGATACCTTTTATTGAGGTCAGGCTGATGTCGTCGCCCGAAGCGATGATATTTATCAAATCGGAAGGCTTCAATGACGACAGAATCATTCGCGCCGTGTTAGGCCCGACGCCTGAGACAGACGTCAGGAGCAGGAACAGTTCGCGTTCTTCGCGGGTAGCAAAGCCGTAAAGCAAATGAGCGTCCTCGCGAATAACCTCATAAACAAAGATTTTGCCTTCTTGCAACCCGTTGAAATGGCTATATGTAGTAAGCGAAATGTTCAGCTCGTAGCCTATACCGTTACATTCCATTATCATTCGCGTCGGCGACAACTCCGCTATCTCGCCCTTAATATATTCAATCATTATAATACATTAATTAAAATACGTACCTCTTATAACGTAGAAAAAGGCCGTATCGTATATTTCCGTGTAAAAAAATGATTAACGTCGCCAGAACCCCGGCATGAGAATAGTCAGTATGGTGAACAATTCGAGCCTGCCGACGAGCATCAATATGGCTACGTACCACTTGGCTATGACCGGTATGTCGTACATATTGCCGCTTTCGAGCAAGCCGAGCGAGGGACCCACATTGCTGATAGCCGTTACCGCCGTGCCGAGCGCCTCGTCGAAGGTCAAACCGCAGAGTAGCAGGAACGCCCAACTGACAACAATTATTGCGAAATAGACAAGCACAAAGACATGCACGCGGTGGATAATGTCCTGCTGCACGGCGCGTCCGTTGACCCGCACGGGCAAGACAGCCGTCGGGTGCGTCTGCTTGCGAAACTCGTTCATCATGTTCTTGACTACAAGCATGGCTCG
>JAISUX010000049.1 GCA_031271805.1 Tannerella sp.
TGAACCTCGACCTTATCCTCGACGAGCGCGCCCGTGAACTTGTCTATGAGGAATGTCGCTGGAACACCCTGCTTCGTATGGGCGGCACGGTAGCAGTTGACCGCATCAAGAAATACGCATATTGGGACTATCCGCGCGCAACCTTGGTCAGCAACTACAACCTCTGGCCTATCCCGCAGGATGTAATAGACACCAACAAAGACATACCCATGGCTCAAAATCCGGGGTGGTAAGAACCTTTTTAGTCCACGAATACACGAAACGAACTTTCGTGTATTCGTTTTTTTTGTTATTAATTACCAACTTTCAATTATATTTTGTATTTTTGCAAAAAATACGAGATATGTATGATTATTAAAAATATAGAAATGAGACCGTTGATTTTCACATTTATAGCATCGCTTTCATGTTTGATGCTTAATTCGCAACCGGCGTATAATTTAGAGACTGATACTATTGTGCCTTTGGCTGAGCTTAAGGCGAAATTTCTCGAACCGCCGGCCGAATCGCGGCTACGGTGTTATTGGTGGTGGCTTAACAGCATGGCTACGCCGGAATCAATTACCCGCGACCTTGAGGAAATGAAGGCCAAAGGTTATGGCGGAGCGGCTATTATTGATGCAGGAAGTTCGAACTATCAGATAGCTCGCAAGACGCCTCGCGGCCCGGTATTTTTGAGCGACGAGTGGCTCGAATTGTATAAACATGCGGTCAGGGAGGCCGACAGGCTTGATATAGAACTGAGCGTCAATGTTTTGAGCGGATGGAATCCGGGCGCTCCTTCGATTACGCCCGAAATGGCCTTGAAAAAAATGGTTTATTCGGAAACTACGATTAAAGGCGGAAAACGGGTCGTGATTGAGCTGCCCAAACCGGATACTACGCTGATTTACAGTGATGTTATGGTGCAGGCTTTTCCTGCGCAGCCTGCCGGAAGTAAGATTAAGAATGAAGCGATACCGTTCTGGAGTAAAAAGTCGTTTAACGAGGCGATGGGTTGGAAGGGCGTTTATCCGCTGTTTCAGTTGCGCGAGGGTTTCGATTTGTTGCCCGATTCGGTGCAAGTCATCAGACAGAGCGATATTATAGACCTGACAGCGCAATTCGACGGCAAGAAGCTCGAATGGGATGCTCCAGCCGGCGATTGGACGGTTATCCGCTATGGATGGACCTGCACCGGTGCGCGTGTCTCTACTTCGAGCGATGACTGGACGGGGCTGTCGCTCGACCACCTGAATCCCGACGCTTTCGAACTGTTCCGTAAGACTACTATTCAACCCTTGATAGACGCCGCTAAATCAGCCGGAAACAGCGTAAAATATCTCCAGACCGACAGTTGGGAAATGGGAACGGTCAACTGGACTAACCGTTTTCCTGAAGAATTTAAGCGTTTTAGGGGCTATGACATGCAACTGTTTATGCCTGTGATGACAGGTAGAGTGGTTGAAAGTCCCGAATCATCGAATAGGTTTCTTTTTGACATTCGCAGGACGGTCAGCGATTGTGTGATTGAAAATCATTATCGCCTGTTTGCTGAGTTGGCGCGTAAGTATGGTATGGACATACATCCCGAATCCGGCGGTCCACATTCGGCGCCGGTCGATGCCCTGCAGACGATGGCCTTAGGCGCGTTCCCGCAGGGTGAGTTCTGGGCGACGTCGAACACTCACCGCACTTCGGACGCCGACCGGCTTGCCGTGAAACAGAGCGCATGTGTGGCGCATACTAACGGCAAACGCTTCGTAGCAGGCGAAGGCCCAACGAGCATAGGCCCGCAGTGGGAACGCTCGCCGCGGGAGCTTAAAGCAAACATCGACCGCGTCTTTTGCTCGGGTCTAAACCGTATAGAATGGCATACTTTCACCTCGTCGCCGCAGGAATTTGGGACACCCGGTAATGAGTATTTTGCAGGGACGCACCTGAACCCGAATGTGACATGGTGGTCGCAGGCGGGCGATTTCATCAATTATCTCAATCGTTGCGCCTATATGTTGCAGCAGGGCGTTTTCGTGGCCGATGTGCTTTATTATTACGGTGATGATGTGCCTAACTTCGTGTTTTTAAAAGAAGAATTTCCGGAACTGCATTTCGGATACGATTGGGATAAATGCTCTAAAGATGTGATACTTAATCGTTTATCTGTTAGGGATGGGCAAATAGTTCTTCCGGACGGAATGAGATACCGGCTACTTTACCTGCCGCCCGAAAGGTCGCTCAATATAGACGTCATGCGACGTTTGGAATCGCTTGTCGGTCAAGGGATGACGCTTGTCGGCTCAAAGCCTGATGCCGCTACCGGACTGTCCGGTTTCCCCGAAAGCGACAGGGAATTGAAGGCGATTGCCGACCGTATGTGGGGCGACGACCTGTCGAAGAATGACCGTCAATATGGCCGCGGGCGTGTTGTCTGGGGTACGGACTTGAACGAGATACTTTCCGGAATGGGTGTGGAGCCTGATTTTTCGTTTAAAAGCCCGGATGCTGCAACGGCGCTCGATTATATCCATCGCCATACCGCCGAGTCGGAAATCTATTTCGTTGTCAACCGTTTCGCATGGCGCGGGATAAATGATTTTAATTATATTTACCGCACGGATTTGCCCGACCGATATGAAACGGTCGAGGCGCGTTTCCGCGTGACGGGTAAAACACCGTGGTTTTGGAACCCGCAGACAGGAGAGATGCGGCCGGTTGACGAATACCGTATGGAAAACGGTCAAACAGTGATTCGTATGGATTTTGCACCCGAAGAGTCTGTGTTCGTGGTGTTTACGAACGAAAAAGCTGTTACAAATAAGAAGCTGTCGGCGCCGAAACCTAAGGAAATTCCCGTCGATGGTGATTGGAATGTAACTTTCGCACCCGAATGGGGAGGCCTGGGACGGACGGTTTTTAAAGAATTGAAATCGTGGACGGAATCCGATGACGAAAGAATCAAATACTATTCGGGCACAGCCGTTTACACGAAAAAAATCACGATTCAAGAGAAATACGTGAAAGGCAAAGCTATATTGGATTTGGGTAATTTGCAGGACATGGCGGCGGTCAAACTCAACGGGCATCGTTTCACGCTGCTCTGGACGCCGCCTTACAAGTTGGATGTGACGAAGTATCTCATCAACGGCGAAAATACCTTGGAAATTGAGGTGGTCAATCTCTGGCCTAACCGTTTGATCGGAGACGGGAAACTCCCTCCCGACAAGCGCATCACAAAAACCAATATCAATAAATTCGATGCGCCCGACGCCGAAAAATTGCTGCGCGTATCGGGTTTGCTTGGACCGGTAAAATTAATAATAGATAAGTGAAATGAAAAAGATTGTATTGTTTTTAGCGTGTTTGTTTGTTTTTCAGGCTGTAAGGTCAAAGGAAAAGCTGGATTTTGTCCTTGGAAAGGGCGTGAATATTAGTCACTGGCTCTCGCAGAGCAATACACGGGGCGAAGCGAGGCAGAAATGGTTTACCCGCGATGATGTGGCATTGATAAGCTCGCTCGGATTCGACCACATCCGTATTCCTATAGACGAGGAGCAGATGTTCGACGAAGAAGGACGAAAGGAAAAAGAGGCGTTCGCATTGCTGCACAATGCCTTGAAGTGGTGCGATGAGTTTCATCTGCGTGCGGTGGTTGATTTGCATATCCTGCGCTCGCACCATTTCAATAATGCCGTTAAACCCTTATTCACCGACCCGAAAGCGCAGGAACAATTCTATGAATGTTGGCGCAAAATCAGCAGTGAATTGAAAAAATATCCGGTCTCTATGGTCGCGTATGAGCTTATGAATGAGCCTGTTGCCGATGATCCGGAAGTATGGAATGTCATCGTCAATCGCTGCGCATCGGTGGTAAGAAAATTGGAACCGAAGCGCTATATCATCATCGGCTCCAACCGTTGGCAAGGATATGAGACCGTCAAGGATCTTCGCTTGCCCGAAGGCGACCCGAATATCATAATCAGTTTCCATTATTACAATCCGTTTCTGCTGACGCACTACCGCGCTTCGTGGACGGACAACAAGAATTATACCGGGCCGGTACACTATCCCGGTTTCCTGATTCATGATGCCGACATTGCCGGCCTGACACAGGAAGAAGGCGAGAAATTCGGCAATGCCAACAGGCAATTCTATGATATCCGGAAGATAGAATCCGACTTCAACGAGGTGCTGAAAGTGGCGAAAAGTAAAGGCTTGCGTGTCTATTGCGGCGAGTACGGTTGCATTAACTCCGCACCGGAGGACGATGCTAACCGCTGGTTTCGCGATGTGAATACGCTTTTCGAGCGACATGGCATCTCTCGCGCAGTGTGGGACTATAAGGGAAGTTTTGGTATTATTAAGAATGGTGATATCTATTGGCCTATGGTAGAGGCGCTTACAGGACGTAGGGGTGACGCCGCTATAAAGGCTTTCGCCCTCAATCCTGACAATCCGCGATACTTCCTTTTCAGAGGAAAGCCGACGTTGCTTATCACTTGCGGCGAGCATTACGGCGCACTGCTGAACAAGGCCTTCGATTTCGACAAATATTTCGAAACACTGCATCGTGACGGATTGAACAACTCGCGAGTGTTCATGGGCGCGTATCTTGAGGATCCCAATTCGTTCAATATCCTTGACAACACGCTGGCGCCCGCTTCCGAAAACTATATCTCGCCATGGGCGCGCTCGTCGCAAGCGGGGTATGCCGGTGGCGGCAACAAGTTCGACCTTAATGAGTGGAATCCCGATTATTTCGAGCGTCTGCATCAACTTGTGCAAAAGGCATCCGAAATGGATATAGTGCTTGAACTCAATCTTTTCTGTCCTATGTACGACGATGCGCAATGGAAGATCTCGCCGATGAACGCCGCGAACAATGTCAACGGTATCGGCAAAGTCGATAAGGATAGGGTTTATGTTATTGACGGCGAGCGCAGTCTGCTTGAGGCTCAGGAACGTTTGACGCGGAAGATAGTCGAGACCGTCAACGGCTACGACAATATCTATTTTGAGATATGCAACGAGCCTTATTTCGGTGGCGTCACCGATGCTTGGCAACGAAGGATAACGGATGTGATAGTGGAAACGGAGAAATCCCTGCCCAAGCAACATCTTATCTCCGTGAACGTCGCGAATGGTTCGGCGAAAGTTGTAAATCCCCATCCCGACTGGTCGATATTCAATTTTCATTACTGCACGCCGCCTGTTGCTATCGCCGAGAATGTCGCTCTCGACAGGCCGATCGGCATGAATGAGACCGGTTTCAAAGGCCTGTACGACGAATATTACCGCCGCGAGGCATGGGCGTTTATGCTTTCGGGCGGTGCGCTTTATAACCATCTCGACTATTCATTTGCGGTAGGGAAGGAAGACGGTACGAATATTGTCCGGAACCCTACTCCCGGTGGCGGCAGTCCGGCCCTGCGCAGGCAGATAGGCGCCATGAAACGATTCTTGGAACAGTTGGATCTCCTGCGTATGAAGCCGGATAGCAATAACCTTATTTCGGCAAACGGTTTTTATATCTTGGCGGAAGAGGGCAAGCAATATGTCGTCTATGGCATCAGCGCTGATGAAACAGTCTCGCTAAACCTTCCTGCAGGCAAGTACAAACTGACGCTTATGGATCCCAAAACGACGGAAAGTCAGACGTTTTCGATTGAACACGACGGCGGCGAATACTCTCTGAAAAAAACTGTCGGCTATGGAGACGAAATTGCGTTGGCTATTGTTCGTAATTGACTGTTTGACGGCAGAAAATAATAATTTTATGAAAATATGATACCAAAAGAAAGAATTTATGCAATATTGAATCGGCAACCTGTCGATAGGTTGCCGGTTGATTTGTGGTGTACGCCGGAAGTGCTTGATGATCTGAGGCGTTACACCGGATTGCAGGATGAATTAGCGGTTTACGACCGATTAGGGATAGATAAAATCGTTTGGGTTTTCCCGGGTTACAACGGGCGTTATTTCGATCCTAACGACAGCGGCGAGATCACGCTTTGGGGCGTTCCCACACGAATGGTAAAGGCAGGATTGGCTACCTATCAGGAGTATATCAATCCGCCTCTTGCCGGCTATGAAAATACTTCACAATTAGATAGTTATCCTTCATGGCCTGATCCGGATATGTTCGATTACGAAAACGCGAGGGCTTTGGCCGAGAGTGCGCGGAAATGGAATTTTGCAACAATTGGGCCGTGGATTTCGCATTTCGAGATCTATTGTCAAATGCGCGGATTGCAAAATGCTATGCTCGATATTCTTGTAAATCAGGACTTTCTTGAGGCAACGCTCAATTATATCGACGCTATTCAGACAAAGATGCTCGACCGTTTCATGACCGAACTCGGCGATTTGATTGACATAGTTTTCATAAGCGACGACATGGCAATGCAGGACAACCTCCTTATCCCTCTCGAATCATGGGAAATACACTTCCGTGAGAGGCTACGGAAATGGTGCGACCTGATACACAGCCATGGAAAAAAGGTGCTGTTCCATACCGACGGAGCGGCTTTTCCCGTCGTGCAGGGCTTGATAGAGTGCGGTGTGGATATCTTGAACCCAATACAGCACGTATGTCCGGGCATGGAAATGTCGCGCCTGAAACAGATGTTCGGCCGCGACCTCATCTTCCACGGTGGCGTAGAGAACCAGAAAGCCCTGCCGATGGGGACGGTCGAAGACGTTGTGCGCGAGACGACCGACTGCCTCTCAACACTCGGCAGCGATGGCGGAGGCTATATCTGCTGCTCGTGCCACAATGCCCAGGCCGGTACCCCCGTCGAGAATATCCTCGCGATGATTGATACCGTGAAGAATTATAAAATATTATAGTCCGAAAGTAGCAAGATATGTTATTTTCATAATGATTTATATTTTAGTTAGTTTAAAAATAGTTGAATAAAAGCATCGTCGGGCGTTCCATAACGCATCTTGCAGCCATGCGCGTCATCATCGGGTGTTCCCGAACATGATTTGAAGTACTGCAGAACGTCGTCGGATGTTCACGAACGAATCTCGTAGCCCTTGGCATATTGTCGGGAGTTCTCGAACGGTTCCTGCAGCCCATCGGGACGTCGTTGGGCTGATCCGGCGATTGCTTTAATTTTGATTTTTTTTCTATGTCTGTTCATATACGTGATTTTCTATAGTTTTACGCTGTCTTTCCCTCTTTCTCCCTCAGCGCCGCATACGCTTCTTCGCGCAGGTGGTCGGGCAGTTCGTGCCAGCAGAGGCCGCCGGCTTCACGGATCTTTTCCAGAATCTGGTCTTTGGTCAGCTCGCGGTTGATATGGCAGCGGCCGGAGCCGTGGAACTCGGTCGAGCCGCCGTTGAGGACAAGCGTTTTGTGGAAACAGTCGCCCGCGCAGGTCCATTTGGCAAAACATTCGCTGCAATGGTCGCGATACTGCACGGCCTGTCGTCGGAGCAGGTTGAGGCGGTCGGCGTCGTAACGATAGCCGCCCTTGCCGTCGTGCTGTCCGTAGAAGAAGATATGACCGAAGGGCGAATCCTTCGTGCAGGCTTCAAAGCACGACGAGACAGTGCCGTCGGGCAGCAACGCGAACGAATCCTGCGACACGGCGCAGAAGTGGTTCGTCAGCGTCCCCAGCCTTGCACCCGAATAGCTCAGCTCGCGACCGTACTTCTTCGCCCGCCGCTTGCCTTCGCGGAACGCCGCGAGGAACTCTTCCGTCTCGGCCGACGGCTTGTCGGCATAGC
>JAISUX010000085.1 GCA_031271805.1 Tannerella sp.
GAGCAGTTGGTCTGGTACGTCAACAACCGCTGGGATTACCCTGAGATAGCCTGGGGCAACTACAGTCGTCAGCTCGACCCCTCGCCATGTTATGGTCGCATAACGGTGAGTATAAAATAGTCTTTGCTTGCGTCGAATCCCGGCCGCTGAGCCTGCCGAAACATCCGAATCGGCGTGAGTGGCTAAAAAAAACGAAAAATTGCATTGTTATTATTCGGAATTTTCTATATCTTTGCGGCAATAAATTTTATAATTGATATAAATATGAAATCATTGAAAAGTATAATATTATTGGTTCTGATGGTGGCTTTTTCTGCGTATCAGAGCGTTGTGGGGCAAACGTTCACACTGCCCGAACTGACATATCAATATTCTGATTTAGAGCCGTATATTGACTCTGTGACAATGCAAATACATCATTCGCGGCATCATAAAGCATACGTGGACAATTTGAATAAGGCGCTTGCGGATGCAGGTATTTCGGGCGTCTCGCTGCAAGATCTGATACTCAACGTTTCAAAATATGGAACGGCGGTGCGCAACAACGGCGGCGGGCATTACAATCATTCGCTGTTTTGGGAAATCCTGACGCCCGGAACGGCAAAAAAGCCGCAAGGCAAACTTGCTGCAGCCATAGACCTACAGTTCGGCAGTCTTGAAAATCTTCAAACCGAACTTAACAAGGCTGCAGCAGGGCGCTTCGGCTCTGGCTGGGCATGGCTCATTGTGACAAAAAACAACGGTTTGAAGGTCGTTTCGACGGCCAATCAGGACAATCCGCTGATGGATATTGCCGAAGAACGCGGCATTCCGATTTTGGGCATAGATGTCTGGGAACATGCCTATTATTTGAAATATCAAAATCGCCGAACTGACTATCTTACAGCTATTTGGAATGTAATCAACTGGGAAAAGGTAAGCGAAAAATACCTTCGGGCGATTGAAAATTAAGGCGTAAATAATAGAAATTTAAAAAAAATCACCAAAAAATTTGCATATATGAAAAAACTGTTTTATCTTTGCAATAAGTTTTTACAAAGAGTATCTTGATTACGGCGTTAAGAAAGCCGTACATGGTTGACAAGTGTCGAGCAGAATGATACCTTGATAAGAACTATTTTTTAGTCGAAACGTAAGCGTTACGAATATATTTTTCTCTGTCGAGAAATCTCCAGTTTCCAACACACAGGAGGGAAAATAGATGACGTGCGCTTGCGTCTTTTTCGATATGATTATACTTTCAACGGTATTATTATACGGATGAGGCGCAGGTAACTGTTATTTATTTTTTGTGTGGGCTATGGAGATGCCTTCGACAGGATAAAGGAACGAGACAGTTGCTCTGCGCCTTTGTTGTGCGCCTGCGTGAGAGACACCATAGTATGATATGATGCGTAATGCACATATATAATAGGTGTTTTTTATTAATTTAATTTTATGACAAAGTTATTTGTTACAGGAGTGGCGGGTGCACGCAAGTGCTGCGCAGTGGAGACAGATACCACTAAAAAAAACGGGGTTAGTAGTCCGAAAGACCTGACAAGGAGTAGGATAGTAATGTGGGCGGTATTGGCTTGCGCGGTTATGTTTATGAGTGTGAGTTGCGCAACGATCAGTAAGACGGGGCTGGCAGCGCCGATAGCATATTCTGAGGTGGTGCCGGATCTTATGAAGGCTGAGTTTGATTTCAATCTTGAGCAGAAGAAAACGGGACGGGCAAGCGCTTGGTACCTGCTTAACTTTTGGAAAGTTGCCGGCGACAGCCGATTCTCGGAAGTTAAGGGCGCGGAAACGAATGCAAGCATCTTCGGCAACAGGGTTGCTAAGGTCAAGTCGGCAGCTATCTACAACGCACTGCAGGGCACAAATGCAGACATGATTATTGCTCCGCAGTACGACACCGAGACAGTTTCTTACTTGTTCGGCTTATTGAAGTCGTACAAGGTTACCGTCAAAGGCTACGAGGCTACTCTGAAAAGGGTGTATCAGAAGAAAGCCGACGAGAATGTCAGTATTTCGATGCCGATGAACCCTTGAAAACATTTTTCTTTTGATGTAAACAATGACGTTGGGGAGGCACTTTGTCTCCCCAATGCTTTCTAAATTTATAACTGGCGAACTGTTATGCAAAGCGCTTCGTTTGCATTTATAGTAACTTCGTATTCGTCAAGTAATTGCGATCCTGTCACTCTGACCGATTTACCTGTTTTGGCATTAGTTATGCGGTAGGTTTTATTGCTATCTACCGGAAACCATTCCTGAAACTGGTTTATTCTCGGATAGTTAACGGGCATATTAAGATTCGACCGGTGCAGTTCCGGTTCGAAATGCAATCTTACCGTCCGTTCGGTAGGCGAAGATAGCGTTAAAAAGATTTTTCCATCTTTTACCAAAGCCCCATATATGAGGTTGTTATCCCAGTCATCAATTGTAACGCCGCCGGTTTTCCAGAGGCAATACATCAGCGTAGTGCGGGCAAAATTGCCGTCGCCATGCCATCCCTCGATGATACCTGATGGTTTCTGGATATCCCACATATTAAGTATTTCGGAATCAATCCATTCGGTAGTTTCGGGAAGCGGCTCGAAAAAGTACAGGTTCAGGGCGCCTTCGATGGCATCGGCATAACCGTCGGCAGAGCCGTGTTCCCAATTAAATTTCCGGTATTTGGTCACTCCGCGCAAAGCTTTCAATACGGCCTCGCGATATTCTTCCGTCCCGTCGAGCAGATAGACGGTATAAATCGCATCATAAGTGTATCCCCAAGTGTCGGCAATCCCGTCGGAAGTGATTTCGCCCGTCACGTGGTTTATAGCGTTGTAGAACAAACCGTCTTCATTTCGACCTTTAGCAAGCACAGCATCAATCATTTTATGGATAAACGGCTGATATTCCGCCCTTTTATCGGCATCTTCCATATATATAGCGGCATATAGCTCGGTCAAACCGCTTACTATTTCACATCCATGGTCGCGCAATCGCAAGCCTTGTTCTTCGGTCACAAGGGTCGGTAGGCGTCGGTCGTTGAGATAATAATCGCCGAAGCGGATAGCGCGTTCAAGATAGCGTCGGTCACCGGTCATCCGGTAGGCGCGTGACAAGACTTGCAGCATGTCGCCGCTCGTTTCCACAGCCTGGATATATCCGAATGTCTCATGAATCAATTCCGGCGTCAAGTGAAGCTCCGTGTCGAGGTCGTCAAGGATTTCGAGCAAACGTTCCGACCACGGACTTTTGCCGAGAAATTCGGTGACAGGCACAAGCCCGTCTTTCATGTATTCGGCGCTTCCGAAGACAATTTCTTTCAAGTTAGGTTGTTCGTATAAAAATCCTTGTTTTGGAAACGAATACGTATCAGGCAGGCGGCCGATGCGCGAGGTCAGTTTGCGTTCTGCTTCCAGAATGGATAACATTCTGCTATTCAACGATTTATTGCCAAGAATAGCCGCGGTAAGCGCCATGAACGGATAATTGTCGGCAGCCGCGTCGCAAGCATTCCATATATCGCGGCTACTCGTTAGATTGCGGGGTATCAGTCCCGATACCGAATCGGCTTCTGCAAGCCAGCCATTGACAAATCGCAGGCAACGCTCGAAACCTTCATTGGCTTTGATGCCGTTTTGCACTGCTTGTTCAAACGCCTCCGGGTCGAACGACGAACAACTGCAAACGAGGCATAACAACGTGATTTTCAGAATATACTTTTTCATTTCTTTTATATTTAGTCCGTAAACGTGCATAGGAGAGAATTTACCGCTTTCGTCATTGCAGCGGGATAGGCATCGACGTCCAAAACGTGAAATCTGGAGGATAGTCGATGCCAACCCCTTTCAGGTCGATTATTTTGCAGCAAAGATACAAAACTATTCCCAAACGCGCAAATCAATGACGGAAAATGTTTGTTCATGTGAACTGATCGCTACGCAGATTATGCTCATCACTCTATCAATACCTTTGTGCCGACGCCGTTGTTGAGGGTGGCGATATAGATGCCGCGGGGGAGGCGGGTCTTAAAGATGCCTTTGGTGAGGATTGTTTGTTGCTTGATTAAGACGCCTTCGGGGGTATAGACACGGAGGATGTACGTTTTCGACGCGATCGGTTCTTCCTCTATGCGGACATACAGGTAACTGTCGCTTGCCCAGATAGATGGAACATCAGACCGAAGATTTTCAACCTCTGTGCTGTTGGTGGCGGTTGATGTGGGTGCGAACACAGCGTGGAGTTCCACATTGCCGTATATGGTCAATGTGTCGTAGTGCATGATGCCGTCGGAGGCGGGGATCTCAATGCCACGAAGCGAGACGTAAGCGTCATGCGACCAACCGACAAATTTATAGCCATCATCAGGGACGACAATGACGCCTGAGCGTGGGGTTGAACGGTAATCAACAGCCTGAACATCAGAGTTGAATATGAATCCGCCTGCGCCTGACGAGAAGATAACTGCTGCAACGCCCGCGCCCTGATGGTAGGTGGAGCTGTCGGTCGGAACTAAGATAGTGTCGGAAACCGTCACCCACGCGCTGTTGACGAACAAGGGCTGCGAGGCTACGGAACCGGATTGGGTTTGCGCCTTAAACTCAGCGGTTTGTGTCGAATAGGGTGTCAAACCGCTTAACGTCCATGTCAGCACTGTGCGCGGTGGTGTTGTTGCAGCCGTCGTTGAGACAGGAGTCGGTATGCCGCTACCGGAGTTGTAATCCATATATGCGGGCAATGTGTCGGTGATAGTCATTGAGCTGCCGGTAGCAGAGTTGGCGTTGATCGCAGTTATTTTATACGTAATTACCTCATTATAAAGTACTGCCACGGGGTTAGAGTACGAGCCGTTGTTCTGCACTCCATTCAACGTCGCCCGCTTTTTCATATACGCCGACAGCGCAGGGTTCAAAGCCACTATGCTGTCTTCGTAATG
>JAISUX010000123.1 GCA_031271805.1 Tannerella sp.
ATATAAATCGCTATTCCCGTCAATGTATTGAACCAGAAAACAGCATTATAATCCTCATCTGTTGCATCTTTTTTATTTGTTAAGGCGATTAAAAAACCACTGTCGATAATACAGGAGGCGATCATCCCGAAAATAGCCAACGCGCCAACAAGTCCGTAGTCATTGTCATTGAGGATACGGGCAAGGAAAATGCCGAAGACTAATGTGCAGATCTGCCTCAAGCCGCTACCTACCCCACCCCAAAAAATGCCTTTGGCGGTCTTTTCTTTCAGGGATGGTTCGTTATTGTTTGGTGTTGTTGACATATTTGCCTAATATGGCGGAATCAGTTTCTCAATGCGTAGATTCTCCGAATAATATCTACTACCTTGAGGCCTTCGAGGACGTTGGTAGAGATAGTTTTCGACGGGTCGTCGGCAGAGAGGACTTCTACTACATTGCGGATTACGAGGTGGTGATTTTGTGCCGAGCCTTTGTAGGAGCCGTAGTCGTTGCCAGGATTGGTAGGAACGAGTTGCGGCATTTCGTAATCGCGTATATGGCAGTACTCTACCTTGTCCATATACTGTCCGCCGATGCGTACGCTACCGTTTTCGGCGATAATAGTCATGCTGCTTTCGAGATTTTTATCCCATACCGATGTTGAGTAATTGAGCGATCCTAAGCTACCGTTGTTGATGAAACGGAACTGCACAACGCCCGAATCCTCAAACTCTGTTAGTTCAGCATGGTTGAAGTCGGCAAAGCGGGCGTTTATGTCGGTAATGTCGCCGAAAAGCCAGTACATCATGTCGATGAAGTGCGAGAACTGCGTGAATAATGTGCCGCCATCGAGTTTTTTTGTGCCGTGCCAACCGTAGGGTTGGTAATAGCGTTCGTCGCGGTTCCAATAGCAGTTGAGTTGCACCATGTAGATTTCGCCGAGGCATCCGGTTGCGAGCAAATCCTTAATCCATACCGAAGGCGGGGAATAGCGGTTTTGCATCACGCAGAAGACTTGGCGGCAATATTTCAGTCCGGTGAAGACTACCTTTTCGGCATCTGAAACGGTAAGCGCCATAGGTTTTTCGATTACTACATGGTAACCGGCTTCGATAGCCTCGATCGCCATTTGCGCGTGAAGACCGTTGGGCGTGCAGATATTGATAACGTCCATAGATATGCCGCTATTCAGCAAATCCTCAAAACTTCGGAAAAACGGGACATCGAAGGCCTCTATTCCAAGTTCTTCTTTAGGTTTTATATCACAAATAGCCGCAAGTTCGGCGCCCGATTCGCGGGTTATCATCTCGGCGTGTCGTTTTCCGATACGACCGCTTCCTACTACTCCAAAACGTATTTTTTTCATCTGTCTATGCAAAGCAAAGCCCCGTCACTCCCATAAATGGGGTAACAAGAGTCGCTTAAAAACGCTGCAAAGATAAGAAAATAAATGAAAAATGAAGCATGTAAAAAAAGTTTTTTTGCGCTCTGCAAGCAAATTTCGATTTAACCGAGGAAGAATTTACCGATTGCTTCGATTATTCGGGCATGTTCGCTTTCCGTCAATTCCGGGTGGATTGGCAGGGAAAGGACTTCCTGTGTGAGATTCTTCGATTCGGTGACGGAACCGGAGATGCGCACAAGATAGCTATAGATTTCCTGTTCATGGACAGGCAACGGATAGTAAATCATCGAAGGAATGTCCTGTTCTTCAAGATATTGCTTGAGGGCATTGCGACGTCCGTTCAACACACGGATGGTGTATTGATGGTAAACATGTGTTGAATAAGGCATTGCGGTGGGCAGGATGATATCAGGGCAACTACCGAGAGCCTGGTCATATCCGGCCGCTATCCGGCGGCGGCGGTCGGCGTCAGCTTCGATGTATTTGAAGTTGACGTTGAGAATAGCCGCTTGAACAGTGTCGAGGCGCGAATTACAGCCTATGATCTCGTGATGGTATTTCTCGTTTTGGCCGTGGTTGGCAAGTTTGTAAAAGTGGTTGGCGGTTCCGGAATTGCGTGTGAACATTGCGCCTCCATCGCCATAACAGGCGAGAGGTTTGGTCGGGAAGAAAGACGTGATGCCGACATTCCCTATAGTTCCGAGTTTTCGGCGGCGGCCATCTTTAAAGATATAGTCTGCACCGAGGGATTGTGCATTGTCTTCGATAATTTTAAGGTTGTATTTCTCGGCGATGTCTTTTATGACTTCCATATCGCAAGATTGGCCGAAGAGGTGGACGGCGATTATTGCTTCCGTACAGGGGGTTATTGCGTTTTCGATCAGTGAGGCGTTGATATTGAATGTTGCCGGATCGACATCGACTAAGACAGGCCTTGCATCTACCGAAACAACGGCTTCGACAGGCGCTATGTATGTGAAGCCGGGAAGGATGACTTCGCAACCTTCGCATATTCCGAGCGCCTGCAAGGCCATGCGCAGGGCGTCGGTGCCGTTGCCGCATGGAATGACGTGCGGGACGTCGAGGTATTTCGACAGCTTGTCTGTAAAAATCTTCACCTGCGGACCATTGATGAACCGGGCGCTTTCAAAAACCTCTTGCACTGCCGCATCAATTTCATTTTTACGGAGCAAGTATTGGCGGCTTATATCGTTCATTTTCATACTATTTCACTTCACTACCTGGGTTGACTAATTTATCCGGTGTTATGACGGAAAGTGTTCCGTCGGCGTTTTCGGCCGACAGGATCATGCCTTCGGACGTGACGCCCTTGAGCTTGCGGGGAGCGAGGTTGGCGATGAAACAGACTTGTTTGCCGATAAGGTCTTCCGGCTCATAGAAAGCGGAGATTCCGGAGATGATTGTACGTCCTCCGAGGCCGTCGTCGATGCGGAATTGAAGCAATTTGTCGGCCTTAGGAACTTTAAAACATTCGAGTACGGAGCCTACGCGGATGTCGAGTTTCCCGAAGTCATCGAAGGCAACTGTTTCACGGACAGGATTAGCCTGTTTTGCTGAGATCTCGCCGTTCGCCGCCTCATTAATCTTGATTGTCGCCTCAAGTTTTTCTACCTGCTTTTTGATCACATCATCTTCGATTTTCTCAAAAAGGAGTTTGGTTGTACCGAGTTTATGTCCTGCCGCAAGCAAGTCGGTCGAGCCTAACTTATCCCATCCGAATGTATTGATATTAAGCATATTAGCAAGACGTTTCATGCTGAAAGGCAGGAAAGGTGCGAAGACGATTGAGAGGTTTGCCGTGATTTGAAGCGCGATATTGAGGATTGTAGAGACACGATCGAGGTCGGTTTTGGCGATTTTCCACGGCTCGGTATCGGCGAGATATTTATTGCCGATTCTGGCAAGGTTCATCGCTTCACGTTGCGCATCGCGGAAGTGATAAGTGTCGAGCAGGCGTTCAACTTCTGTTTTGACCTCGGCAAACTCCTTTAGGGTCGCCGCGTCGTATTCCGTCAGTTCGCCGCAGGGAGGCACCTTGTCGCCGAAGTATTTATTAGTAAGCACTAAAGCGCGGTTGACGAAGTTACCGAGTATCGCTACGAGTTCGTTGTTATTGCGGTCTTGGAAGTCTTTCCAAGTAAAGTTATTATCTTTCGTTTCAGGCGCATTGGCCGTCAGGACATAGCGCAGAACATCCTGTTTGTCCGGAAGTTCTTCGAGATATTCATTTAGCCAGACCGCATAATTGCGCGAGGTCGAGATTTTATTTTCTTCGAGGTTCAGAAATTCGTTTGCAGGCACGTTTTCCGGCAATATAAACGATCCTTCGGCTTTGAGCATTGCCGGAAAAACGATGCAATGGAAGACGATATTATCTTTGCCGATAAAGTTGACGACTTTGGTTTCGGGGTCTTTCCACCACTTTTCCCAGTCGTTGGGTAGCAGTTCTTTTGTATTTGAGATATAGCCGATCGGCGCATCGAACCAGACGTACAGGACTTTACCTTCGGCGCCTTCGACAGGTACGGGGATGCCCCAGTCGAGGTCGCGACTGACGGCGCGTGGTTGCAGGCCGAGGTCGAGCCAACTCTTACATTGGCCATAGACATTCGGCCGCCACTCCTTATGTTCTTCGAGAATCCATTTCCTGAAAAACTGTTCATATTCATTGAGAGGCAGATACCAATGCTTTGTTTCGCGCATGACGGGGCTGCTGCCGCTTATCGTTGAGCGGGGGTTCTTGAGTTCGGTCGGGCTTAATGATGTGCCGCATTGCTCGCATTGGTCGCCATAGGCGTTTTCGTTGCCGCAATGGGGGCATGTTCCCATGATATAGCGGTCGGCAAGGAACTGTCCGGCCTCCGTATCGTAATACTGTTCGCTTGTTTTCTCTATGAATTTCCCCTTGTCGTAGAGAGTGCGGAAAAAATCGGAAGCGACCTGGCGGTGAGTTTCCGACGAGGTGCGTGAATAGATATCGAATGTGATGCCGAAGTCCTCAAATGATTTCTTGATAATGCCATGATAGCGGTCAACGATATCCTGGGGTGTGACGCCTTCTTTCTTGGCGCGCAAGGTGATTGGTACGCCATGCTCGTCGCTTCCGCCGATAAAAAGCACGTCTTCGCCCTTGAGACGGAGGTAACGCGCATAAATGTCTGCCGGCACATATACTCCGGCAAGGTGACCGATATGTACAGGCCCGTTTGCATAAGGCAAAGCCGACGTAATCAAAGTCCTTTTAAAATGTTTATTTTCCATTTTTCGAATCGTTTTGAGGGTGCAAAGTTAAGAAATAAATTGAGATTTTTGTTACCTTTGCGGGCATAATAATAAATAATTATGACAAATATAACTATAGGATTGTTGATACCTTTTGTCGGGACTGTGCTTGGCGCGGCGATGGTGTATTTGCTGAAGGACGAGATTTCGCCTCGTTTGCAGAAGCTGCTGCTCGGCTTCGCTTCGGGAGTGATGGTCGCGGCTTCGGTGTGGTCGCTATTGCTGCCGTCGCTCGAGATGGCTAAGGATCAAGATATTAGCGCGACATGGCTACCTGCGTCGGTAGGTTTTCTTGCGGGAATGGGCTTCCTGTTGCTGTTAGACAGTGTTATTCCGCATCTGCATATCAATTCGGATGAGCCTGAAGGAGTGAAGACGAAGTTGAAGAAAAATACCATGCTTGTTTTCGCGGTCACGCTTCACAATATTCCCGAAGGGATGGCGGTTGGCGTCGTTTTGGCGGGCATGATGGAAGGCGTGTCGAACATTTCATTTGCAAGCGCTATGGCGCTATCTGTCGGCATAGCGATACAGAATTTCCCCGAAGGAGCAATAATCTCGATGCCGCTAAAAAGCGCCGGCCGGTCGCGCCGCAAGGCCTTCATCAGCGGCGCTCTGTCGGGAATAGTCGAGCCAATAGCCGGTATAATCACTATCTTGCTGATCTCCGTTACCTTGCCGATACTGCCCTATTTACTCGCTTTTGCTGCCGGCGCGATGATATATGTTGTAGTCGAGGAACTGATTCCCGAGGCACAAACCGGTACCCATTCTAATATTGCTACTATCGGCGTAGCTATTGGCTTTGTTTTGATGATGATACTCGACGTAGCATTGGGATAATCATGTTATTTCTTTAATTGTCAGACTATTAACAAAGAGAATATCTCCGGATGTTTTAAATTCAAAGAAGAATTTTTGCATGTCGGGTTTTATCATTTCTTCGTGAAAACCGATGATTATCAAGGCGGCTTGTGACGAATATTCGGCGACGGCATCGGCGAAAGAGCGGTCTTTGTCGAGCATCACGAACTCAATATTGGCAAGCGTTATCGGCAGGCGGCCTGCGGCGATGCGTTCCTCAAGTTCTTTTTGTGTATAGGCGAAACTTTCCTTAGCGCTCGCGGGAAAGATTTTGATTTGGCTATGTTTCCAGTCGGGATGCGACATGATGATGTAACCGAGCAGTATCATGAAATTGGCGTTCAGGGTGTCGTATTCGCGTATCCAGACGTGAATACCGTTTGAAGGGCGCGTGAAATGTTCTGATATAGCGAAGATGCCGATATCGAAGTTGCCTGCGCGTACGAGATTGACGTTTTCGAGGATTCCGGAAAGTTCGTCCCGGCGACGCTTGTCATACTCGAAGATAACCATGTTGTTTTCCATCCCCGAAATCGACGGTGTTTGTATGACTTGCGCTATGGCCGAGGTGTATGACGGCGAAATCATTGTGTCGATGTAGAGTGTGCTGCCGCGGTCTTTGGCCGAGCCGACGAGCTGCTGTAGTATAAGGCGCGATTCCAGATATTTTTGCTTGCTGAAATAGCCTTCAATGAGGTGAAAGTATGTCCCAAAGCCATGTTGATGACTTATCCATTTCATCAGTTCCATAATTTTTTCACGCTCGAAAGAATGTGAAGAGACGCAAATGACCGCCGGACGCCATTCTTCGTTGTCCATACTCGACTGGTGTTTTTGCATATATACTTGCAACTGCCGATTGAGTTGGAACAGTGCGCCTTTGAAGATACTGACCAATCCCTTTTGGTCTTTGTTGTGTTGCTCGATAAAAACGTATATCAGTATGATGACGAAGTAGGCGATAAACGTGTAGCCAGGGCTAATCATAAACATTACCCATACCGACAAGAGGAAGCCGGCAAGCGAGAGGTACCACTTCGATTTGAAGCGCGGGCGATACGAAGGCGGCGAACCGAAATGGTTGAGGAACGAACTTAGGCATAGCGTGCCGTATGTTATGAGGAAAAACATCGAGATAACGCCCGCTACGCTATTGATATCGCCGAGAGCCACAAAAGCGAGAGCTATGGTAAATACGAGCACTGATGCGGCACGCGGTTCGTTAGTCTTACCGGATCCTTTGGCAAATATACGGTTGAGCCGCCGTGAAGGGAACATGCCGTCGCTCGCAATAGCCTGCAATGTACGGGGAGCGACAATCATTGCACCCAGAGCCGACGACGAAGTAGATGCCGCCAAGCCCAACGGTATGACGATATTACCCATGAAGGCTATGCGCGACATAATCATTTGATCGCCGATTAAATCACTTTGCGACACCGATGAAGCGAGTTTCCAAACAATGATCACATATACAATCAGCCCCGTGAACGTCCCAAGCATTGTTCCGAGCGGGATAGACTTTCCCGGGTCGCGCAGATCGCCGCTCAAACCTACACCCATTGTCATACCCGTGAACGCCGGAAAGCATATCGCGAAGATAATGAAGAACTTGTCGCTATTGAAGAATCCGAAGTTACTTGCCAAGTGCGGCGTATCGGTTGGAGAAATCGTCCCATCGGCTATCCCGACAGGCTTGCCGAGCATTAAGAAGAGCAGCGAAACGCCGAGAATCAGGGTGACGATATAAAGCAGTCTCATCCCCGACCCCGCGCCTTGTTTCAGAAGCATGAAGGCTAAGATGATCAAGGTCGGTATGCTGACAAACCGGTGCGGCAGGTCGAAATTGTATTGCGCCTTTATCCAGTCGAACATAAAGCCGAATGATTCAGCAAAAGCGATTGTATAAAAGGCAATGCTGATAGCTTGGGAAAGGAAGAGCGTGATTCCTATTGTTGAGCCGATTTTCAGTCCGAACGAACGTGAGATGATGAAATACTCGCCGCCGCCCTCAACGCGGGTATTTGTGGCAAGTTCCGACAGTGCAAGAGCCGTTGGGATAGTTATCAGATGCCCAAGTAACACGATGGCAATCGCTCCCCAGAAGCCGAGCGTACCCGTCGCATACCCGAAACGCAGGAACAAAATCGCCCCAAGTATTGATGAAATCGAAGTCAAATAGACAGCTATCGTCCCAAAACCTTTTTTGTTCATTTTTCTCGCGTTATTATACTTTACATCATTGCAAATGTAAGGTTTTTCTTTCAATAAACAATGGTTTTATGCGAAAAATCTTTTGCCGTACGGGGTTAGAATCCGAGGCTTCGCCTCAGGATTTGATAGCGGGCGGCGCTGATTTTTATCTTCTCGCCGTTGGCAAGGGCGACCAACTGTTTTTCGCCATATCGCTCTATACGGCTGATTTGGTTGAGGTTAACAATAAATGAGCGATGTATTCGTATGAATGTTTCCCGCGGCAGCATGTCTTCGGTTTGCTTCATAGTCTGCTCTTTGAGCCAACTGCCTTCGGCGGTATGAATTGAGATATAATCGCCGTCGGCCTTGACGAACAGGATAGTTTCGACGGGGATAATCTTTATCTTTTGCCCGCTGCGTACCGACAGGCGATCGGTGATTTCAGCATGAGGTTCCACGCTGTCCGGAATATTTTCTCTACCGTGAGCCGCCCAGGAATAATACAGCCGGAAAATCACGAAAAGCAGAAAGGTGATGAAAATACGTACGGGAAGCGTCGAGACGAATGAATTAAACGAATCCGGGAATATAGCGAAGACAGCCAATGTTTCCGCGCCATTGATGAAAAGCGCCGTCAAAACAGCCGTTCCGGAAAGTGTAATGATTTTGTATTTAAAGGAATAGTCTGTCGGCAAACCGAAGCTGAAAAAGTTCCAAAGTGCGTATCCCGACAGGCAAATCAGAAGCCCAAATACAAATCCGTCAACAGCGATGAAAACATAATCACCGCCCATAACGAATGAATATATCGCGGCTACCACAAAGCAGACCGCGATATATATCTTCCCGTATTTGTCTAATGCACTCATAATAAATCACTTAACATCAACCCCTCCGAATGTCGATTTAGCTAAAATAATGAGTCTGCGCGTCTTATCCTTATCAATATTCTTTACCCTCGAATCGCTGGAACCACCGGCGAACGAGTTTGAGCGGATTTCGATATCCCAAGTATCCGGAGCCGTAATCACGACGCCGCCGAAAACCGATTTGACATAGAGAAAAGTCTCGCCTTCGGGCAGGGTTGTACGTCGTAGGTCGAGTTCCATGCCGCCGAAGACGACTTCGATGTTTCCTCCATAAAATACGGGGTCGAGAATGACATATTCAGTGCCGCTGAATACGAATTTCATGTCGATTTTACCATCCTTGTTTTGTTCCGATGTCGGCTTGAAATTCTCTTTCCACCGTTCGCCGTTGCGACACTTACGGGAAGGTTTTATTATTACGCATAAGAGTATGACTACGCCGGCGACGATGAAGAAAACAGGCCAGTACGTTCCGACGAAGTTTTCAAAAGGCACATCGCCCGGGAACATTGCCGCCGCTTTGTCGAACAGGAAGAATTTTCCCGCAGCGACAATGATAATTCCCGTTATAAAATGGAAACGACAGACGCCTATTGCGCCGATTACGAAAAGAAGCATCGGCCAGGAAAAGAAAAAGCCTTTCCAGACAGGATTGAATACGCCGATGTTGAAGCACAGCATTAGCGCTCCGGCGGCGACAACGGTCAGGGCGAAAGCTACGCTGTTGTTCAAGCCGTGTTGCCCGTAGGCGCTACTGCGACCGACACTGTATCCGGCCATAGCCGCACCGATGATGAACAGGAAAACCGACGTCAAAGAAAGTGTCACGACCGTCAACACTGTTGACGTTACGGTAAGGTCGTTGAGCGACCATTCAAGTAATACCCCGCTGCCAATCATAAGGACGAGGCTCAAGACTAAAAGTAATAAAGTTTTATTCGCGTTCATTTTTTAAAAATTTTATGAAGGGGCGATATTGCCGCTTCGGGTTTGACTTAACGGCGACAAAATTAATCCGCCACAGCATATCCCACAATAGAAAATCGACAAAACGGGGTAAAAATATCGACGAAATGAAGAAAAAACATTATTAATCGCAACTATGCTGGCAATCGACATTAGGCTTTTCTAACTCGATTGTCACATGGTCGATATGATAAGGTTTTGCTACGTCTATGATATTGTGTTTCAACTGTTCCGTTAAGGCTGTGTTTGTGACCACATGAAGGGTCATGATGTGTGATTCGCCGTCAAGCGACCACAGGTGCAGGTCATGGATTGATTCGACATAGGGCACGTCGGCGATTGATTTTCTAAGTTCATCGAGGTCAACGTTGAGCGGTGATGCTTGCAGCATTATACTGAATGTCGCCCGCATGTTCCGGAATACATTCGTCAATACCCAAACACTGATTACTATCGAAAGAATAGGATCGAGGACAGGGAAGTCCACGAATGACATCACTATGCTGACTATCAGCACAGCCACCCAGCCAAGAACGTCTTCCATAATATGAAGGAATACCGCATGTTCGTTTAAGGATGTACCTTTTTTCAGCCTCAATGCAGCTAATCCGTTAATTATCAGACCAAATATCGCTATCCACAACATTCCGCCTACATGCACCTCTTGTGGCGAGAATAGGCGCTTCGATGCTTCTATTATCACGAAAACCGAACTCAGAAAAAGAACGCCCGACAGAAAGACAGATCCCATTAGAGAAAAGCGTTTATAGCCGTAAGTGTATTTATTATCGCGCTTTTTCGAGGCCTTTTTCTGGAAAGCATACGCTACTCCGAGCGAAAGACAGTCGCCGAAGTCATGTAACGCATCCGACAATATCGCAATACTGTTAGTGTAGAGGCCGCCTATCAATTCGACAACGACGAAAAACAGATTCAGGAAAAAGGCGACGGTTATATTTTTTGTCGCGCTGTTTCCGTGATGGTGATGATGATGCGAATGATTATGATTTAGTTCCATGACTTACACATTTTCATAAAAATTAGTGAGCCGCGACGACTTCAATCTCGACAAGGCCGTTCTTCGGCAAAGTTCTCACCGCTACTGCCGAGCGCGCCGGAAAGTCGCCTTCAAACTGTGATGCATATACTTCGTTAACTGCGGCGAAATCACCGATATCCGCAAGGAATACCGTCGTTTTAACGATATCTGCCATGGTGTATCCGGCTTCCGAGAGGATAGCCCCGATGTTTTTGAAAACCCGAACTGCCTGTTCGCGGACTCCGCCTTCGACGAAATTTCCTGTCGCCGGATCTATGCCCAACTGTCCTGATACAAACAGCAATTTATCTGCTTGAATGGCCTGACTGTAAGGCCCTATGGCCGCAGGCGCCAGATTAGTACCAATTACTTTCTTCATACAAAAAAACTTTAAGTTATGAAAAGTCGCTGCAAATATAAAAACTTTATACTAAATAGTTGCAATATCAGATGAATTTATTTTGTTTTTCGCTTAGGATTTGCGGGGAACCAACCTTTATCGACGCGCTTTTTCTGCGCAAAGATTTCGAGGATTGACCAAAAGCATGAGAAGGCCAACACGCTGAAAACAGTCGAGAGGATTATGCCGGCGGTCGCAATTGAAAGAGCTACGAAGCCGATGCCGAAGACTAAGAAAACCCACCAACAGCGCGTCCCGAAATAGTACTCAGCCTTGATGACAATAGGGTGAAACAGACCGATAATGAAGAACGTAGCGATCCCTATTATCAAGCCTGCAAGGTTATATTCCATTAGAAATTCCGTCATAAACATTTGATTTAGAATGAGATATTTATTTTTACGCCATATTGTAACGGCTTGCCTTTCTGCATGAATGGTTTGCTGAAGGATTCAAAATAGAAGGTCGAGTAGTCGGTGTCGGTAAGGTTACGCGCCCACAAGTTGAGTGTGACGATGCCCTTGCGGACGCCTGCCTGCGCATTGATGACGGTGTAGAAGTGTTGGCGAACATCATTGCGTTCCGTCCAAAATATGTCGCCCGCACTGTTGGATTGCGCCGAAGCGGTGATTTGGTCGAGCCAAACGCCATGTAGCATCTTGCTGTATTGCAAGCCGAGGCTCAGGGTGTGGCGCGGCGTATAGGGAATAAATTTGCCTTTAAAATCTTCCTTGTCGTTGTTGTAATCGAGGAAGGTAGCATGAGTTAAGCCATAGTTAAGGCTTGCGGTCAGTTTGTCGTTAATTTGTGCATTCAAAGTCACTTCCGCGCCATAACTTTCGGCTTTACCGGCATTGCTCAGGTAGCGACCGCTGCCGCCCGACACAAACTTCGTTATCTGTAAGTCATTGACATCCATGTAAAAAAGCGTCAATTCGGCCTGCAAATAATCTTTTATCAGCTCACTTCTGAAGCCAAGCTCGTAGTTCCAACTCGTTTCGGGCTTGTAGGATATAACGTCTTTTACCGGTTTCGGCTCCTCAATCTCGACGTTGGGCATCATCTGCCTGAAAGCATTCAACACGTCGTATTTCATAAGACTTTGCATTATGTCGGCCGACATCTGGACATTGTAACCACCTGTCTTATAGCCTTTTGCCGCCGAAATATAAGCGAATGACGCAGGCGTAAAGTCATATTTGAGTGATGCCTTAGGAAGTAACTGCTTGAATGACTGCGATATACGTTCGTTAATTATTGAGGCCGGATACATGCTGCTAATATCCGTCGGCGGCACTACCGACGACATAGTCATGCTCAAGTTCATCTTCGCTTCGGAATCATATTCCAGACGTTGACGTTCGTAATCAAGACGCAGGCCTGCCGTAATTGATAATCCGTTGATAAAAAGGTTATTATATGTCGATTGATGATAAACGGCAAAACCTGTCGAAGGTGTTTCAAAGCTACCGGGGATTCGTAGCGTTTCGTTGCTTACCGTGATAGTCGGCATACGAGGATTATCGGCCTTAAGCCCGTCAAAAATAGGTTGAAGCACAGTCTTAATGCCATCCTGTTTGAACTCTACAGGGCCGTCGGTATGCAATTTGTTATGAAAACCGTAAACTCCAAAAGACCACCGATAGTTATTTTCAGTCTTATTTTTAATCGTTATTTCTTCCGTAAAAGCGTGCTGTTTTTGTAATTGGTTTAGAATAAACACGAATTTATCGGAGAAATCCTGATCCATTCTCATATCGTCGTCAAGATATTGATATCCTGTTGTCGAAGTGAGTAAGATGTTGTTATTTTGGTATGTCAACGACAGGTTGTTGCCAAGCATAATCCGTTTATAGGACGACTCGTCATTGATATTGACTTGTGCCACCTTGTCCGTCGAAGGGTCGTAGAGGCCGTATGGAAATGCTCCCTGATCGTTTTTTTCCAAGGTCGATGAGAGCGCGGCATTCAGTCCGGATGTTATATTCCAGGCAAATTTGAGGTTTCCGCCGTAGGTAATTGCGTCGTCAATCTTCTTGCCGTTGTATGCGTTTGTGAAGAAACCATCCGAACGGTCGTAATAGATACCGGCCGAAAGTCCGAAGTTCTCTCTCAGTTTCGCGTAACTCGATACCTTGGCATCGAACCGTCCGTAGTTGCCATACGAAAAACTCGCTTTAGTTCCCTGAAAATCAAGCGGCGAGAGGGTATGTACGCTGATAATCCCGCCCATAGCATTACGCCCGTAAAGCGTTCCTTGCGGGCCTCGCAAGACTTCAATACGCTGAATATCCGTTAGTTCGAAATCAAACGAACTCTTGTCCATATAAGGCGCATTGTCCACGTATAGCCCTGCCGACTGCCCGCTGCTTCGCGCCCCGACGCCACGAATATAAATTGCGGAAGTCAGTTTTGCTCCGTAGTCGGGCATAAACAGGTTCGGCACAAACAAGCTGATATCTTTTATCGACGCCACTTGCCGACCGGCAATTTGCCTTGGAGAAATGATCGAAACAGCTCCGGGCATTCGCCTCAAATCATTAGTCTCTTTTGAGGAAGAAGTGATCACCACCTCCTCGAAATTGTAGGTTTTAAGCGTATCATCGGATATGCTCCTGTCCTCCGCTTTAGCAATAATAAAATTTGCCGATAACAAAAATAATAGCGATGTTTTTAAATTTAAATACTTCATAATTAATGATTTATTAAATAATTTAGACCTACTCAGTCTCCTGAAAAAGTTTCCACCAAGACTTCTCGATAGGCATTAAAAATTTTAGACTTTGACACGAAACCAAGGTAATGGCCGTCTTCGTTGACTACCGGCAGATTCCAGGCCTTAGTATCGTCGAATATCTTCATAATTTTCTCCATAGGCATGTTGTTGATTATCTTTGCCGGAGGCGACACCATGAACCGCGAGACGTGCAAACGATCATATAGTTCGGGTCGGAACATGATGTTACGGATATTGTCCACCAAAACTATGCCGATCAACTTGCCGTTGTCCTCGACTACAGGAAACATACTGCGGGAACTTTGAGCGATAGCTTTCTTTACAACGTCGCCGAGCGACATGTTCGGATTGACCTTTATGAAATCGGTCTCGATGATATTTTCCATTTTCAAGAGCGTCAGGACGGCCTGGTCTTTGTGATGGGTCATCAACTCTCCTTTCTGTGCAAGGCGCATTGAGTATATGCTGTGCGGCTCGAAGGCGATTATTGTGGCATAGGAACTTATCGAGACTATCATCAAGGGCAGGAAAAGGTCGTAACCGCCGGTTAGTTCGGCGATGAGGAAAACGCCGGTCAGAGGTGCGTGCATCACACCCGACATCACGCCGGCCATACCCATAAGTGCAAAATTTTTCTCGGAGAGAGTGGCGGATATGCCGAAATAGTTCGACGTGTGTGCGAAGACAAAACCCGCAATACAACCCAGGTAAAGGCTTGGAGCGAATATACCGCCGCAGCCGCCGCCGCTGTTGGTTGAACTCGATGCAAAGACTTTCATTAATATAATAAGAGTCAGGAAGATAACGATGTTCCAATATCCAAGTCCAATGTCTTGGAGGGGACTTTGCGACATGAGCGGTGCAAATTCACCCTCGAGCAGCGAGCCGATTGTATCATAACCTTCGCCGTAGAGTGGCGGAAAGATGAATATCAGAAGGCTCAAAACCACGGATCCGACGACGAATTTCTGCCAATACCGTTTCAGTTTGCGGAAGACGGCTTCTATCTTAAACATTGAGCGGGTGAAATAGAGCGAGACAAGGCCGCAAAAGATACCGAGCAATAGCACATACGGGATTCGACCGATCACGAAGGCTTCGGTCTGCGAGAATTTGAACATCGCCTCGGTGCCGGTGAAGATGTATGACATGGTGGCGGCGGTGACCGACGAAATCAGTAGCGGCAGCACGGACGTCATCGTCAGGTCGAGCATCAGCACTTCTATCACGAATACCAGCCCGGCTATCGGCGCCTTAAAGATTCCTGCGATAGCTCCGGCGGCGCCACAACCCACAAGCAGCATCAGCGTTTTCTGTTCCAAACGGAAAAGCCTGCCGAGGTTTGAGCCGATCGCCGCACCGGTCAACACTATCGGCGCCTCTGCTCCTACCGAACCGCCGAAACCGATTGTGCACGAACTCGCAATAAGCGACGACCAGATATTATGCGTCTTGATGCGGCTCTTTCGTTGAGAAATGGCGAAAAGTATCTTCGTAACGCCGTGGCTAATGTCATCGCGCACAATGTATTTGACGAATAAACCCGTCAGCAGAATCCCGATAATCGGATAAATCAGCAACCAATAATTAGCGCCTTCCTGCAAGTTGGCGGTTAGCAGTTGCTGTATGAAATGTATCGTTTTTTTCAATATCACTGCTGCAAGCGCCGAGCCGATTCCTACCAAGAAACTGATGAACAGCACGAACGTACGTTCTTTGATGTGCGTCTGCAGCCACAGCAAAAGTTTGTAAAATTTCCCTTCGTTTTCTTCGTTCATCGTTCCTAAACTCCTTTCCCTGTTAAAACAATCTTTACCGTATATATAAGTATCTTAATATCAAGTACAAGCGACATATTTTCGTAGTACAACACGTCATAGTCGAGGCGCTCAATCATCTTGTCAACCGTCTCTGCGTAGCCGTACTTGACCATTCCCCATGACGTAATGCCGGGGCGCACGTTGTGAAGCAAGTAGTAGTAGGGCGCTTTTTCGACGATACGGTCGATGTAATAACGCTGTTCGGGGCGTGGCCCTACAAGCGACATATCACCCCGAATAACATTCCAAAACTGCGGCAATTCATCAAGCCTGTATTTGCGCAGGAAGCGTCCGAAAGGCGTCACGCGATGGTCGTCTATCGACGTCAAGAGCGCCCCCTGCCCTACCGTGTCGTTATACATTGTCCGAAACTTGTATATTGTGAACGGCTTACCGCGATAGCCTATGCGTTCCTGTTTGAAAAAAATAGGCCCTTTGGAACCGGCCTTGATACGCACTGCCACATAGAGATATACAGGTGAGAGTATCAGCAACACAAGCGCCGAAACGAATTTATCCATCGTCCACTTGATATTTTTCCCTGCCTCCGAGAAATTGTTTTCGGTCACATCCACAAACGGTACGCCGTGAATATCAGTCACTTTAGCTTTGGATATGATATTATTTTTCTCTGCGACAACCTTTATCGGCATACGATAGTGATAGAGGCTGTACAGAAGAGGTACAACATCGTTGTAATCGACCGCAACGACAAGCTCGTCCACTTTTCGTTCCTTGATTATAGCGGCAATATCAGCAGTCGTTCCGAGAATCTCGCTTTGACCGACAAGCGATGACTGCATTTCGCGACCATCGTGTATGAAACCGAGTATATTGTATCCGAGATTAGTCAGGCTGTCGCGCATCTTGACGGCGTTCGCTCCGGTACCGATTATCAGCATGTTTTCATACCATTCGTATCGCCACTGTTTTCGCAAACCATGATTAGTAATAATAGCCCGACATGTGTAGGTCAGAACAAAATGCAGGCCGAAAAGATAGAAAAACTGACGGTAATAGACTTGGAACGATGCGGCAAGTTCATTCAGCAAGACCACGAAGAAGATCACGACTACACCAATCGCAACTGTCGCGAAGGTCGTAAAGAGTTCGCTGATGCGTGATTTTCCGAATGGCTTGTTGTAATATCCCGAAAGGAAATATATTCCCAACCAAAAGAAAGGGATCACGATTTGCCCCTTAATAACCTGAATATCAGACATAAAACTCGTCAGCGAATCGAACTGCTGCGAAGCTACCTCCCAATAGCGTAAAAGATTGAACAGCAACCATGCTATTGCCGCTGTCACAAAGTCCGAAACCAAGTATTTTATTCTCTGAATCCTTTTATTCATCCCTATTTTCTGATAATTTGCACCATATTTCCTTCTCCAAGTCGAATAATTCCCGACGGCTTGGCTGATGTTTTCTCGTCGCGACGGTATTCGACGATGTAATCAACTCCACCGCGTATCTCTTCGGATATCTCGGCGAAAGTTGCAGGCGATGGCTGGCCGCTGATATTCGCCGAAGTCGAGACCAACGGTTTGCGGAACTGCTTGCAAAGCTGTTGCGAGAATGTTTCCCGCGTCACCCGAATCCCGACGCTGCCGTCTTCGCCGAGCAATCCCGGAGCAAGGTTCTTCGCCCCGTCGTAAATTATCGTAAGAGGCTTGTCGGCGAGTTCAATCAGATCCCATGCCACGTCGGGCACGTCGCGGACGTATGTCTCAAGTCGTGCGGCCGAATCAATAAGCACAAGCATCGCCTTCCGGTCGTCGCGCCGTTTGAGCGCAAAAACCCTTTGCACAGCCGCCTCATCGGTCGCATCGCACCCAATGCCCCAAACCGTATCCGTCGGGTAAAGAATGACGCCTCCCTGCCTCAAAACATCACAAGCTCTCCGTATGTCGTTACTAAAATTATCCATAGCAGCCGACAAAGATACGGATTTTATCAAAATTCCATCATCATTGCTGTGTTTTTTTTCTTTCATCGCTTCATTTTATCGTCACAGACTACCCTATTCCCTGAAATAAATTCTCTTGACACGCGGAGAAATAGATGTTAGGATTTCGTATGGGATAGTGCCTATTTTGGAGGCTATTTCGTCAACGGTAAGGACATCATTGAAGATTATCACCGTATCGCCGTCGGCGGCTTCAGGAACGTCGGTTACATCGATCATGCAGGCATCCATACAGATATTACCGGCTATCGGGCATCGGCGACCGGCGACAAGCGCCTCGCCTACCCCATTGCTCAAGCGGCGGTCAAGTCCATCGGCATAACCTATCGGGATAATTGCTATGCGTGAATCGCGGGACACCACCGTTCGCCGACCGTAACCTATCGAATCGCCTGCAGGGACGTCACGAATCTGCAAGATTATGGTTTTCAGCGAGCAAACACACTGTAATTTACCCCGTAATCCGGATACGCTAATGCCATAGAGCGATATTCCAAGACGTACCATATCCATCTGATATTGAGTGAATCGCTCTATTCCGGCAGAATTTAGTATATGTTTAATCAACTGATATCCAACACCTTCCTCGAGCACGGCTGCGACTTTAGAAAATACGGAGACCTGCTGTTCCGAAAACTCGTCAAACTCGCAAGCGTCGCTACCGGCAAGATGCGAGAAGACCGAACGGATGACTACGCCGTTCTGTTGCCTGATTCGCCGACATATTTCCGGCATGTCCGAAGGCTCAAAACCGAGGCGATGCATACCGGTATCTATTTTAATATGTATAGGAAAAGATGTTATCCCACGCCGTTTTGTCTCGCGAATCAGCGCGTCGAGCAGACGGAAACTGTAAACCTCCGGTTCAAGTTGGTATTCGAAAAGCAGATTAAAACTGCTCATTTCGGGGTTCATCACCAAAACAGGTATTGAAATCCCTTCCCGCCGCAAGTCTTCGCCCTCATCGGCGACTGCAACCGCCAAATAGTCACAACGTTGGTCTTGCAGGGTTTTAGCCAACTCGAAAGCCCCGACGCCATAGCCGAATGCCTTTATCATACAAACCATTTTGGTCGAAGGATGCAGCAATGAGCGGAAATAATTGTAATTATGCACTACCGCGTCAAGGTTTACTTCGAGGACAGTCTCGTGCACTTTCTTCTCGAGCAGCTCGGTTATCCTCTCGAACCTGAACAAGCGCGAGCCTTTAAGAAGTATCATTTCATTGCGAAACATCAAGGGCTTAAACGACTTCACGAATGTATCCGTCGAGGGATAAAAACTCTTCTCGACATTGACGAACAGTTTCTCACAAGCGCATAAATCCTTGCCGATGCCTATCACACGCTCGACCTTCTTGCGGCGAAACAGTTCGGCTACCCGTCCGTAAAGGTATTCAGGCCAAACGCCGGATTGAAGTATATCGGACAATATGACGGTACTTTTCAACTTCTTATGTGCGCGTCGGCTTTGCATAAAATCAAGGGCTACGGACAGCGAATTAAAATCGGAATTGTAGGTATCATTTATCAATTGGCAACCCTCGATACCATCTTTCACTTCGAGGCGCATAGCCACGGATTCGAGCATCCGGAAAATCTCGTCCTTATTGATTATTTCCGAAGGCTTAAGATAAAACATCACCGCAATGCAATGTATAACATCCTCTATGAAAGCGTCGTCAACGAAAGGAATTATGTAGTCGTGCGTAATACCCATCGTTGTACAGCGCAAAATCGTGGAAGTATCGCCCTTCTCTATTGAATTGACGAAAAGCGTTGCGTCGGCATTGCGCCTACTCCACCCTACGGCTTTGTACGACAGACACGACGCTTCAAGGGCGCTCTCTATAAGTTCGTCGTCGGCATTATAGATAATCACCTCACTATCAACAAATAACGACAATTTTTCGATACATTTTTCCTTTGCCGACTTAAAATTTTTCTGATGAGCCTCGCCGATATTGGTTATCAATCCTATTGTCGGCGAGATAATCGGCCTCAAATTATCCATTTCGTTAGGCAGCGAAATCCCGGCTTCAAAGATGCCCAATGTATGCTGTTCGTTCATCTCCCAGACAGAAAGAGGGACGCCTATCTGTGAGTTGTAGCTTCGTGGCGAGCGCACTATATTAAAGTCTTCGTGCAAAAGTTGGTAAAGCAGCTCTTTGACCACCGTCTTGCCGTTGCTTCCCGTGATTCCTACCACCGGATAGTTGAAACGCTTGCGATGAAAAGCAGCAAGTTGCTGTAATGCCTTCAACACATCTTTCACCACAAGGAAATTAGCCTCTCTCATCTGCTTAAACTCCTGGTTTTCATCCGTTATAACAAAATTGCGAACGCCTAATTTATACAAATCCTTAACATATTTGTGGCCGTCGTTGGTCTTAGTCTTGATTGCAAAAAAAAGACTTGTTTCGGGAAATGAAAGAGCGCGACTGTCGGTCAGCAAATGACTCACTATGCCATCATTTACGACGCGATAATCGGCATTGATTATTGATGATATTTCTTTTATCGAATAATTCATAACATGCTGTTTGTTATTCTTTTTTCTTCTTCCGGAAAGCAAATGTAGGGATTTTTCTCCCGCAAACGTTTGATTTTTAACATTGTTTGCATTAAAAATTGCTTATAAACATCGGTATTGCCATTTAACGAATTGTGATTCAGCGCTTTATTTATATCAAGAACCTCTTTCAGAATTGATTTGTCGGACGCACTAAGATAAGTTTCGCAGAATCGATCCCAAATATACTCAACAGCGACCGGAGACGGATGAAGCATATCGGCGGCATAGAAACGATAATCACGCAATTCGTCCATCATCAATTCATAAGCGGGAAAATAGAATACCTGCGACGGATATTTCTCGACTAAAGCCTGAACAGCGAGTATAAGCGTCGATTTACTGACAAGATTCCCGTGCGCCCCGTCGCTCAAATGACGAATGGGGCTGACGGTGAAAACGATTTTCATCGACCGGTTAACACGCCGAATCTCATTAAGCAAATCCTCATACACTTCGACTATTTCATTGACAGTCAATATATTCCGCGAAAAATCCGAAGCCGGCAATTTATGGCAATTCGCAACTACCTGTCCGTTTTTTTTCAGCCGGTAGATATATGCCGTACCAAACGTTATCATCAAAAATTCGAGATTCGGGAATCGCTTAGCGGAATCAGCCAAGGAATCGTTTATCATCGAAAGGCAAGCCTCTTGAGAGACATTCGAGAATCGCCCGTGGTGCATAAAGCTGTGATACAGACCATTATAAAAAACCAGATCCTCAATCGCAAATGGAACCGGAGACATCAACCGCCTGCAAGCCGCCGCCACCGACAACGGATTATACAGTTCCCCGAATGGATTCACACAAGCGCGGAAACGATATTCTACCATCTTCTTTCCTATCTCGTCGGCAAAGCACGAACCCAAAAGCATTAACTCATCTTTATAGCCGAATTTGACCTTCGATTCGGGTATTTCGACCTTTGTAGCGTAATTTATCATCTAAATCTATCAAAAAACCGTGCAAAAGTAAAAAAAATAAAGGAATTTCGGATAAAAATACAATTTTATGTTATAAAACATATTTTTTATTTAAATACTGATACACAGCAAATTACACTCATAATTTAACACATTATCATCATTATCAACTATTTTTATGCGCGATTTTTTTGGAAATCTTGATTAGAGTTACTAATTTTGGGGTCGATTTTTGGAACGGAAACCTAAATTAAGGCTCTCCTTCCATTTTTTTTGAATAACGTGATGCATAACGAATAATTATAAAAGAAATAATATGAAGATACAGTACTTATTAGCTATCTGTTTCTGCATGACCTTCGGGGTAAGTGTAGATGCGGATTGTCAGAAAAAGAACGACAAGGTGATTCAGCAGATATCACCTGAGAATGCCGCCCGCCTTGACAAGCAAGCGGCGGAACTTATGGCCAACTATGTTACGGATACGAAAATAGTATCCGAAAGTATTGCGATGGCCAAACTTGAAGAATACAACCGGCATGTGGCAACCGAGAATCTTATGTTCCCGGCCGACGAACTGTACAACTCGAATTGGGATACGATTCATGTTAATCCTTTTACGCAAGGGTCGGTGGACTTTCCCGAATCATATACCATAGACTGCCGGTCGTTCGTAATGCCGATCGACAATAAGATTAGGATAACGTCGAAATACGGCCCCCGCCGCCGAAGGATGCACCGCGGCATCGACCTTGATTTGCAGAAAGGCGATACGGTCAGGGCGGCATTTGACGGTAAAATAAGAATAAAAAGCTACGAACGCAAAGGCTACGGATATTATCTTGTAATTCGCCATCCCAACGGCCTTGAGACGGTTTACGGACACCTTTCCAAATTTATTGCTAATGAAAATCAGATAGTTAAAGCCGGACAGCCAATCGCCCTCGGCGGCAACACAGGCCGTTCGTCGGGCGCTCATCTGCATTTCGAGACCCGCTTCCTCGGCAAAGACATCAATCCCGCGGAAATAATAGATTTTGAAAACGGCTTGCCGCACCGCGACGAATACGTTTTCCACAATATCAAAATCAACGGCAAAAAGAGCAATATCTATTCTACATCGTCCAATTCGATAGCCGTACACCGAGTAAGAAGCGGCGAGACTTTAAGCCACATTGCCCGCAAGTACGGAACTACGGTTGACGCATTGTGCCGCATCAACGGCATAACAAAAACCGCCAAACTATCTATCGGACAGCCGATTCAGTTCTACGCAAAACAGGTGACCGTCGAAACTACGTCTAAAGACGTCAAACAAAACGAACCGGAAAAAACGAAGAACGCGAACAACGCATCCGCAGCAAAACCGGCTTCGAATACAGGCAAAAAAATAGAAGTGCCCGTCGAAAATACTTCGTCGCAGTCGCAGGAAAACCAGGTATATCATCGCATTCAATCGGGTGATAATCTGTTTAATCTTGCAAACAAATACGGCACTACGGTCGAGAAATTGTGCGAACTGAACAATATCCAGAACAATACGATATTGAAAATCGGACAGAAGATTCGCTGTTCGTAAATTATTTCTTTGTTTGCGAAAAATCAACAGTCATGGTCGATACAAAGGAACAGTTTGAAACGATTATCGGGATTTGCCGCAACATTTTCGATAAGAAACTGAAGGACTACGGCCCTTCATGGCGTATTATGCGGCCGGAATCAATAACCGACCAAATCTTCATCAAGGCAAAACGAATCCGTAACATCGAGATCAACGGGAAGACGAAAGTCGGCGAAGGCATCATGCCCGAATTTATCGGCATAGTCAACTATGGAGTTATCGGATTAATCCAGTTGGAACTCGGCTTTTCGGACACGGAAGATATTACGGTCGCACGCGCCCTTGAACTCTACGACAAGCACATAACCGAGACAAAAGAACTGATGTATGCCAAGAATCATGACTATGGAGAAGCTTGGCGCATTATGCGGATAAGTTCATACACCGACCTCATCCTGACAAAGATCAACCGCGTCAAGGAAATTGAAAACCATAGCGGCGCGACGGTAATATCCGAAGGTATCGACGCCAACTACATGGACATGATTAACTATGCTATCTTCGGTCTGATAAGGCTTCATTTCGAGGGTGACAGCAAGCAACAATAAGTCATGAAACGAATCGACTATCTAAAAATAATCACTGAAATATGCCGGGTAATCCTTGGCTTGACGTTCATTTTTTCCGGCACCGTTAAAGCTATCGACCCTGTCGGAGGCGCGTTCAAGATTGAAGATTATTTCGGCGCATTCGGATTATCGGCGCTCAACGACATATCTTTGTTCACATCAATCAACTTGTCGGCCTTGGAATTTCTGCTCGGATTGTGCATTTTGACGGCTTCACATCGTCGCATCACAACGTTTATTATGCTCGTTTTCATGTCGTTCATGACACTGTTGACGCTATATCTTGCCATCGTCAATCCGGTACACGACTGCGGTTGCTTCGGCGACGCACTGATTCTCACTAACTGGCAGACTTTTTTCAAGAACTTCTTAGTGCTGCTTCCCGCATCAATAGTGACTTATATCTTCCACAAAAAGATGACGCCGCTGTACTCGCACAAGGCCTGGTGGTTCGTCATAGTCTTCGGATATCTGTTCTCTGTCGGCTTCGCGTACTATAATTATTATAACCTGCCGATAGTCGATTTCCGGCCATACAAGATCGGCGCCAACATACCGCAACAAATGTCTATTCCTGACGATGCGCCGCAGGATGAGATAGAATTTATCTATTCAAAAGACGGCAAAACGAAGGTGTTTACGATGGAAACCATCGCCGAGATTGATTCGACCTGGACTTTCGTTGAAACCAAGGTCGTCCGCCCGGGTTACGTGCCGCCTATAACTTCATTTGAACTCTACGATTCGTCGGGTGAAAACATTGCCGAAACACTCTTAGCCGAGAGCAAGACGGTGTTCATCCTCGTTTCGCCTAATTTAGACAAGGCGAGTGATTCCGATATTGACGAGATAAACAATGTCTATGACTATGCCGTCGAGCGCTCCATTTCGTTTTATTGTGCGACAAACTCGTCGGAAGAAAGTATCGAGAACTGGGTCAACAATACCGGTGCGGAATATCCTTTCCTGAGATGCGACGACATTACGCTCAAGACGATTATCCGCTCGAACCCCGGCCTCGTTTTGCTGAAATCCGGTACGATTCTTGCAAAATGGCACTATAAAAATATCCCGTCAATAGAGACCACTAACTCTGTGTTAGACAGCGTTTTAGACGATTCCGCTCAAAATAATAATGGAGAAAAATGCCCTCGAATTTTGTTTATTTGCAGTTTCATACTACCTTTGTTGCTCGTTTGGATATATGATTTACTAAAATTTAAAAGAAAATGAGAAAGAAGATTGTAGCAGGAAATTGGAAGATGAACACAACTCTTCCTGAAGGATTGGCTCTTGCAAAGGGCTTGAATGATGTTTTAAAGGGCAAAAAGCTCAACTGTGACGTGGTCATTGGTACGCCTTTCACGCATCTTGCGAGCGTTGCTTCGGTAATAGACACCTCGATAATAGGGGTGGCAGCCGAAAATTGCGCCGACAAAGACAAGGGCGCGTACACCGGTGAGGTTTCGGCGGCGATGGTCGCCTCGACAGGCGCCAAGTATGTGATTATCGGACATTCCGAGCGTCGTGCTTATTATCACGAAACGCCGGAGATACTGAAAGAGAAAGTAAAACTTGCTCTGTCCAACGGACTAACGCCTATTTTTTGCATAGGCGAAGTGCTTGAAGAACGTACTGCCGGTAAGCATTTCGAGGTTGTCAGCGAGCAAATCGAGAAGTCGTTGTTCGACCTTTCACCCGAAGATTTTTCAAAATTAGTTCTCGCTTACGAACCTGTTTGGGCAATAGGCACCGGACAGACCGCTACGGCCGACCAGGCGCAGGAAATGCACGCCCATATTCGCAAGACTATCGCTGCGAAATACGGCGCAGCTATTGCCGACGATACATCAATCCTCTACGGCGGAAGTTGCAATGCATCCAACGCCAAGGAACTTTTTGCAAATCCTGATGTTGACGGCGGACTTATCGGCGGAGCGTCACTGAGTGTGGACAAATTCCTCCCTATCATCGAAGCATTTGATTGATAACGAGTTATGAAACAGAGGTTTATTTATACATTAATAATAATTGCGGTTGTCTTGGGTGAAAAATCTTTCGCCCAAGCGCCTCAATTTTCCATTTTCGATTCTTTCGAGAGAGCGCCGAAACCCGGCGAAGGAAAGGTGAAAATACATCAGTCGAACGACTTGAAAATGCTCGTCGGCACTCGAATCGACAGCGACAATATTGATGTAATAAATAACAGGACTTATCTCATAACCCGCGGATACCGCATAAACGTCTATTCCGGCAATAACCAAAGGAAATCCAAAGACGAAGCGTTCTCTATTCAGTCTAAAATCAGGGAATTATACCCCGACATGACGACAGATGTCACTTATTACGCGCCGTTCTGGAAGTTGCTCGTAGGTAACTTTCGCTCCTTCGAGGAAGCCTCTCTGATGCAACGTGTACTTCGTGAAAAATTTCCGAAAATCAAAAACGAAATCTATATAATAGAAGATGATATTCGCCTACTATTAGATTGATTAGCATGAAGTTAGAAGAAAAATCTCCCGAAATAACAAGGCAATTATCGGCACATTACAAAGAAATAATTCGCTTACTGGGCGAAGATCCTGATCGTGAGGGGCTTAGGCGTTCTCCCGAAAGGGTTGCCAAAGCTATGCAGTTCATGCTTCAGGGTTACGACGAAGATCCTGTCGAAGTCTTGCAGGCAGCTATGTTCCTCGAAGAAGATTACAAGCAGATGGTTATAGTCAAGGATATCGACTTTTTTTCACTCTGCGAGCATCATATCCTGCCGTTCTTCGGCAAGGTGCATGTCGCCTATATACCTCGCAAATATATTACCGGATTAAGCAAAATCCCTCGCGTTGTGGATATTTTCGCACGCCGTCTGCAAATTCAGGAACGCCTCACGCTGCAAATCAAAGAATGTATTCAGCAGACACTCAATCCATTAGGCGTGATGGTAGTTATTGAAGCGCAACACATGTGTATGCAGATGCGTGGCGTCGAAAAACAAAACTCACTAACCACAACTTCCGACTTCACAGGCTCTTTTCAACAAGCAAAAACACGTGAAGAGTTCATGACACTCATAAAAAAATAAATAAGACAAGTCGCCCGACGCTATTAAAGGCATAATTAACAACGCCTTACGTTATTCGGAACATAATCTGAAAAGCAAAAATCTGATTGGGATGCTGACCAATCCCGACCGTTTCGTACCCGGCGCCTCTTTTGCCGCGCTTCATCCCGTCTTCACCATTACCCCGCAAGAAATCGCCGCCTTCATGGTTGAAAAGTTGCAGTCAATCTTTTTCTCTTATTTCATTGATATTTCAAAAAATAGTCTTAACTTTGCAACCATTATGCAAGAAGTCAGGCAAAATCGAGAGGGCATAAAGTCGTATTTGATGCGGCAACTGCGGAAAGAACGGGCATTCTGGTCGTTCGACAAGGTGTCGTGCCGAGATCTGTCCGACCGCAACCTCATCGTCCTGATACATCTCGACCTAAAAGATACCGACCGCCTGTTCGACCTCTATCCTAAACGGCTGATTAAGAGGGTATGGCGCGACGAACTTGTGCTACAGGGCGATTACCTCCTCTCTATGAACCTCTGCTATGCACTGCTCTATTTCGACGCTAAACGCCCTTTGCAGTATGTCAAATCACTGACAACCAGACATATAAACCAATGGAAAAAGCGCTGACAGATAAGACACTTGCAGTGTTACAAGTCATAACGGCAAATCATTCTGCAATGGCGAATGCGGTGGTTGTTACGAAGAAAAAAAACGGAAAATTATGCAGTTTCAAAATATATCCGTAACTTTGCAGCGCTTTTTTTTAATAACAAGAAACTATGACATCAACAGTTCGAGCATATTACAACGGGACGGCTTTTGTCCCAATAACGCCTCTCCCCTATCAGACGGGTAAAGTTTTCGTCTTGTCTATCAAGCGAGAAGAGGCGCTGTCGGATGAAATATCCGATAAAATACAGTCGTTCAAACAGATAACGTCAAATTTAAACAAGTTGCAAGAATCAGAACCGTTGACTGATGAGTTTGACCGGATTCTATC
>JAISUX010000012.1 GCA_031271805.1 Tannerella sp.
GAAGGTGCCCGCTTCCGCTCAATGACACAGGGCTACGGTCTCGGCTCCGGCAACTCCATCCCCGACTACATGAGCGAAGAAGGCTTCCGTGCAATGATTGACGCCACTTTCGAACTGCGGAAAAGAGAAAATTAAAAAATTTTTTTACCTAAAAGTCCGTGTACACGCTTCGCAATGAACGCAAAAGTGAGGTTGGAATGGTCAATCAACGCCGCCGACACCGGCAAGAGCAGAAAAGAGATAAAAAGAATGACAGATACTATGGCGCGTTTCTTCACTATAAATTCCCTTTCACTATAACGCCATATTTACAGGCGGTTACACACTTCAAGCAGCCGGTACAGGCATCGGGCTGTACGATTATTATGTGCTTGTGGAAAAGGAATCCGACTTTTCCGAAAACTCCTTGCGGACACGCTTCTACGCATTTCCAGCACGCTTCGCAATGTTTGCCGGTAGCGTGGATGTATTTTGTTTGAATTTCTTTTGAACGATGTTTAAAATTTCTTTGTCGCATAAAATTATATCAATTTACAATTATCAAAAAAAGCGGAAATTTAAAATTGCCGCCCGTAAAGTAAGACAAATGAACATCGGAAATATTGTAAAACAGAGTAAATTTTATATGGCTCACCGTTCCGGAAATCTACACAAGCGGATAAAAAAATAAAAAAATTCGCCTAATTCCGAAAAAAATCCTACCTTTGCATTTCAACATGAATCAACCTTTAAAATTAAAGAAATGAAAAGAACAAATTTTTATCGCGCATTGTTGCTGACGCTTACGGTTGTTGTTTGTCGAGCGCAGTCGGACTTGCCTCCGGGCGTTGTGGTCAACCATATTTCGAAAGACAGCGGGATTTATATCGGCGACCCGAACATCTGCATACTGCCTGACGGGAAATATCTTGCTTGCCACAATGAATTTGGCCCCAAATCGACCGAATGGACGGCCGGTCGCACAAGAGTGTTTCAATCCGCCGACAAAGGGCTGACATGGAAGCAAATCGCTGTCGTTGACGGTCAGTATTGGTCGAATATGTTTCTTCACAAAAAAGCGGTCTATCTTCTTGGCGTCGATAAGTGTTATGGGAACATTGTTATTCGTAAATCCACAGACAACGGTTATACGTGGACAACGCCCGACAGTCCTTCGACAGGCTTACTTTTTGAGGGGAAATACCACGGTAACATGCCGGTTTTCTTTCATAACGGCCGAATTTGGCGAGGAATCGAGGCCGCGCCCGACGCCGCACCGGATAAATGGGCGGGGTATCAGTATGCGATGGTGATTTCGGCGCCGGAAAATTCCGATTGGCTACAGGCCGAAAACTGGAAGAAAACAAATTTCATCAAACCCGACACGGCCTTTCTTAACGGGAATTTAAAGGGATGGTTGGAAGGAAATATTGTGCTTTCACCGGAAAGCGAATTACTTGAAATTTTGCGTGTGGAAGTACCGGCCGGGCATGAAGAATATGCGGCTTTTGTAAAAATCAGTCCCGATGGCGAGACAATAGATTTCGACCCCGACACAGGTTTTGCGAAATTTTCCGGAGGCAATAAACGGTTCGAGATTCGTTATGATAAACAGTTGAAAATGTATTGGACGATTGCTAATGAGGTTGAAACTCAATGGAAAACCTTATATCCCGGAAGCGTCCGTAACCAACAGTCCCTGTATTGTTCCAAAGACCTGAAAACGTGGATGAAATGCGAAACTTTGCTGTATCATCCCGACGTCAAAGTTCATGGATTTCAATATATAGATTTCCTGTTTGAAGGCGACGACATTATTTTCGTCTCCCGTACCGCATTTGACGATGAAACCGGCGGTGCGCACAATAACCATGACGCGAATTTTATGACTTTCCACAGGATTAAAGATTTCCGTAACCGATGTGATTCTTGTAATGAAAAATTACCGGAGCGCGGTATTTGTGCGCACAGGGGCGAAAACGGCGTCTTTCCGGAAAACACTGTGGCGGGGTTTCGCGAAGCCGTGCGACTTGGTGTTGCGATGGTAGAATTAGACGTCCGACTGACGAAAGATAACCGCATGATTATCATGCACGATGAGACTGTCGATAGAACGACCGACGGCAAAGGCAAAGTGTCGGATTTTACCTTCGACGAGATACGGAAATTAGATGCAGGAATTAAAAAAGGCGAACAATTTGCAAGAACAAAAATTCCGACATTTGAAGAAGTTCTTGACTGTTTACCGAGAAATATTTGGATTAACGTTCACTGTGAGGGAGTTGCCAGTCCGGTCGCGGCTGAAATTGCAAAAATTATTGTGGATAAAAAACGGGAACATCAAGCGTTTCTGGCTTGTGGACATAACGCTGCGATTGAGGCGAAAAAAGTTTATCCGCAAATTAAAATATGTAATATGGAACGATGGGCGGGCGACAATTCGGAATATATTCGTAATACAATCGAATGGAAATGTGATTTTATCCAACTCAATAGATTAGGAACGCCGGAAGAAATGAAAGCATTGAAAACTGCCGGTGTGAAAATTGATTTCTTTTGGGCTAAAGACCGCAAGCATTTTCAGGAATTGCTCGACGCCGGAGTTGATTTCCCCCTCGTAGATGGATGCGGTAAGTTCCTAAATATCAATTAAAAACAAAACACCGGCTATAACCGGAATGTCATTTGCCGACTACTCGACTACGCGCTCACGCAAATTTGCAATTGGCGTGTTATCAAATAATGCTGCAAATTTATATTTTTTTCGATACGGCAGCCTGATTTACTTCTCGTGTCTCGACACCATACAATATCTATCCGATTATCCATTTACTGCCGGGTATGAATGAAATAATCTTTATAGTTACGAAACTACAAATGAATGTGCACACTGCAATACAGGGTATGGCGGCAACGGTTGGCAGCGCCAAATTGTGCTTGAAGACAGTCACGCATAATCCGAGCCAAAAAATATGTACAAGATACATCCCGTAACTGAATTTCGACATTTCCGCTATGAAACGCGGGGTCTGAGGGAGGTTGATACTGGTGAACATCAGGAAGGCGCCCGCCGTGAGAAGCACGCAGTTGATCGTGCAAAACGACCATCCTATTTCTATTACAGGAGTAGGTAGGATTTTTCCCGGTATAGCCTGAATATAAAAAGAATAGATGGTCAATCCCGCTCCGACAAGCATCGAGATGATTCCCACTGTGAGGCGTTTGGCGGAGTTCCATGTAAGGTGAACGCGGATGTAATGCGCCAATACAAGGTATCCCAAATAACCGGAGAAATACCATAGCAGATGGTATTCGTTCCAAAAACATTGCCCCCACACTTCACCGCACCAGCGGTTGAGAAACGGCATACAGGTCGAAATCAGGAACAACAAAATGAAGAATCGCTCTTCTTTCGCTGCAACTTTGCTCATCCATGGGGAGATCATCGGTATGAATAGATAAAGGCTTAACAGGGGATACATGAACCACAAATGTCCTGCTAAAGTCGGGAAATTCAGGAATATCCGCGACAGGTCTTTTAATGAAGTCGCGCCATCCAGCTGTCCCCACAGCATCGGCAAGGTGCTGTACAGTATCATAAATATGAAAAACGGCGGCAGGACACGGGTAAAGCGCCGCCGGTAGAATTGCCATGTAGTCTGCCCTTCTTTCATCGGCACCAGAAGAAAGGCCGAAACAATCATGAACAGCGGCACAGCCATCCGCGAAAAGCCGTCGTACACCGCCACCCACAGCCTGTCGGCTTCATTAGCCAAAAATGATTGAGGGCCGGCCATATCCGTAGATCCCTCAGCGCCGTAAAAGTTCTCGCTCGCGTGAACAACCATAACGAGCAAACACGCGAATACACGCACAAAATCCAAAAAAACAATACGTTTCATATTTATTCAATGTGTTTGGGTTATGGCGCAAAGATAGCATAAAATATTCAATTACACACATTACAGTTAATAATTTCCACATAAAATATTTGTTTTAATTCAACGATTGTCCCTTTTTTTCATTATATGAACTGATAATGAGTGTCAGCGCTCCATCGCCGGTGACATTGCAGGCGGTGCCGAAACTGTCTTGCAGTGCGAAGATTGTAAGCATCAGGGCAGTACCTACCTCATCAAAGCCCAACACACTTATGATAAGACCCAACGACGCCATCACCGTGCCGCCGGGTACGCCCGGAGCGCCGATAGCGAAAATGCCGAGCAGCAGGCAGAACAGCAGCATCGTGCCAAACGATGGTAGCGAACCGTAAAGCACCTGCGAAACGGTCATCACGAAAAACGTTTCTGTCAGTACCGAGCCACAGAGGTGTATGTTGGCAAAGAGAGGAATCCCGAAACTGACCGTATCGGAGCGCAAAATGTCACTGCGGCGGGCACATTCGAGCGCAACAGGCAACGTAGCAGCCGACGACATTGTGCCGACAGCCGTCAGGTATGCCGGTCCGTAATGTTGCAACACACGCAAGGGATTCTTGCCCGAATACAGTCCCGCCAGCCCGTAAAGTAAAGAGAGCCAGACGAAATGCCCCACCATAACAAGCAATATAACAACTATAAATACGGGAAGTTGATTTGTTATGCTGCCTTCGTAAGCGAGCACGGCAAATGTAAAGCCGATGAAAAACGGCAGAATGGGGATTATCACCTTTATTACCAGCGATATGACAATAGCCTGAAACTCGTCGAGCAAGCCGATAAACCTTTCGGATTTGTTCCAAACAGCCGCCAAACCAATAAATACCGACAGCACAAGGGCGCTCATCACGGGCATGATCTGCGGGATGTCGAGCTTGAAAATCATTGCAGACAGTTCTCTCACTGCACCACTGTTGTCGGCGATATTGAGGTGCGGAATGATGGCATAACCCGCACCGGTAGCGAATAACGCCGCTCCGATGCTCGACACGTAGGCAAGGACTATAGCAATCACCAGCAAGCGTGACGCATTGGCGCCGAGTTTAGTGATAGACGGCGCAATGAAACCAATGATGATGAGTGGCACAATGAAAAAGATAATCTGCCCAAGTATGTACTTGATAGGCAGGACAATGCTGATAATCGCTTCATTAGCATAAAGACCAACCAAAATGCCGATGATGACAGCTGATATCAGTCTGACCGGTAAACTTTTAAAAATTTTTATCATAAAGTAAGACAATGAGATGTGGTACGGATAAAATTCTCAATATTAGTCGTATCAACGACATTGCAGAAATGGGAAGCGAATTGCTTGAACCAGGGATATTCGTCGAAATAATTCAGCCAAACCTCGGCGTAAGGGCAGAAGACGCCACCCATGTCAGGCATCCATCCGTCCCATCCGCTACGGGATAAATCGCTCACCTTGCGGAAGTTTTCAAGGGTCGGTTGCAATCCCTGTTCGACAGCCTTCTCCCTCATCCTGTCGCTTCGATCTATACTCAGTTCAAAAACCGTTTTTTGCACTACTTCGAGAGCCTTGTCAATTCCCAAAGTCTCGACCAGACTTTTGCAAAAATGAAAGTATTGCATAGCAAATTGAAAACAAGCCTTACGCACCTCTCTGACGTCTGCCGGATCGAACCCGGCAGTATTCTTTGCCGCGAGAATTGGGCTGCCGGCAACAAGACCGGCAGTCGTAATTCCCAATGATTTGATAAACGTTCCGAATAAAAATACTACCTTTGCCATGTTAAATAAGTTTTTAGTTATCAGGCGTTCCACATTGCCAATTGCTTATCCGGAAGTGGGGCGCCTTTTTAATTTATTGACGCCGCAAAGGTAGTGGATTTCGGAATTACCCGAAATACCCAAATGATGGTATTTTTATTTTTTCTTTTTCGCCGCTTCCGAAACCGCTACGGCCGCCTTTTTCTCATAAACTTTAATTTTTTCTTCCAATTGCTCGATTTCGCGTCCCTGGTTCTGGATTGTAGTCAGCAACGAGTTAAGTTCTTCATTATCAATCGAAGAAGGATACTGAGCCTCGACGCGCAGGATGAAATCGGCAAGGACATTCATATAGTTATTGAAAGCATCGTATGGGTTGTCGTACGGACTGAAAAGATTGTAATGCTTCGTATTCATATAATAGAAGTGGTCGCTGCTTTGCAGGTAAAGCCAGTCCTGAAGGATGCGGCGGTCGGTGCATAGGCGCACACGCTCACTGATACTGTTTATCTTCTGGAATGCTTCCTGTTGAAGCACGTTGCCGAGCCACGAACTGCAATCCTTTTCCTCATCAACCCACGACATAGGATATGGCACCACAATAGAATCCACAGCCGGATATTTCTTGAACAGTTCCGACGGCAGCGAGAATGTTATGTCGCGCATCTCGGCATACTGCGGCAGGGCGCGGAAAAAATCAAAAATACCGGTCGAATAGGCGTGCAACGAGCCAAGAATCTCATAATTGATGAAGATATTGACGATATTTTCAGGATCGGCAGTCGATGCTATCCACGAAATGTATTTGTCGGCCGTCAACGGATATTCCGACCAGCTGTAGTCGGCGAAGCGCTGCGACAGGTCTTCGCTGAAACGGTCGTTCTTCAAAAGCAATTTCAACTCCGGATGCGCCGCCGATGAGTACATGTAGTTCGGACTTTTCCAACCGAGAATATGCTTGGCGCCCTCGGTCAACATACCGCGATAACCCATAGCATAAACAAGGTCGGATATCTCGTCCGAATATATCAACTCCGTGTTACGCAGCACTTTAGGCGATACGCCGAAGACTGATTTTATCTTCTTCGTATGTTCCTTGACTTGTGCGCGAAACTCATTAGGATTCCCAAGCGAGGCCAGCGAATGGGCATAGGTCTCGGCAAGAAACTCAACACAGCCCGTCTGTATCAACTCCTTGAAACTGTCAATCAATTCGGGTGCGGCAACTTCCATCTGTTCGAGCGCAACGCCCGAAATCGAATATGCCACCTTGAATTTCCCGCCACTCTTGCGTATCATGTCGAGCATCATACGATTCGCCGGCACATAGCACATATCGGCTACTTTGCGGAATATCTCGCCGTTTTGGAAATCGTCATAATAATAATGGTCGTTGCCGATGTCAAAGAAACGATACCTCCGCAGACGAAAAGGCTGATGTATTTGAAAATATAAGCAAATTGTTTTCATTGCATTTTATTTTTGATGTTAATATTCTATTCCATTAATTACCAGGATAATACGTTATCATATATCTTACGCACTTTTTGTCCGGCGTACTCCCATTTGATGTTGTTTACCTCATTAAGGCCTTCTTCTTTGAGGAATTTATGAAGCGCCGGATAAGTGATAAGGCCGTAGATAGCGTCGGCAAGGGCGTCAATATCCCAATAATCAACCTTGACGGCATAGTCGAGTATCTCGGCGCAACCTGACTGCTTCGAGATTATCGACGGCACTCCACATTGCATAGCCTCTAATGGCGAGATACCGAATGGCTCTGATACAGAGGGCATTACATACACATCGCTGCTCTTCAAAACTTCATACACCTGCTTACCTTTCATGAAGCCGGTGAAATGGAAGCGGTCGGAGATGTTGCGCTCGGCGGCCAAACGTATCATCTGGTTCATCATATCGCCACTGCCGGCCATCACAAAGCGCACATTGTTAGAGCGCGAGAGCACTTTGGCGGCGGCCTCAACGTAATATTCAGGCCCTTTCTGCATCGTTATACGACCAAGAAAAGTGACAATCTTGTCCTTCACACCGCGACGGTCGGGTATAGCGAGAATGTCCTTGCCGAGCGGCTCAACGGCATTGTGGACGGTTGTAACCTTCGACGGGTCCTGATGATATTTCTCAATGACGGTGTTACGCGTAAGATTGCTGACCGTGATGATATGGTCGGCGTTGTCCATGCCGTTTTTCTCAATGCCATAGACATCGGGATTGACATTGCCGCGGCTGCGGTCGTAGTCGGTGGCGTGAACATGGATAACGAGCGGCTTGCCGCTAACGTTCTTCGAGTGTATGCCCGCCGGATATGTCAGCCAATCGTGAGCGTGCACTATGTCGAACTGTTCCGTCCGCGCTATGACACCGGCCACAATAGAGTAGTTGTTGATTTCCTCGAGCAGATTGTCGGGATAGCGCCCCGAAAACTCAATACAGCCGAGGTCATTGACGTTACGATAGCTAAAATCGGCGTAGATATGATCCCGGTATCTATAATAATCCTGCGGATCCATGAACTTTGAAAGGCGGCCTTTCACGTATTCGTAATCGACGTCCTTCCATACTACCGGCGTGTTGCAAGCGCCTATTATTTTAAGGAAACTGCGATCTTCATCACCCCATGGTTTAGGGATTACGAGCGATATGTCGAGGTCTGACTGCTGCGACATACCACGTATCAATCCGTAACTCGCCGTCCCCAAGCCTCCAAGGATGTGCGGTGGAAATTCCCAACCAAACATTAATGCTTTCATAGTCGGTTTTATTTATTGTCAGTATCGTATTTTCTCATTAAATCCATGACTGTCAGCACTGCCGACAGATTCATAAGAAACGAGATTGCACCACGTCCCGTGAAAGGCGGGTTGCCGTCGAAAAGTTCCGAGATCGTCCCGATGCAGTGGTGTGAGAGTTCTTCTTCCAGACTTATCAGCGTCCGCTCGACGAATGAGACGCCGGCCTTGCCGAACATATCCAAGTAGGTTGCGACGTACATGCTTAACAGCCAAGGCCATACGGGACCTTGATGATAGGCTATGTCGCGGTTATACTGTGAGCCGTAATAGGTCGGATGGTATCCCCCGCTTTTAGGACTTAACGAACGCAAACCTTTTTGTGTAATAAGTTCCTTGGTCGCGATGTCAAGCACGCTACGTTTCTGCGCACGGGTGAGCGGCGAGAAGGGACACGAAATAGCGATTATCATGTTCGGACGCACACTCCAATCCTGCTCCGGACCGTCAATGTAGTCGAACAAATAATTGTACTTGTTGAGGAAAGTGTAGGGAAACGAGACGTCTAAAGCCGAAATGAGATTGTCGATACGGTCCATCGGCGCGTTATCATTGAGTTCCTTATAGAACTTTAATGCATTGTACCACAGTGCATTAAACTCAACAACATATCCCGAACGAGGTATAACGGGGCGTCCGTTCACGACCGAATTCATCCAGGTCACAGGCTTGTCGCGCCCGTCGGTATAAACCAGCCCGTTGTCGGAAAGTTTCAGGTTAGGATGCGATTGCGAGAGTATGAATTTTATAATTTCCTCGACGATTTCCGCATATTTTTCCTTCGCCTTCTCAAGCCCTTCCTTGAGTCGGTACTGTTGCATCGACCACACAGCCCACAGAAGCACATCCGGATTGTCAATCTCACGGATAACAGGATCGTTCTGCCTGTCTCTCAAGAAATTACGCAAAGCCTTAAGGGCTGTTCGCATCACATTCTCATAGCGGTCGTACTCCCCAACAAGGTAGGTCGCCCCAAAGACCGATACGAACAGGTCTCGCGCGCGCACCTTAAACCACGGGTATCCGGCAAGCAAGTAATAGTCGTCGCCGGTCGGGTTGTAGTACAACTGATGCACGGAGTTGACGAGGCAACCGTAAAAACTCGACCTCGGCTTGCGCGATGCGACTTCTTTGTCAAACATCTCAAGCAGCGAATCGGTGTCGAACTCTTTGTCGCCCACACATACAACTATCTCCTCGCCTTTCTGAATGTCCAATTCAAAGTAACCCGGCACGTACAGGTCTTCCTGATAAGGGTATCCCCTCTCCTGCTCCTTCGGATACTCAATTCCCATGTACCAATCGGGTTTGTAGTTGAATTGAACGGATTTGCTGAACTGTATGTACAGTTCGGGATAGCCGTTGTAAAGTCGCGTCTTAATGCCGTTACGCACTTCGTCGTAGTGGCGGTTGATGTTGTCGTTCCTTACCGACAACTCCGTCACACTCCTAAACGCGAGAAAAGGATGGAAGCAAAGCGTCGTAACAGAGTGAGCATCAAGCAGTTTATACCTGATCATCAGCTTATTTTCCGTCCGCGAGAAAATCTTTTCCTTCGACAGGATTACCCCACCTACACGGAAGATTGTGCGGGGGATAATTTCGAGACTGTACTCGCGTATGTACTTATGCCCATTGGGGCTAAAACTACCGCCTTGATACTTGTGCAGTCCGAGGTTGAATGGCGTGCCGTGCTGAATCACCGTTTCATCGAGCGACGAGAGCATGACATGGTTCTCATCATCCAATTCGGGTATAGGCATGACGAGCAGTCCATGGTACTTGCGGGTATTACACCCCACAATAGTCGTACAATGGTAGGCGCCCTTCTGATTGGCGCGTAAAATCTCCCGTTGCAGAGATTCCTGAAGATTTATCATCAGCGTTTTATCAAACTTAAGATAACTCATATAGTTCAGTTTTTAATAGTACTCCTACTTTAAAATTTGCTATCAAATGTACGACATATAAATCTGCTTTCCAAATAATTTCGCTATTTTATATTTTTTTAACCTATGAGGAATGAAAAATTAGGCGTATAAGTTCACACTTATACGCCTAAAATGTCAACCAGACAGCCTTATGAAGGGCTATCTGTCGCCACCTCCGTTTCTGGGACCTCCGAATTGTTGACGGCGTTGTTCTTCCTGCTCGATGAACTTTTTGTATTGTTCCTCGGTCAAGATTTTCTTGTATTCCGCATTCCTCTCTTCGGACATCTTACGCATTTGTTGCATACGGGCTTCGCGATCGCCGTCCTGACCTTGCTCTCTCTGTGCCTGCATCTTCTTCATGAAGTTCTCGTCGATAGTCTTGATACTTTCGACTTGCTTCTCATTGAGACCCAAATCTTTCTTTAACTGCTCCAAACGCGCTGCCGGATCACCGCCGAAACGGCCTCCACCTCTCGGTCTGTCTTGCGCCGATATCATCAACGCAAACATGAACATAAAACTTACTAACAAAATCTTTTTCATAATTTCTACTCTTAATATTATTAAACAATTTGAAAAACAATGTATATAAGACATAGAAAATGCCGATAAGTTTATTCGCAAATGAAAATTTAACTATCTTTATCTTTGCTTCATGAAAATTCTATCAATCCGCACGGCTCATGACAAGTTTCCCGTGCTTGATGCCCTTGATCGTTATCAGCCTGTCCGACAACGACGTCAAGCGGTGCGCCACCCCCTTGACCGTCGCAATATGCAGACAAAAAGCCTCGTCAAGGTAGTACTGCGACGACGACAGTATCACATCCTTGTATTCCTGCTGAATAGACGTTATTTTTGACACTATATCCTGCTTCGACTGGTCGTACATTATGATGATAGTTCCTGCCACAACATTGTCGCACTGCCACTTGGTCTCGGCAATGTTCTTCTCAACAAAAAAACGTATCGCCTGCGAGCGGTTCGCAAAACCGTTCTCATCAACAAACTTGTCAAGCAACTCCAACAACTCCTGCTCCAACGATACTCCAAAACGCTTTAATGCCATATTTTTATAACGAATAGGGAATCAGGATTATTTCAACGTCATTCCCAGATTATACATCGCAAACGAGTAAGTATCAGCGTTTTCATCAATGATTTTGCTGACGGGTTTGCCTGCGCCATGGCCTGCTTTGGTCTCAATGCGCACTAATTTCGGCTTCGTACCGGTATTTGCCGCCTGCAAAGTGGCCATATACTTAAATGTATGGGCGGGCACGACGCGGTCGTCATGGTCGGCTGTCGTGGCGAGGATTGCGGGATAGGGCGTGCCGTCGTTGCGGATAGTGTGCAGCGGCGAGTATCCATGCAGGTAGTCGAACATCTCCTTGCTGTCCTCGCTGGTGCCGTAGTCGGAAGCCCAATTCCAGCCTATCGTAAACTTGTGATAGCGAAGCATATCCATCACTCCGACAGCCGGCAGGGCTGCGGCGAACAGATCCGGACGCTGATTTACAACAGCTCCGACAAGCAATCCTCCGTTAGAACCTCCTGATATACAGATCTTTGCAGGGGATGTGTATTTTTCCGAGATAAGATATTCGGCAGCAGCGATGAAATCATCGAATACGTTCTGTTTGTGAAGTTTAGTGCCGGCGAGATGCCATTCTTCACCGTACTCGCCTCCACCACGCAGGTTAGCCTGAGCATAGACCCCGCCGTTCTCAAGGAAAAGAATACGCATTGCCGAAAACGACGGTAACAGGCTGATATTGAAGCCTCCATAGCCGTAAAGCAGCACAGGATTCGTTCCATCACATTCTAATCCTTTCTTATATGTGAGGAACATCGGGATTTTCGTGCCGTCTTTCGAGGGATAAAAAACCTGCTCGGTGACATAATCTTCCGGCGTAAACTTCACATTAGGAGCCAGATACAACTCGGATGTATTCTTCTCAATATCATATTTATAGATAGTACTGGGGAAAGTGAACGACGTGAAAGTATAAAACGTCTCCTTGTCGTCCTTATCGCCGCTGAAACCGACAGAGCCAAAGGTAGGCAGCGCCACTTCATGTTCCCGCACGCCGGCGATAGAATAAACAAAAGCGTGATCCGAAGCGTCTTTGGTATATGTCAGTATCATTTTGCCGCCGATAAACGCCACGTTGTTGAGAACGTCTTCAGCCTCAGGCACAACGTCCGTCCAGTTCGCAAGTGCGGGCTTGGCTATGTTTGTCTTCATCAGCCTGTATTTCGGCGCATCGTAGTTGGTGTAGAAATAAATCGTCTCACCGATAACCTCCACCGGTTCATATTCAAAGTCATGATTTTCAGTCAGTTGTTTAAAATCTGAGATCTGAAATCTAAAATCCGAAATCCTCTTCCCTCTTAAGTCGCAGAAAAACAGGTTATTCCCCAATCCCTCGCCGGATTCGGAAACGAACAACACCTTTTCGTCTTCGTCAACCCAAGCCGAATAGAAGCGTTTGGGATAGTTTTTATTCTGATAAACAAGCACATCCTCACTTTGCGGAGAGCCGAGTTTGTGATAATAAATCTTGTGATTTTCATTCACATTAGAAAACTCTTTACCTTCCGTTGGAGCGTCGTAAGCGCTGTAATAGAAGCCGCTACCATGCCATGACGCTCCAGAAAACTTCGCCCAGAGGATATGATCTTGAGTTAATTGCTTGGTAGCCAAATCCATAACATAGATTTCACGCCAGTCGCTACCGCTACGCGAGATGGTATAAGCAAGGTATTTGCCGTCGTTCGAGAACGACATGCCCGACAGCGCAACCGTCCCGTCGTCCGACAGTTTGTTGGGATCAAGCAGCACAGTAGCCTCACCGTCAAGCGTTTGCTTCTCGTAATAAACGCTCTGGTTCTGCAAACCGTCGTTTTTCGAGAAATAGTACTTGCCTGTTTTTTTGTTCTTGTACGGAGCGCTAATTTTCTCATAATTATAGATTTCCGTAAGCCGCTGCTTGAGTTGTTCGCGGAACGGAATCTTGCTGAGATACTCCTGCGTAACGATGTTTTCGGCTTCGACCCACTCGGCAACAGCCTGAGTAGTGTCGTCTTCAAGCCATCGGTAAGGATCGGCGACAGTCACGCCGAAATAATCATCCGTAACATCCTGCTTTTCGGCAACCGGATACTTCAGCGCGCTATCCTTCGGCGCACATCCGGCAATTAGTCCTGTAATCATCATACAAAAAATTACTTGTTTCATAATTATAAACATTTGTGTTGAAAATTCTCGGCAAAGATAAATAAAATTTTTAATATTGAGCCTCATTCTTTTTTTCTTCATGATTTAGTTTTTGCCTGATTATCATTTGCAGGCGCTTCTTGAAGTATTCCAATATTAGTTTACCACAAACCCACATTCCTGATATGCGGATTTTGCATCGTCGGTTTGAAGCCATTGGAAGACCCTGTATGCCATTGAGTTAGGGTCAATATCGTTGCGGATGGCGATATAGACTTTCGCAGCGAACGGATAGACACCGTTGCCTATTGCCGTATCGTCGGGAAAAACGCCGTTGATGGCGATTTTGGGGACTTTAGTGTCGTCGTAGCGCACTGTTACCGTTTTGTAACTGTTTAATGTATAGCTTATTGCATTGGGGTCGCCATAGATTTCATGGAAGGCAAACGGTTCGATTCCCAATGCTACTTCGGGAATATCGGCGGCGGGGTCGGCAATCACGAGTTGGCGCATCAGCTCTCCGCAGTCTGAATCTCGCGGACGGGCGTAAACGTCGATTTCCGCATCATTACCCTCAACATCCTTCCAGTTGGTTATCTCGCGGCGGTAAATCTTCCGTAACTGTTCCATCGTCAAGTTTTTAACGGGATTTACAGGGTTCACAATTATATCCAAGGCATCATTGGCAACGGCAATTTCAGTCAGCCTGACGCCTTTTGCAAGCGCATATTCCTGCTCTTCGGGTGAAATTGTTCTGTGAGTGAGGACGATATCCGCCTCACCGTCAATCAGATGCATGAATGTATCGTGAGTCGAGGAGGTTTTCAACTTCTCGTCAAGAAACTTTTGATACTTCAAAATTTTCACATCCGGCACATCGGAAAATGCAACCGACCATTCGTCCAACTGCATAACCGCCCAATTATATGGCTCATTAAGCAGTTTAGCGGCAATAATCATATTCAGATTTCTGCACGAAGCGGTGCTGTTTATAACAGGATAATTATCATATTTCATACCCTTAATCACCTCATCATCGCTGCATCCGGCAAACAGAACCGCCGAAAACGCCAAAACCATCAGTAATTTATTCATAATCATTTCAGTTTTTACCCCGCAAAGATAGATGAAATTTTTGACATTACCAACAGTAGATTGCTTCGTTCCTCGCAATGACGTTTATTTTCGTTCTTCGCAATGATATTTGTTGCGGCAAAAACCTGATGATCAGTTCAATGTAATGCCGAAGCCGAAGTTTTGGAGTTCGGGGCCACGATTATGCTGGAACATCGAAAATGGCTGATAATAACCGAAGACGCCAAGACTGTTGAAGCCGATGTGCAGGAACAACCGTGCATTGACGGGATAGACTTTCAGGTTGCGGAAGTCCTCCTTGTCGGTTTTCTTGCCGTTTCCGATCTCTATTCGCGACTTGGAATAGAGTTTGACAAGCCCCTCGACGCCGCCTTGAATGAAAAATGTATTGCTGTGAACGCGCGTCTGATATTCGAGCAACAAGGGTATCTTGCCGTAGTAAACGAGTAACTTACTATCTTTAAGGCCACTTTCGTAATAATCAAAATTCGTTACTCCGTCGGTATTTCGCAAAAACGCATCGCTTCCAAAATGCCATCTCGACCAGTCGAAACCAAAGCCGGAAGCAAGCAGCCAGTGTCTATGGATAGGTATTTCCCAGTCATCCACATTCCAACTGATTGAATATGAGCGTTCAAGTCTTAGCTCTACATCTTTCGGCAAGCCCTTGAGGTCGGAAAAAGCGAAACTAAGTCCTGCCCAGTGAGATTCTTTTGCCAACGGCTTTTTGTGTTTCCACGAGAAAACCACGTCGTAGAGCGAGCCGTCGAGCATCGCATAACTCTCATCCTGCGCCAACACCGCATTGGCGCCTGCAAAAATCATTGTCGCTGCAAAGGCGACAGTAAAAAATATTCTTTTCATACCTTAATATATTTTAATTTCTTTATTATTGACTTTGATGAATAAATCCTTAAGTTTGTTCAACTCATTATTGAGTTCACTCGGTTTGAAGCGCCCTGTGAGATATACGAGCATGATATTGCCGTTATTTACGGAATACAAAAGATACACTCCGACAGGCGTTTCATCTGCTTTGCCGAGACAATATGTGGCGTTCTTCAACACCCCGTTTTCCGTCATCTCTTTTATTACTAACGCATTATCAAAACGCTTGCTGCTTTCGTAATCGTTTTTTACGGCATCAACTATTGCGCTTGCCGCTTCGTTATCTTGCTTCAATCTCAGGCATTTAAAGCGCTCAATACGTGTATGTTCTCCAAGAATATCTTTGGAAATATCCAGGAACACAGAGCCTTGTCGCTTGCCATAATCGCTGAAGATGCTGTCCACGCTCAATCCCTTTTGAGCATTACATAACAAGCTGACAAACAGCAAATTAATTGTAAAAATAAATATTCTATTCATATCTTTATATTTTTAATCATTCACTATTAACAAAAGAATCTCGTCGCAAGCCTCGTCGCTGCCGTCGGCGAGTGTCTCAAGGCTGATAAGTGTTTCGGCGCCTATTGTTTCAACATCGGTATGCTTCATGCCGTCGATAAATGCTATTGATTGCGTCTGTTGTTCGGGCATCGTAAACAGTTTATCGAGGTTAAGCGAGAAGAACAGCAGCAGGCAGGCGGCGGCTGAAACGACCGTCCAAAGTACGATTTTCAGCGCCTTAGCTTTGCCGAAGTTTTCGTGGCGTTCTTCTACGAAGAAGCGGAACATCGGCTGATAGGGCTTCAGCTCGGGCGCTATTCGTCTTTGCATATAATACTTTCGCAGGAGGCGCTCTTCTTCAAGCGAGGTCTGCCCCTCGAAATATTTATCTGTAAGTCTGATAATCAATTCTTTATCCATAGTTATTTCTTTTGATAATTATTAATTTGTATGAAACGGTCTCGGACGGTTTTACGCGCTCGCGAGAGGTTCATCGTTACGGCCGATACCTTAGCGCCTGTTACGGCGGCAATCTCTTCGAGTTCATAGCCTTCGATGTCGCGCATCTCGATAAGCATCTTTTGGGTGCGTGGCAGCGTGGCGATAATCTTGCGGACAAGCGCCACTGCGTCGCGCCGTTCGGTCGTAAGATACGGATTATCATCGTCTTCGAGTATCGTATCTGCCGCATCAACAGTCTCTTTGCCGCTGCGCAGGCGGTCGAGGCAGTAGTTCTTAAGCGTCTGCATAGCGTAGCCGGCGGGATTTGCGAGGTTGTCGGCGCGCATCTCCCAGAGCCGCAGCATCGCCTCCTGCACTGCATCCTGCGCATCATCCTCGTTGCCGAGCATCTTCACCGCCACGGCAAGCATCGACTGCCGCAAGGGTATAATTTCCGTTTTAAACCGTTCTTTGTCCATTTTATCATATAACGAATAAAACGGCAATTTATAACATTTTTAATGAAAAAATTATTTTCTTCCCAAAATATTTATAACTCTCGACGATGACCGCAAAGATAATTTTTATACATTATGCAAATTTTAACCAAAAAAGTTCGCTCAGGCTTTTATTAAGACCGTGATTCGCAGTGAGAGATCGAAGAAGACCATTTTGGCGTTCACGTTTTGGGCGATGTGCTGCTCGGCAAGCGCAAATTCTTCCATCAGACCGACGATATTGCGCTCGTTCACAAACGGAGAGAATTTTTCCGAGAACGACGCCTCGGCCTCATTCATATAATTCAGCCCGGGTTCATCGAGGCAACGCAGGAAGTTCTCACGTATCATCCGTTGGCAGAAAGCGAGGAAATTCTTTTGACGCTCGCGCCCTATCCCTGCAATTTCATCGGCATGTGACTTCATCGCCGTAATATCGCGCTTCCAACCATTGCGCATCATCGTTTTGAACGCCTCGAGGAAATAAGCATTGTCGTTGTCTTCCGTTATCAATTCCGAGGCCTTGAGGTAGTTTCCGTTCGATAAATGCGTGATTTGGCGGGCATTATCTTCGGTCAAACCGTATTTTTCGGCAAGATATTTTTCGAGAATATCATGCCGTACAGGCGGAACATGTATCGGCTGTGAGCGCGAAAAAATCGTCCCCAACACCATATCCGGTTTGTCGGAAATCATTATGATTGCCGTCTTAGCAGGTGGTTCTTCGATGATTTTAAGCAGTTTATTGGCACATTGAACGTTCATACGCTCCGGCATCCATACGAAAAGCACGCGATATTCGGCCTCATAGACTTTGAGATTCATCTTATGAATAATGCTATCGCTTTCGGCGGCATATATGACGGCCTGCTTGTTTTCCGCCCCAAGTTCGGCAAGCCATTTATCGAGGTTGAAATAATCGTGATTTTTGATGTTTGAGCTAAGGAAATTGCGCCAATCGGCGATGAAATCGTCACAAATTTTCTTTTTTTCGTCCGTAATAATAGGGAATACGAAGTGCAAATCGGGGTGCGCCAATTCGTTGTATTTAAGGCATGAGGGGCATCGTCCGCAGGAATCCGTCTCGCTACGCTCCGTGCAGTTGATATACCGCGCAAAAGCAAATGCCAATTGAAAGGCGCCTGTCCCTTCCTCGCCACAAAACAAAAGTGCATGAGGTACAACGCCTTTGCGCGCCGTCACCGTCAAATACCGCTTCAATTCATCCTGTCCAATTACGTCTTTGAAAAACATATATTCAAAATAATTTATGCAAAGATACGATTTTTTCTTCGATTTTCATGCAAATCTATCAATAAATTGCCTTTGCGATTCGGCGTACGCTCTCGGTAGCCATGAGCGTATAGAAATGTATGCTCGGAACGCCGTGAGCAATAAGGTCTTTGCATTGGGCGATGCACCATTCTACACCTGCTTCGCGCGCGTCGTCGTCGGTCTTGCAGCAACGCAGTTCTGCCGCAAGAGCTTCGGGGATTTCGGTGCGGAAAACCCTCGGCAAGACGTTCAATTGGTTGAGCAGCACTATCGGCTTCACGCCCGGGATTATCGGGACTTCTACACCCTCTGCCCGCATCTTTTCCACAAAAGCATAGTATTTCGAGTTGTCGAAAAACATCTGTGTAACAAGATAATCCGCTCCGGCGGCAACTTTCTGCTTCGCATAATAGATATCCGATTCGAGGTTGGGCGCCTCCTCATGTTTTTCCGGATAGCAGGCCATACCATAAGAAAAAGGCCGGTCGGCAGCCTCGAAATGGGAGCCGTCGAGCGCGATGCCACGATTGAAATCATTGACTTGACGCTGCAAATCGGTTGCATGGGCGTGAAAAGCCGATCTGTCGATGCTGCCGGGCATGTTCTTCTCGTCGCCGCGTAAAACCAGCAAGTCGTGAACGCCGAGGAAATCGAGGTCTATAAGCGCATATTCGGTCTCTTCTTTTGTAAAACCCTTGCAAATAAGGTGAGGCACAGCCGTTACGCCGTATTTGTTCTGAATCGCCGAGGCGATCGCGACCGAGCCGGGACGCCGACGAATATTGACACGGCGAATCCGCCCGTCGGCCTCCTCAATGTCGATAAATTCGCTGTGATGCGACGTAATATTAATGTATTTGGGGTCAAACTCAATAAGCCTGTCAATAATTGCGTATATCCGGTTGATACTGTTGCCTTTAAGCGGAGGCAATATCTCAAAGGAAAACGCCGTAGCCCTGCTGTCACGTATATGTTCGATTACTCTTTTCATTCTGTCTATCTATCAAAATCAGCGGCAAAAATACAAAAAAATAAGAAATTAATACGATTTATCGCCAACTTTGACAAAAAAATCTTATCTTTGCGGTTGTATTTTATGATTTATATGGAAAATTTGAACTGGTCAGAACTGCCTTTCGGTTATTTGAAGACAGATTATAACGTGAGATGCTATTATAGGGACGGCAAATGGGGTGAACTTGAGGTGTCGTCGTCCGAGTATGTTAATTTGCACATTGCGGCTACGTGTTTGCATTACGGCCAAGAGGCTTTTGAGGGGCTGAAGGCTTTTCGCGGCAAGGACGGCAAGATTCGCGTGTTCCGTATGGACGAGAACGCCAAACGTATGCAATCGTCGAGCCGCGCCGTGCTCATGGCAGAGTTTCCGGTCGAGAAATTTGAAGAAGCGGTGCGCAAAGCCATATTGTTGAACCAACGCTTCATTCCGCCCTACGAAAGCGGTTCGTCGCTTTATATCCGCCCGTTGCTGATCGGCACAAGCCCGCAGGTGGGAGTGAAACCTGCCAACGAATACCTGTTTATAGTCTTCGTGACTCCGGTAGGCCCGTATTTCAAGACGGGATTTAAGCCGTCGAAAGTATGTATCATGAGGGGATACGACCGCGCCGCGCCCAAGGGGACTGGGACGGTAAAGGTCGGCGGCAACTACGCTGCAAGCCTCGTAGCAGGCAAGAAAGCCCAGGAAGGCGGTTATGCGGCAGTGCTGTATTTGGACCCTAAAGAAAAAAAATATGTCGATGAATGTGGGCCTGCAAATTTCTTCGGCATCAAGAATGGCACCTATATCACACCCGTCTCGGAATCTATCCTGCCGTCGATAACTAACAAAAGTTTGATACAATTGGCTGATACAGTTGGACTTAAAGTTGAACGTCGTCCTGTCCCTTTCGAGGAAATAGAGACTTTCGAGGAGGCCGCCGAGTGCGGAACGGCAGCGGTAATAACGCCAATCTCGCAAATCGACGACCTCGACGAAGGCAAACAATACATCATCTCAAAAGACGGCTCGGTAGGGCGTTATTGCGAGATCCTGTACAACAAACTCCGAGCCATCCAGTACGGCGACGAGCCTGATGTATATGGCTGGACAAAGATAATTGAGTAACCCCCAAAAAAATAATATCATGAAAAAGATTTCATTATCAGCAGTTTTACTGCTTTTGTCGATGGCTTTATTTTCGCAGATCAAGCCGGAAAAACTTCGTTGTGAATATCTTACGGCGCCGTTGGGTGTTGATGTTCCTAATCCGCGACTGACATGGCAGTTGCACGACGACCGCTATGGCGCGCTACAAAAGTCGTACAGGATAGTTGTCGGGACGGATTCCGCGCAGGTCGCTTCGGGTCGGGGCGAGTCATGGGATTCGGGAGAAATCGTATCCGACGAGATGCTCGTTGCTTACGACGGTAAAAATCTCGAACCGTTCACCCGTTATTACTGGAAAGTCGTGATTGGGGACATGAACGGCGAGCCGCGAAACTCGGATATCACGTTTTTTGAAACAGGCATGATGCGGATGACAAATTGGAAGGGTAATTGGATAAGCGACGGCGAACATTTAGACGGCAATGGCATAAATGTCAAACAGGCGCCTTATTTCCGGAAAGAATTTCCTGTCGGCAAAAAGATTCGGTCGGCAAGGGCTTATATCGCCGCCGCCGGCCTTTATGAGCTGTATATAAACGGATTACGCATCGGAGACCATATTCTTGATCCTATGTACACCCACTTCGACCGCAGGAATCTCTATGTCACATACGACGTTACCGACGCCCTGAAAAACGGCTCTAACGCCATCGGTGTTTTACTGGGAAACGGCTGGTACAACCTTCAATCCACAGCCGTATGGTATTTTCACCGCGCTCCATGGCGCGACAGGCCGACCTTCTGCCTCGACTTGAGGATAACTTATGACGACGGAAGCGTCGAAACAATAAAATCGGATACGGATTGGAAAACGGCATTAAGTCCCCTGATTTTCAACAGCATATACACCGGTGAGCATTACGACGCACGCCTCGAACTGCCGGGCTGGAATACTGTCGGCTTCGACGATTCGAAATGGAATAACGCGCTCTACCGCCTTGCGCCTTCACAAAACATCGTCTCGCAACAATTGCCTCCCATACGTAGGGTAGAGGAAGTACCCGTCATGAATTTCAAAAAGATTGATAATCAGCGTTATATATTCGACTTGGGGCGCAACATATCGGGCGTCAGCAGGCTGCGCGTCAAGGGCGAAGCCGGGACAACGCTACGGCTCGTGCACTCCGAGATCCTACGTCCCAACGACTCTGTGGATATACGCAATATCGCCGCACACTACCGTCCGACGGACGATAGCGACCCCTTTTCGACCGATATTTTCATCCTCAGCGGGAAGGGCGAAGATGAATTTATGCCGCGCTTCAACTACAAAGGCTTTCAGTATGTGGAAGTTACATCCGACAAGCCTGTCGAACTGACCGCCTCATCGCTGACGGGTTGGTTCATGCACAGCGACCTGCAACCCGTCGGACATGTCGAGACCTCAAACCCAACTATCAACAAGCTTTGGTATGCCGCCAATAACTCGTATCTTTCAAATTTCTTCGGCTATCCGACCGACTGCCCGCATCGCGAGAAGAACGGCTGGACCGGCGACGCTAATTATGCTGTCGATCTCGGACTATACAATTTCGACGGCATCACGGTTTACGAGAAATGGCTTGCCGACCACCGCGACGAGCAGCAACCTAACGGCCTTCTACCCAATATCATACCGACAAGCGGTTGGGGTCTTGATTGGGCTACAGGGCCGGATTGGACAGGCAGCGTCGCCATCATCCCATGGGCCGTCTATGAGTTTTATGGCGACAGCCGCCTTCTGCACGATATGTACGACAATATCCGCCGCTATGTGGACTGGATCACGGAACGCTCGCCGGACGGATTGTGCAATCTCGGTCTCGGCGACTGGGTTCCTGTGAAATCCAGAACGCCGCAGCAATACACGACTACCGTTTATTATTACCGCGTAGTTTCGATACTCGCCAAGGCTGCGGAGATGTTTGATAAACGCGATGATTTCGTCCGTTACGCCGCTCTTGCCCGGAAAATTCGCGATGCTTTCAACAAAAAATATTTTAATGCCGAAACAGCAATTTATGCCGAAGGCAATCAGACGGAAATGAGCACTGCGCTGTTGTGGGGGCTTGTTCCCGACGAGGCGAAGCAAAAAGTGGCCGACAACTTGGCAAAGAGGGTCATAGAAAACGATAACAGCCACCTCGACGTGGGCTTGTTAGGTTCAAAATCCATTTTTCATGCCCTGAGCGAAAACGGCTATGCGGATTTGGCATATAAAGTTGCCGCCCAAGAGACGTTTCCGTCATTAGGATATATGATCGTAAAAGACAATGCTACAACGCTTTACGAAGACTGGTATGCTATAGGTGAGCAGTCCGAAAGCTCGCTGAATCACATCATGTTCGGCGAGGTCAATGCGTGGTTTTACAAGGCATTGGGCGGTATTCGCATCGACGCCGCACACGCGGGTTTCAAACATTTTATCCTCCAGCCGCATTTTGTCAAAGGCCTGAATTTCGCGAAAATATCATACGATTCGCCCCGAGGAATGATTATCTCCGACTGGGAACGCAAAAAAAATAATGTGATTTATCGCATCACAGTCCCCGCAAATACATCGGCTACACTATTGATTCCCAATGGATTCAAATTAAAACGCTCGCGTCTGTCAACAGGCGAAAAGATAACTCTCGAACAGCCTTATATTTTGAAGGCCGGAAGTTACGTGTTGGAATTTTGAAAAAAAAAATAAAGCAAAATCCGACAGGTCGTTTTCGGTTTCAGCCTTTATCAAAACCGTACGAGAGTCTAATTTTGTAGATTGCAGCATACATTTTTTATTTTTATTTCCGACCGCAAATTTACAACAAAGTTTTCAATTTACGCACAAACGGATAAAAAATTACCCTTATTCCATTATAAAATAATGGAATAAGGGCAAAAAATGTATTAATTTAAAAATCAGAACTGCGAACCTGCGGCGCCGAGTGTAGAAATACGCTTGTCGCTCATGGCTGCGTCCCA
>JAISUX010000075.1 GCA_031271805.1 Tannerella sp.
GCCCGATTATTACGCAGGCAACGGCTCTTACCCCAATCCGGTGGCTCTGCTCGGCTCCGATTCCATCACCTACACCATCCGCGCCGTGAACGCTTCCATCCATACCGGCTCGATAATCAGCACCGACACGCTGCCGACCTACCTTGACGTGCGAAGCGTCTCTTCGGCGCCGCCGCTGACGTCGTCTGCCGTAGTAGGCTCGCCCCCGCGCACGGCGCTGAAATGGGTCATCAACAACCTTGCGCCGCTCAAAGACACCGTCGTAAGCGTTACCGTATCGCCACAGTCGGGCGCGGTAGCCTCGCAGCCGCTGTTCGTCAACTATGCCGTAGCCGCCGTTCCCTATCCGTGGGCTGACAGCGTTGACCTCCATTATTCCTTCCCCCATAAAGGTCTGTCCGACAGCCTCTACGTTAAGACCAACGCCACTTACCATCAAGGCGCGGGCGTTGCCGTAGTAACGTTCTCTGCTTCCGTCGGCGGCGCCATCTTCAACGCCGAGCCGCAGGCAGCCGACTACCGCACCACGCTGCGCTACGCCTCGTCGCTCATCGTCGTCCCCGACAGCGGCTACGTCTTCGTTGGCTGGAGCCACCCCGCCTACGTTTCGCTACGCGGCGTCGAAATCCCCGCTACCTACGGCATCCTTTCCCTCGACACATTAGTAATCCAGGGCGATGTGGAACTGACGGCGATGTTTGAAGCAGAGAACCTTAACAAGGTTCCAAACCTTGTTAAGGTTGAAGAAACGACCGCCGCCGCTCCCACCCCCGCCATCGGGTCATCCGGCAACGAACTCTTCGCCCGCACCGCCTCCGACAACGCCATCCTCCGCATCTACACCCCCGAAGGCGTCTTGAGATACCAGCATCTCTTATTATCTAAAGGTGTCCACAAATTCCGTCTCCCAAGCGGCGTTTATGTTGCCACTCTAAATCGCTCTCCGGCTTTCAAAATTATAATTGAGTAATTATTTCCCTGAGTTTGGCGCAAAAGAATCTTAATAACAGATGGTGTTTATATACTTCTTTCTTTCAAAGCCGTAGTAGAGTATTAACAAATATAATTAGAGGAGACTGTCTCAAAAATTTTTTGAGACAGCCTGTAAGTTCAATTAGTAAATGCAACTAAAGTAACGTGAGTTCGACGTCCGTCAGTCTCTTGATATGCCGTTCAACCAGATTATCAATGACTTGACGGGCGATAATGTCTTTGTTAGCGACAAGGGCGTCGGTGTATTCTTTGCCATACTCGGCCGCAACTTTGTATCCCACATGCAGCAACTGCCTGAAACTTGGATTATAATCCGCATGACCCTCTATATGTCGCAAGGCGTCGGCTATTTTACGGCCACTCCATACGACAACATCCTCAGGCACAGGCAATTTTGCGAGGTTGATATCTATAACAGTAGAGTAGGGGGCGCATAACTCATCATAGCGCCCATGCGCTTTTGCGTAAATATTCTTAACTATGTCAACGGATGCTTTATCACCGCTTTCGGCAAGGCCAATCAATTCTTCGAGCCAGGTAGTACCGGCGGTTTTGATGTGTATTCCCTTGTCGTATTTTTCTATCAATCTGCCCATTATGGGATAAATTGAGAATTTGTCACTGCCCGAATGGATGCTCAATTTCAAACCTGCGGGCAGTCCAAATTCGCGAACAGCAAAGTCTATTACCAATAAATCCTCTTCAAATTCTTTGGCAAACAGCGCCACATCTCCCACATAATCAACGCCTTTATTGAAGCGACCGGTGAATTTAGGCGCTATCGTCTGGGCAGGAATCCCCTCATCGGCAATCATCTTCAGGATATAGTACATCTCTACCGGCGATTGTGCATCAATCACCTCATCCATAGACACTTCCGTCACAAATGAGGACACGCCTTTAATCGCCTCAATATGGCTGTAAATCCGTCCTGCCTCATGGACGGCAAACAGGAACTTCTCGGCAATCGTGCGCAGTTGAGCATCCGAAATCTCGAACGCCGACGCGATGCCGGGAATCCTAAGTTGCCCCATATACGGACGATTCGCCGTCACGAATGCTTCTATTTCGTCCGTCGGAGCGTGTTTGCCGATATAATCTGCTACGTCGAGCGTGAAAAAATCAGACGATGCGATAAAAGCATCAACGTTGTTGAGGTTAATGTGGTCGGCATCAACGAAATACGCGCCGTTATAACCGAGCGCATCGACAGCCGAATCCGCCTCTGCACGAGTATCTGCGGGAACGGAATGTACGATTGTATGCTCGCGGTTCGATTTGTTCCAAACCGGATCGAAGGCAATCCCCGTCGCCTTGCTACCCTCAATAAGCGCCCTCAGTTGCGCCTCACCCTGGTGAGCAAACCTGTCGCCCACGCCAAAAGAATACTTTCCTATATTCATAATGTTGATCTCTAAAAATTTCCGACAAAGGTAATGTTTTTTTTTATTTCATGCAGTAAAAATGGTCGAAAATTGAGACTTAATAGTTAATTATAATTAAATACGGAAAAATATTCTACGTAAAATTTGGAAGTTCTACGTAAATTACGTAGTTTTGCGGCGTAAAATATTAAAAAATAGTTTATATGGAACAACTTACTCCACAAGAAGAACAACTGATGCGCTACGTCTGGTCGCGCAGGAAAGGGTTCATCAAGGACTATCGCGAAATGTATCCCGACAGCCCCAAACCGCCCTATACCACCGTCGCCACGATAATGAAGAAACTCGAAAACAAGGGCTACGTTTCGGCTCGGCTCTATGGCAATACCTACGAATATCGCCCGAAAATCCGCGCCGACCGCTATAAAAGCGAATACCTCGATAACGCCGTCTCGAACTTCTTCCAGAACTCTTACAAGGAACTCGTGAGTTTCTTCGCCCGCCGCGAGAAACTTACGGAACGAGACCTCGCCGAAATTATCCGACTCATTAAACACGAAAAACGATGAATCCGGCACTTGTCTATCTCATAAAAATCAATGTCGCCATAGCGCTTTGCTATTTGGCTTACATGCTGTTTTTCCGTAACGACGCCTTTCTGCGCGGAAAACGGCTTTTACTGCTTTCAATGATGGCTTTCTCTCTGCTTTATCCCTTCCTTACTCAGTTTCAAAGTATCTTTAATTCGCTGTTTGCAAGCGGCTTTTCGGTGAGTAATTATAGCGAAATCTTGCTCGACGAAGTGGTAGTTATGGCAAGATTGGAAGGCCGGACCGGCGCCGCAACGCTGCTGCAATATTTGCCGACAATGATATATCTTGCCGGAGTTGCGGTAATGCTGATTAGGATTATATTACAAATTATAAGCGTTATTTATCAGATACATACAGCCAAGCCGATCTTCTTTGGCGATACAAAAATTTATGAGAAAACAGGATTGGAAACCCCGTTTTCATTTTTCCGTTATATCGTTTTAGACCCGACGCGCTACGATAGCAACGAACTTTCCGAGATTATGCAACACGAAACGACACACTGCCGCCAGCGGCATACCATAGATCTGCTCGCTTCGGAACTGATATGTATCTTTTGCTGGTTTAACCCTTTCGCTTGGCTGCTTAGCCGTGAAACAAGGCTGAATCTGGAGTATCTTGCCGACCGTTCGGTGCTCGAGGCTGGCTGCAACCGCGAACACTATCAGTTTCATTTACTGCAACTTACATACAACAATGCTATAACAACAATTACCAATAATTTCAATGTTTCACAATTAAAACAACGTATCATTATGATTAACAAAAGTGAAAAATCGAACAGAATCGGGGTGAAATATCTGCTTGTTTTGCCCTTAGCGGCTTTATTGCTCTGCCTTAATTGCACAGAGAAGAACAACAAGGCTGAAAATCCGGCAGTTACAAATGCTACTACTACGGAAGTGATTGAAACACATACGCCTGTAAAAGGAGATACTGTTTATCAATCCGTTGATGAAATGGCGGTCTTCCCCGGCGGCGAGGTCGCTTTGCTGAAATGGGTATCGGAAAATCTTGTCTATCCCGTGAAGGCGATGCAAAACGAGATCCAGGGCAGGGTTTCTGTTCGTTTCGTCATTCAAGCGGACGGTACTGTCGATGACGTAAAGCTAATGAGGTCGGTCTCGCCCGAACTCGACAAGGAAGCAATTCGCGTCGTTAAAACCTTGCCGAAATTCCAACCGGCTAAAATGAATGGCGAAGCGGTTGCCGTTTATTACAATTTGCCTATCAGATTCCGACTGACCGACAACTAAAACGCCAAAAACGACGGACGGCGAAAAATATTCCACTGATGTTCTCTTTCGACAAGGATAAAAAAGTGGCATTGCTGAACGGCAAGCCTTATATGCTGTGCGGCACCAATATCTGCATATACCGTTTCTTTGAAGACCCTGAACGTTCTATATTACCGTAATTCAATCCCTCAATCCTTCAATCCCTCAATCACAACAATATCGTAGATATCAACTTTATTAACCGTAGTTATAGCTTTGCCGTCAACATAGTCGAAATCCAAGACTTTGCCCGACGGCTGCAAGCGCATTTCCGAAGGCTTTTTATCGCAGCGCAGAGTTACAGTCAGCGGTCCCACAGGCTCTATCGTTTCAATGATACCCGCTTTCTTGTGCTCGCCGGAGGTATTGACCAAATGAACTGCCGTCATTCCGTTTTGCAGTTTGCTGACGGAGACGTCAATTTCCTGTGAACCAATTACTTCTACTAAGGGATTAGGGAAAAGCGTCCATACCAGAACGTCAACTTGCTTGCGCAAATCGGG
>JAISUX010000029.1 GCA_031271805.1 Tannerella sp.
CAGGAGATTGACATCTACGAAGTCTCCGGACTGCTGACAGTCGCTTTGGCGGAAGACCTAAACCTGCTTGACGAGGTCGTCGTCATAGGCTACGGCACAGTAAAGAAAAGTGACCTGACCGGTTCCGTAGCATCGGTGAAGACTGCGCAGATACAACAGACCCCGATAGTTTCCATAGACCAGGGGCTTACGGGGCGGGCTTCGGGCGTTCAAGTTACACAGACCTCAGGTATGCCGGGCGCTGTGGCCTCAATACGCATCAGAGGCAGCAGTTCGCTGCAAGGTGGTAATGAGCCGCTTTATGTCATTGACGGCTTCCCTGTTTATGCCGGCTCGGGGTTCGGTAACACCGGCGGCAAAGCGCAACTGAGCGGCTTGGCAACGGTCAATCCGGCAGACATCGAGTCTATAGAAATTCTTAAAGACGCCTCTGCAACAGCCATTTACGGTGCCCGTGCCGCCAATGGCGTGGTTCTTATCACCACACGTCAAGGTAAGAAAGGACACGATAACATTACTTTTGAAGCCAACTTCGGCTTCTCCAATGTTTCAAAGAAAATAGAAGTGCTTGGCGCACAAGAATATGCCGCATTGGTCAACGAGGCCTATATCTTCGATGGCAACGGCAAACCATTCTACGACGATGCGGCAATGGCCGAAATAGCCAAAATCGGTCGTGGTACGGACTGGCAAAACGAAGTGTTCCGTTCCGGCTTGTCGCAAAACTACCAACTGACATTTACAGGCGGCGACGAAAAGACGCAATATGCCATTTCCGGCAACTACCTGACACAGACAGGAATAATTATAGGCTCCGAATTTGAACGCTATTCGGTGCGCGTCAATCTTGAACGCCATATAGACGAGCGATTTACTGTCGGCACACATATATCCGCAAGTCAGACCAATGATGACGGCGTGGCTACCGACACGGGCGGCGAAGGCGGCGTAGTAACGGGCGCTTTGAAAATGAACCCCATTTTGCCTGTCTATTCCGACCCCGAACTTGGCATATATACGCAGGTGAATACGCCGGGTATCTTGACACCTAACCCGGTAGCAACTGCGCTTGAGCAGGTGTTTCGCAATTCCGCCTCGCGTTTTATCGGTGATATTTATGCGCAATGGGAGTTTATCCCGTCGCTCACTCTGAAAGTGACGGCCGGAACAGACGCTTTCTATCACAAGGCAAATCTCTACACCCCATCAACGATATATCAGGCTAATGGTCAGGCTCGCGCGGAAATAGGCGTCAGAAAAACCATCAACTGGCTCAACGAAAACACGCTCACATGGAACAAATCCATTGGCGAACATGCCATAAACGCCCTTGCAGGCTTCACGCTTCAACAGAACAACACCGAATCGGTCAGCGCCTCATCATCCAATTTTGTCAACGATGTGATGAAGTACAACAATCTGGGGGCAGGCTCGGTGATAAACACACCATCGTCCGACGCTACACAGTGGAACTTGCTGTCGTACCTCGCTCGCATCAATTATACACTCAAAAACAAGTATTTATTTTCTGCTAACGCCCGTATAGACGGTTCGTCGCGTTTCGGCGGGAACAACAAATTCGGCTTCTTTCCCTCTGCCGCCGCCGGATGGCGCATCTCTGATGAAACGTTTTGGGATGACGTCCGCAAAATTGTGCCGGAACTGAAAATCAGGGGCAGTTACGGTGTTACAGGCAACACTGAAATAGGCGTTTATGAATCGCTTGCAACATTAGGTTCAACAAGTTGGGTGCTGGGTAATCAGCAAGTTACCGGTTTTTATCCTAACAAAATAGCCAATCCCGATTTGAAATGGGAAAAGACATCACAGGCTGATTTCGGCATTGACGCGGGTTTCTTCGGCAATCGTCTGCGCCTGACCACCGACCTGTATTACAAGAAGACTGCCGATCTGCTGTATAGCGTCGCTATCACAAGCGTTTCCGGCTATCAGACCATGTTGCAAAACATTGGAAGTCTTGAAAACAAAGGTCTTGAACTGAGCCTCGAAAGCGATAACCTGTCCGGCAAATTCACATGGAGCAGCGCTTTCAATATCGCTTTCAACCGCAACAAGGTACTTGAACTTGGCGGCGAGCCATATAAAGAGATGGACGAGGGCGATTCGCATCTCAAGACCGGCTCGTTGCGCCGTCTGATAGTAGGTCAACCCATAGGAATTATCTATGGGTACCGCTTTGACGGCATCTTTCAGAACGAAGATGAAGTGAAGGCGCAGTCTGCCTCCCCCTCACCGCTCGGCGTAGGTTTGCGCAGATACAAGGATATCAACGGCGATGGCAAAGTAGATGCTTCCAACGACCGCGAAGTACTTGGCGACAGTAATCCCGATTTCTTCGGTGGCTTTAACAATAACTTCGGATATAAAGGTCTGGAATTAAATGTATTCCTGCAATATTCTTACGGCAATAAAATATTTAATTACAATGCTATAGAGATGGAAATGCCTACCGGAGGACAAAACGTTTATGCCGACCTCGTAAACCGCTGGACACCAACGAACCCAAGCAATATCTATCCGCGTGCATCAACCAACCGCGCTGTGCTTGTGAGCGACCGCTTTGTGGAAGACGGTTCGTATCTGAAACTCAAAACCGTTTCACTCTCGTACAACCTGCCGTTTCGCAGTAAGAAAGCCATTCGCGGCGCACGCATCTATGTAACTGCGCAAAATCTGCTTACATGGACATCCTATCGAGGCTTTGACCCTGAAGTGAGTTATCGGGGCGCTTCTACCCTCGAAGCAGGAGAAGACTACGGCGGATACCCGCAATCACGCACCTTTCTTATTGGTTTAAAACTTGATATTAAATAATTTAGCAATGAAAAAAATCATAATATTTTCTATAGCGCTGATTAATACTGCCTGCGAATCCTTTTTAGACGAAAAACCGGCTGACCGTCTTGTAGAATCGAACTTCTACAGCGGAAGCAAAGACGCCGAAGCCGCAGTAAGCGCTGCTTATCAGCAACTTACTACTATCTACAATCGCCTGATGTATAATCTGGGCGAACTGCCTACCGATGTGATGAAAAACGGGCTTGGAATGCCTAATACCTATCTGCAAGACCTTGAGTTTTTGCGTTTTAATGCTTCAAATACCTTTGTGGCAGATATGTGGAACAATAACTATGCCGGAATAATGAAAGCAAATTCGGCAGTGAACAACATTCCGCGCATCACAATGAACTCCACGCTTCAGGAACGTCTCATTGCAGAGGCGCAATTCCTGCGGGCGCTCTATTACTTCAATCTCGTCCGTTATTTTGGAGGTGTGCCTTTAGTGACCAAACTTGAAAGCATCAACGACGCTTTAGGTCCGAGGGCTTCCGTAGAAGAAGTTTATACACAAATCATTGACGACCTGAAAATAGCCGAAACTGTTTTGCCTGTCACTTATGGCGAAGCCGACCTTGCCCGCGCCACTAAAGGTGCGGCAAAGATTCTGCTCGGCAAAGTCTATCTGACGAAGGGCGATTTTGAATCGGCAAAGACCAAACTCGCTGAAGTGGTTGAAAATGAAAGCGATTATGGTTACGGCTTACATGCCGACTATGGCGCTAACTGGAGACCGGAAACAGAAGCGGGCATTGAGGCAGTATTCTATATCGAATACAAAAAGCCTCCGCTGATAACCAATGGCGAGATGGGACTTGCAGGACCCAAATACTCCGTGCCCGGCGGCTCTATAGGCGTCAATGGCTCTAATGAAGCCGATATTCCGACACAAGAACTATGGGACTCTTTTGATGAAAACGACTTGCGACGTGGCATCAACCTGCGCTATGAGTTTACCAATATGAGCACCCTTGAGGTCGTCAGGTCGTCCATACCTCTCTTCGGCAAATACTGGATTGACGGTATTACGGCGTCGAATCAGTGCGATATCAATATGCATATCATTCGCTATGCCGATGCTTTGCTCATGTATGCCGAAGCGCTCAATGAGACCGGCGAGAGCAGCAAGGCACATTCCGTGCTCAATCGTGTGCGCGAAAGAGCGTTCGGCAACTCGTCAGGTAACTTCAGCGGACTGACAAAAGAGCAGTTTCGCACAATAATTCTCGACGAACGACGTTTAGAATTTCCGATAGAGGGTCACAGATGGTTCGACCTTGCACGTACCGGCACGTTCATCGAGCGCATGAAAGCCCACAGCGTCTATGAGGCAGGTGTGGCTGAATCCAATAAGACGCAGTTGGCGCAAAACATTAAAGATTACATGATTCTGATGCCAATACCGCAACGCGAAATTGATTTGCGCCCCGATGAATTGACACAAAATCCCGGATGGTAATTACTAATAATAACTTATGAACCCAAACATCTTCAATCCCTTATTTATTTCCGCAGGCGTGGCAGGCTGTTTGACGGCTTGTACGGACAACGGAAAACAGGCGCAGACGCAGCCGTCGTCTGCCAAACCGCTCAATGTGGTCTTTATCCTTTCGGACGACCACCGCTACGATTATATGGGCTTTATGAACCGTATTCCGTGGTTGGAGA
>JAISUX010000088.1 GCA_031271805.1 Tannerella sp.
TTACAGGATTTTGATGGTATAACGTCATTGCGGGGAACGAAGCAATCTGCTGAAGATGAAGATACTCCGCCGGTGATTGATGTCCTTGTTCGTATCGACGTTGCAAAAATCGACACGACAGGCGCTGACCAGATGGTGATTTATGCCACTAAGAACGCCAAACCGGATTTTGACGACTTCGACAGCGAAAAGATGACCGACGGCGGCGACAGGATACGTATTTATACTACCGCAACCGACTTATTATCAACAGGTCAAACCAAAGAACGGGAACTTTGCATCGACGGCAGGCCGGCTATCAAGGTCGGCGACGTTATCCCGCTCGTCTTCTGGGCGTCATACGCAGGTGAATTTATGCTCAAATCATCCGAACAGCGCGGATGCGACACGCTGGCAGTATGGCTTGTTGACCATCTCGCTAATAAAGAATTTAAACTCAATAGCGGCGGCGTCTATTATTTCTCATCGCGTAGCGGCGAGATAACGGACAGGTTTACCCTTGAGTTCCGTACTGCTCCGGTTGGTAATGAAGTAGTTGCGCCAGATGAGTCTTTCTTTGCCTGGAACAGTGCGCCGGGGGTTATCTCGGTTCGTGGGGCTTCGGCGGGCGAAAAGGTCGAGGTGTTCAATGTGCTGGGACGACTGTTGCGAACTTCATCAGATATTGACAGAATTACAGGATTTGCAGAATTTACAGGTCTTGAACGTGGAGTTTATTTTGTGCGATGCGGAAACGAAAGTGTCAAAGTCGTGGTGGGATTTTAGATTTAAGATTTTTGGCTATTCCGACTTGCATTTCATAGGGTGGGCGAGACCGGTAGCGTGTTTGAAATGGATTTCGGCATAGCCTATTTTCAACTTGCTGCGTATTTTGATGGGCAGGAAATTGTCGTCGTCGCTGACCCATACCTCAGCCGAGGTTTTGGTGCTTTCAAAGGCGTCGTCGCTGATGTCGATTTTGAAATAACGGGTGTTATACTTGGCGTCGCTGCGTTCAACTACCGATTGGTTTTGGTAGCGGAACTGCGTTTTCACGAGGCTGCGACCTATGACAACGGTTATCGGCAGTCCCTCCTCACGGCTTAATTTGAAGCGGTCGATCCCTCGCAGATAGTAGAGAGTGCCGAGCAGATCGGATATTTCGTCCGTGGTAATCATGGTCGTATCAATCTTTACGCGCTTGGGCGTATAACGCAAAGAATGGATTTTGGTGTAAGCATCGCTATAATTGAATGTCAGTTCATCGACGGTGTAATAATCGCCCTCAAATGAGCCTTTTCTGCTGTATATCAGCCTATTATCATCGTCATAATAGGTGTCGAGAGTATCCCGCATCTGGAAAAAATTATCGAAGAATTTGGAGGTCTTGAACGTCAACCTATACCGGGATGATGCGTTCGAAACCGACCGGTCTTTGTAATATGACAGCACCACTTCGCCGGCGCGAGGCATTATCACCCCCCACTTGAAATAGACGTCGTAGGTCACGCTCTCGTCATATTTCATCGCCGACGCCTGCAAACCCGTCTGCGCTGCAGAAGATAAACATCCCGATAACAAGACAATACTTAAAAATAACCCCTTTTTCATAATCATAAATATTCATTAACGCAGACCTCCTAATCCGCCGAAGGATGTGCTCGAACTGCTTCCGCGGCGGGACTTACTTTCCTCCCTGTAATCACGTTTCTTTTTCGTTTCCTCTTTCGGCTTGTTAATCAGCAGATCAGCAGGCTTTTCGCCGGGACGCGACTTGCTCAAATCCCATGTTTCTTCTATTTTCCAGTTCTGCCGGATCTCGAATTGCTTCATGAAATAGACAACTCTTTCGGGTTGCAAACGCGAGGCGTAGTCGCCGGCATCCCATTTCCCATTGCCGTTGGCGTCGAGAATCAACCTCGCCCAGTATTTTTCAGGGGGCATGTCCTGAAACAAAGCTACACCGTTAGTCACAATCGCTTTACGTACAGGCGATCCGCGGCTGTCAAGCAGTTCCATAAACGCGGGAATGACCGACAAACTATCGGCCGCAACCGGCAAGAAAAGCGCCTCGACACTCAAATGGCCGTATTCTTTCTCTCCTTTTACCGTCATCGTCACCGACAGGGAGTCATTGACGTGCCCGTAAACACCCCGTATCAAAGCCGAATCAATCGTCAACTGATACCGCTCGTTATATTTAAACGGCCTTTTAATCAGGTAAGTCATTGCCCTGAGACTATCTTCTTCAAAATCAAAATCTACCGTATCCCAAAGCGTATCGCGGCCTATTTCCATTTTGAAAAATTCCTTCCTCACATCCAAAACCGGCTCATTGAATACGATCGAAATATCGTCATAAGGATTCAGTGAACCCGAAGGTGATATGTTTACCTGGAGCGGTACGGGAGGAGGCGCCGCAGGAATAGAATCGGACAGCGAATCGGTTAGCCGCCTTTTCTTCGGCGGTTTCTTCGCCTTGGCCTCTTTTTTCTTTTTTTGAGCCGCCTCCTTATTGACCAAAGTCAAGGTGTCGGTCTGCAATTCAATCACATCGGGCAGCGTATCGTTGTTTTTCCAATAAGTAACTTCAATAGCCAGAGTATCAATATTATAAATCGCCGAATCAAGTATCCAGTAATTTATGGCGAAGCTTTCGGGATCTTCCCCTTTCTGCGTAACATACCAGGCCGAATCCGCCGGCAAGAAATTCAGCGGCGCAGGCTTCGGAAATGTGTCCAACGGCGCATTGAACTTGAGAGTAAAAATATAATCCTGCGGTCGGTCGGGACGCAACATCCGTTGACGAGGGCTGACAGAATCTTTAAAATACCACAGCATCAGGTCGTTAGGATAAAAAAGCGTCTTCTCGACCATCTTTATTGTATCGACCGTTACGGTATCTTTCCAAATCGTGTCGGGCACTGTCGCCCGTTCGCACGAAGGAATTATCAACGAATCGCAAAAGGCCAATGACTCGTTATTGTTCTTATCATAAGCATAATTGCGATTCTTGTCTTCGAGGGCAAAGAGATGATAGGAGCCGGGAGCGATGTTGTGAATGATGAATCGGCCGCGCTCATCCGTTTTGGACGTGCGCAGGAATGGCGTCTTAAGGAACGCCGTATCGGATAAGTCTTTGTGAATACCTACAATAACTTTTTGTACCGGCTCAAGATCCATGGCATTTATAAGCACGCCGCTAATCTGCATAGTATCAAGCACATCGCCGGTAGAAAATGAAAAACTGAAATTTTCGAGGACATTTTTTTCGTTGTTGTCGGATATCGAACTCGTAAAGTCGATAGTATATGTAGTGCTGTCTTTGAGGGTGTCTCTCAATTCGACATTTATTCGCTTGCCGATGGCCTGAATGATAGGATTTGCCTTCTGCGGAGGGGTGACTATAACATTCTCGCCAGGATTATCGACCGAAATAAACTCGTCGAACAGTATCTCAACTTTCTTCCCCTTGAAATTCAGTTGATTCACAGCCGGCTTGCTGCTTACGAACTTCGGCGGCTTTTCGTCGTAAGGCCCCCCGTTCGGATTGCCGATATTGGCGCAGGCATACAATATGCTTGCCAACATAAAGACCGTCGGCAGACGCAAAATAACATGACGGATAATTTTTTTCATCCAAGCTTTTATTACGATTTTCGGGGGCAAAAATAGGAAATAATTGTCAATTTTCAATGACATGGAAGCCAATTCTGCAATAAAGGCACTTTTTTCGCTCACAATATTCGCGTTTCAACTGAATTAAGGCCTGGCTGTCGCCCGCGTTTCGGACATTGATTCCCGCACGTTCGAAAATAGTCACTATGCTGTTCTTCTCGGCAGGAAGCTGTGCGAGCAAGTGCAAAGCTTTATTGCAGTATTCGGGCAGATTCTTTAATTTGCCGTATGCGAAAATCATAGACACGACGGTATTGATCAGGATGATATTAACCGTGCTAATACCCAGCGACTTATCTCTTGCGGCAGAGACGGTATTGAAACTGTAATGCGTAAGCCAATACTCCGACGGCACGACGTTGAAAAACCGCTTCAGTTCGTCGATATCGTCTGTTTCTATTATTTCTGAAAATAGTAAATCATTTTTAATCCAAACCGCTGCTGCCTGAGCAAGTCGGATATGTGGAAAATTGACCGGCCGCGTCCGCAATTTCTTGAACAGAAATCCCTGCACAGGCTTCAGCTTGTACTTTTTTGACAAAAAATCGTACTCTTTCCGGAGCGCAGTCGAGTATGAATCCGACACATCCGAAAGTTCGAGCAAACCTGCCTGTCCAAATATCAGAGCCTCGACTTGAAGCGGGTTATTGCGATGCTTCAAGATATATTTGTGCGGCAAACTTTTGGCTAAAAGCTCGCAAATATCACTGTTTGTCCCGAAGCCGAAATTTCGCATCAGAGTGATGTAGAACGCCTCGTACCAATCTTTGGAATATTGTTCGAGCAGGTTGAAGATGTCAAGCGTTTTCCGTTCGAGCCGTTCCATAAGCAACGTCGTCATCCAATCCATCATGTAAATCGACGAAATCTCCCTGATTCGTCCCGCACAGGGCACAGGAAAATCTCTCGAAAGCAACCACTCGATATTTTCTTCAATCTTTGGCGGCACAGGCATAATAGCCTGTGTGACAGGCTTATCGTCGGACGTGAATACCTGCGCATCATCGTACCTGACCACGTGAAGAATTACGTTCTCATAAGCCTTATCCTTGAAATGCTTATGCGCAACCCATTCCGAAGCCCGCGTATGAATCTCGACATTTCCCGCCCAGATCGTATCTCCGATACGCACCTTAGCGTTGAAAAAATCCGGCCCGGCATCGGCGTTTTGCAAGCCGGGGTCAATAACAACGACCTCCTCACCATCAGCAGTCCGTAACTCGGAACCTTGATAAAGCTGATGTTTCCATATATATTGCAACATCTTTTCCATGACAAATCCAAATTATAATCCGACAAAGAAGCACAAATATAATTATTATTTTTATCTTTGCATGGTTTTTACAAAAGTTTTTTATGAAAATTGCATTGATAGGATACGGAAAGATGGGGCGGACAATCGAGCAAATCGCCCTTCAAAGGGGACATTCGATAGTTGCCGTCATCGACATAAATAATACGGGTGATTTCGATTCGGATGCCTTCCGTTCGGCCGATGTCGCGATAGAATTTACTACGCCGGCAACGGCTTTCGACAATTATCTGAAATGTTTTGCGGCAGGCGTCCCGGTCGTGTCGGGCACAACAGGATGGACGGAACGCATCAACGAAATCAGGCGGCGTTGCGAGGACGAGGGACAAACGTTCTTCTATGCGTCTAATTTCAGCGTCGGCGTAAACATTTTCTTCGCGATCAACAGGTATTTGGCGAGGATAATGAACAATTTTCCCGATTACGACGTCAGTATGACCGAGGTTCACCACATCCACAAACTCGATGCACCGAGCGGTACGGCGATAACTATTGCCAACGACATTATCGCCGAACTCGACCGTAAAACCGATTGGAAGCTCCGGAACGCAGACGAAGGGCAAGCCGGCGCAGCAGAATTGCTTATTAATGCAGTCCGCGAAGGCGAAGTGCCGGGAATACATGAAGTCCGCTACGAATCCGGCGTCGATTCGATAACCATCAAGCACGACGCAAAAAGCCGTGCGGGATTTGCACTCGGAGCAGTTCTTGCCGCAGAATTTACTGCCGTAAGGAAAGGCTTCCTCGGAATGAACGATTTGCTAAACTTTTAATATGTAATTATATGAATGTCAATAAAATAAACAATGAATCGGATAATAATGTTTCCGACAAGAGACATATAAAAATACGGTTGATAAATTTCGGCATTTGGGCTGTGTTGCTGATACTTTTCAGCGCATGGATGGGGAATTGGTGGCTACTGCTGGGTCTGCTCTTTTTCATAGACGTTTATATCACAAAATTCGTCCCGTGGGGTGCATGGAAAAAGTCCCAAAACCCTCAAATACAAAAGATACTCGACTGGACGGATGACATCCTTTTTGCCCTGATTTTCGTCTATTTCATAAATATCTTCATATTTCAAAACTATCAAATCCCTTCGTCATCACTTGAAAAGACGCTGCTTGTAGGTGATTTCCTGTTTGTCAGCAAGTTAAGTTACGGGCCGAGAGTGCCGAATACTCCTATCTCATTCCCGCTCGTACAAAACACTTTGCCGATATTAAACTGCAAATCATATATAGAATGGCCGAATTGGGGCTATAAACGGGTTAAAGGAACCGGTCATGTTGAACGCAACGACATCGTGGTATTCAACTTCCCGGCCGGCGATACGGTCTGCCTCAAGATGCAAAGTGTTGATATTTATACGATTAGATATGTGTGGCGTGAAAATGTCGAGAACAATAAGGCTAAGTTCGGCGACATAATTTATCGTCCGGTCGATAAACGCGAAAACTATGTCAAGCGATGTGTCGGGATGCCCGGCGATTCTTTGCAAATAATTGATAATAAGGTTTATATAGACGGAAAAATATTGGAAGACAAGAAATATGTGCAATATGTATATTTTGTCGAGACTGACGGTTTGTTGATAAAAGACGATATGTTTAAGCGCCTGAATGTCAGCGTTGCCGATAGGTCGCTTGTGGCCTATCAACAAGAGACGACTGTCTCGCAGGAATTTCTGCGGCAATTAGGTTTTACGCCTGTAAACGGCATGTATAATCCCATTTACCGCCTCCCTCTTACCACCGAAGCATTAGCTATTGTCAAGAAAATGCCTTCGATACGTCATTTGGCCATTGAGCCGGTGCCGGATAATTACGACGATGTCTATCCCGTGGATTATAAAAACGGATGGACGCGCGACAACTATGGCCCGATATGGATACCGAAGAAGGGCGCTACAATAACACTCGACAAAAAGAACATCGCTCTCTATCACCGCTGTATCCGCAATTATGAGAACAATGAACTCGAAGTGCGCCCCGAAGGTTCGGTGTTCCTCAACGGCATACCCGTTTCGACCTACACATTCAAGTACGATTACTATTGGATGATGGGCGATAACCGCCATAACAGCGCCGACAGCCGCTCGTGGGGCTTCGTTCCCGAAGACCATATCGTTGGTAAACCGCTGCTCGTATGGCTGTCAATCGACAGCGACCGGGGGATATTCGACGGCTTCATACGCTGGAAACGCCTGTTTCATACCGTTGAATCCTTTAATTAATAATCATTAATGTTGCAGATGAAACCGGTCATAAAATATGCAATTATCATAGCTGTTGTCCTTGGAACGGTAGTCCTTGTAAGGTTTTTTCTCATCGAATCTTACCGCATCGACAGCGACAGGTTGAGCGAAACGCTCAAAGCCGGTGACCGTGTTTTTGTCAATAAACTGAAGATAGGGGATAATCCCGGCAGCAACCGTATGATTCTCTACAAAAGCCCGTTGAAGCGCGATGCAGAGAATCCTCCGCTGTTTACAGGCCGCTGTGTCGGACTGCCAGGCGACGTAATCCGGGTGAGCGCCGACGGATTCAAAGTCAACGGCCGCCTGCTGCCCAATGCGCCGCTGATGCAGCCCACTTTCCGCATACGCAAAGACATCAAAACAGACCTTTTCAGCACGATGTCTCTCTTGAATATCCCTCAACGGGATGTTGTTGAAGATTCCGTCAGTATTACACTTCGCTTGAGCCTTAAGGAAAAAGACCTTTTGACACAAAACCTGTCGAAAATAATCAATATGGAAATCATAGAGAGCCAACAGGATGATTTCGAGTTTGTTATACCTCGCAAGGGATATTCCGTAACTATCGACCCTACTTCGCTTTCGTTATGTAAGGAGGCTATAATCAATGAATTAGGCTCCGCTGCCGACATTTTGAACGGAAAACTTTTCGTCAACAAGATTGAAAAAAAGATTTACGTCTTCCGGAAAGATTATTATTGGGTCTTGTCCGAAAACGAAACCGAAGGCATCGACTCCCGTCATTTGGGATTGATCCCCAAAGACCATGTTATCGGGAATATCTGGTTTCGCTGGTACAGCAAAAACCCGTCGAATCGCTTCACGAAGATATAATGTTAACTGCCTGTCTTGCAACAGCTTATTTAGCTCCGGTACAATATTATTCAAAACTTGCATCCTTCGATGAGGTTTTAATCGAAGCGTATGAGAATTATCCCAAACAGACATATCGAAACCGTTGTCTGATAGCTACGACAAACGGGATACAGACGCTTACCGTGCCTGTCGAAAAGTCCGAAACGATTAAGTGCCCGACCCGCGACATACGGATCTCAAATCACGGCAATTGGCGGCACATCCATTGGAATGCGCTTGTGTCGGCCTACAATTTAAGTCCTTTCTTTGAATTTTATGCCGATGACTTCCGTCCTTTCTATGAAAAAAAATATACTTATCTTATTGATTATAACCTATCTCTGCAATTGATGATATGCAATTTATTAGACATAGCGCCAAAAATCTCACTCACCGAAAAATATTCGCCGGAGATTAAAAATGATTATCGCACCGTTATAGATCCTCGCCATCCGCTCCCCGACGCCGATTTCAGTCCAAAGCCTTATTATCAGGTTTTTAACAACAAACACGGCTTTATCCCAAATTTAAGCATTGTCGATTTGCTTTTTAATATGGGAAACGAAGCCGTATTGTTTATAAAAAATTTACGTCATTGCGAGGTCGAAGACCGAAGCAATGTCCTGTAACTTAGCGCCTTCCTCTATTGTCGAATCTATTGCCGCCGCCACCGCCATCGGTACGAGGCGGACGCTGCGGACGTTCGCGCTCCTGATAACCTTCGGGTTTAGGCATTAATGCACGACGCGAGAGTTTGAACTTGCCTGTCTTCGGGTCGATATCGACTAACTTGACGGTTATCTGATCGCCCTCATGAAGGCCTGCCTCTTCGACCGTCTCAAGGCGTTTCCAATCAATTTCCGAGATATGCAGCAAGCCGTCTTTGCCGGGAATGAACTCGACAAAAGCGCCGTAAGGCATAATCGAGGATATCTTTCCTTCGTAAACTTCGCCGACTTCGGGCACGGCAACGATCTGCTTTATAGCCCTCAGAGCAGCGTCGATACTTTCCTTGTTTGTAGCGGCAATCTCGACAATACCCTTGTTGTCAACCTCGTCGATCGAAATAACCGTACCGGTCTTTTCCTGGATACTCTGTATAATCTTCCCGCCCGGGCCGATAACGGCGCCGATAAACTCTTTGCCGATAATAATAGTCTCGATGCGCGGTGCATGGGGTTTGAGGTCGGGACGAGCTTCGGGTTGAGCCTCGGTAATCTTGCCGAGAATATGAAGACGTCCTTCCTTAGCTTGTGCAAGCGCCTTTTCGAGTATCTCGTATGACAAACCATCGACCTTGATATCCATCTGTGTGGCAGTGATGCCGTCTTTCGTACCCGTCACCTTGAAATCCATATCGCCGAGATGGTCTTCGTCGCCGAGGATATCCGACAGAATAGCATAGTTGGTTCCCTTGTTTTCGGAGATCAAGCCCATCGCTATTCCCGACACAGGTTTTTTCATCGGCACGCCGGCGTCGCGCAGGGCTAATGTCCCGGCACAAACCGTCGCCATTGATGACGAGCCGTTGGATTCGAGTATGTCGGATATGATGCGGATTACATAAGGATAATCAGTCGGAATCATGCGTTTCAGGGCGCGATGTGCCAAGTTGCCGTGACCTATCTCGCGGCGGCCTACCGAACGTTGCGACTTTGCCTCGCCGGTCGAGAACGGCGGGAAATTATAATGCAGCAGGAAACGGTCTTTGCCGTGTACGAGCACGTCGTCAACGATCTTTTCGTCGCTCTTTGTGCCGAGTGTAACGGTCGAAAGCGACTGCGTCTCGCCGCGAGTGAAAATAGCCGCACCATGCGGGCCGGGCAGGCAATCCGTCTCAATCCATATAGGCCGAATCTCGTTGGTCTTACGTCCGTCGAGACGCTTGCCTTCGTCAAGTATGGCACGCCTCATCGCTTCCTTCTCAACATCGTGATAGTAACGGTCGATGAGCGGTCCCTTAGTCTCAAGTTCTTCCTCAGTGTATTTCGCCTTAAATTCTTCCTTTATTGCGTCGAAAGAGTCAATGCGCTCCTGCTTGCCGGTGCCTGATACCGAAACGGCATAAGCCTTGTCGTAACATGCGGCGCGTACGGCGGCACGCAACTCTTCATCGTTTTCCTCATGACAGTACTCGCGCTTGACAGTCTTGCCGACTGCTTCCTGCAACTCAAGTTGCGCCTTGCAATGTTCCTTGATAGCCTCGTGAGCCACTTTAATGGCCTCAAGCATATCGGATTCTTGCACCTCGCTCATCTCGCCTTCAACCATCATAATGTTGTCGATAGTCGCGCCAACCATGATGTCGATGTCGGCTTTCTCAATTTGCGAGAAGGTCGGATTAATCACAAATTCCCCGTTAACACGCCCTACGCGGACTTCCGAAATCGGACCGTTAAACGGTATGTCCGATACCGCAAGCGCCGACGAAGCGGCAAGTCCCGCCAAAGCATCGGGCATATCTTCACCGTCAGCCGAGAAGAGTGTTACATTCACATACACTTCGGCATGGTAATCGTCGGGAAACAACGGACGCAACGCACGGTCAACCAACCGCGACGTCAAAATCTCGTAATCCGACGGCTTGCCTTCCCTGCGGGTGAACCCGCCCGGAAAACGGCCGAACGCCGAAAATTTCTCCTTGTAATCTACTTGCAACGGCATAAAATCAGTCCCCGGTACAGCATCTTTAGCTGCGCAAACAGTAGCGAGCAACACGGTGTTGCCCATAGTGACCGTAACAGAGCCATCAGCCTGTTTAGCCAGTTTACCTGTCTCAATCTTGATGGTCCTTCCATCATTTAATTCAATCGTCTTGTTAAATACATTCATCTTAAATACATATAAAAATCGGGCAAAGGTAATTAAAGATGACGGGATTACAAAAATTTTCAGTATTTTTTATTTATTTCCCTCACTTTTTTGTCACATTCAGACCATAATTTTATCCTAAAACGACCGTTTTTGAACAATTTCCTTCATATTTTTTAATATTAACGCTACAAATTTTGCGGTTCTCCGGACTTATATTACCTTTGTAGCCGAAATTTTCTAAAAAACACCCGATTAACGGGAAAAAACAATCTCATTTATGAACAGATTCGAAGAATTAGGCGTGAAGCCTGAAATCATAAAAGCTATAAGCGAAATGGGCTTTGACGCACCCATGCCGGTACAGGACGAAGTAATCCCCTTACTGCTGCAAAACGTTGGCGACATCATCGGACTTGCGCAGACCGGCACTGGGAAAACTGCCGCCTACGGCCTTCCTGTCCTGCAACAGACCGACACCTCCATGCGCGTTCCGCAGACTCTTATCCTCTGCCCGACACGCGAGCTGTGCCTGCAAATCGCATCCGACCTCAATGACTACTCGCGCTACATCCCCAACCTCGCCGTCCTGCCCGTTTATGGCGGCTCAAGCATCGAAAGTCAAATAAAAACCCTTAAAAAAGGCGTACACATCATCGTCGCGACGCCCGGCAGGCTTCAAGACCTGATGAATCGCCGTGTGGCCGACCTGTCGAACATCCGGAATGTGGTTCTCGACGAGGCCGACGAGATGCTCTCGATGGGCTTTTCGGAAGATATTGAGAATATCCTCTCGGCTGTCCCTTCCGAACGCAACATGTTGCTGTTTTCGGCTACCATGCCTGCCGAAATCGAGAAAATAACAGGCAAATACATGCACTCGCCCGTGCAAGTGGTCATAGGGCGCAAGAACCAGGGTAACGAAAATATTCATCATGTATATTATATTGTACACGCGCGCGATAAGTATCCGGCGCTCAAACGCATCGTTGACTATTATCCCAATATCTATGGCATAGTTTTCTGCCGTACCCGCCGTGAGACGCAGGAAATCGCCGACAGCCTCATGAGTGAGGGTTATAATGCCGATGCCCTGCACGGAGAACTGACACAGGCCGCACGCGACCTCGTGATGCAAAAATTCCGCAATCGCAACCTGCAACTTTTGGTCGCCACCGACGTCGCCGCCCGCGGACTTGACGTCGATGACCTCACACATGTCATTCATTATGGCCTGCCCGACGACACCGAAGCCTATACTCACCGTAGCGGTCGCACAGCCCGCGCAGGCAAAACAGGTATCTCAATCGCTATATGCCACACCCGCGAAAAAGGCAAACTGCGCCGGATAATGCAACTCGTCAACACCAAGTTTGAACAGGGCGTCATCCCCGACAGCAAGACAATCTGCGAAAAACAACTTTTTAACTTCGCCGACCGCATCGAAAAAGTTAAGGTCAACGAAGACGAAATAGCGAAACTCGTTCCCGCCGTCCTTCGCAAACTCGACTGGCTCGAAAAAGAAGATATCATCAAACGGATAATCTCGCTGGAATTTAACCGCCTGCTCGACTACTACAGCGGCGCCGAAAATATCGAAGTCGTTAATGAAAAACAAAACGAAAAACAGGGTGGAAAGAAGAAAAAATCTTCCGAAAAAGATGATTTTTACGGCGAGAAAGATTTTCACAAAGGCAAAAAAGGACGCCGGTCAAACGAAAAAGAGCGGAGAGCTGCGCCCGAAAACCTGCGCCGCCGACTGATAGACGACAAGCCCGAAGAAGGCATGAAAATTCTCCGGCTGAACTTCGGACGCCGCGACACACTCGTCCCCGCCCAACTCATCGAGATAGTCAACCACTGCGTCAAAGGGCGTCGCGTCGAGATAGGACGTATTGAACTGCATGACGACTTCACGCTCTTTGAAGTGACTAAAGGCGACGCCGGCCGCGTCATGGATTCCCTGAATACCTTTGAAGTCGAAGGTCGTAACATCATAGTCAAACCTTCGGAAAAAAATCCTCGTCATAACCCCCGCGAGAAGGCCAAAAAACGCAGAAAATAAAAATATTTGCCGATTTTTTTGATTATTTGAACTCTTTGTTTTATCTTTGCATCGTTTCAGAAAGGATAAGAATACTGAATAACGAGCGTTGAATATCGAGACAGGAATGTCTTTTTGTATGTTAATGCGTTGATATTCAGTTGTTTCCACGCTCGTTTTAATAATTGTGATAGCCTTGCAGAGGAAACGGTAGGGTGTTAAATTAAAGCGTTATGAAACATTGTTTTTTTTGCTTTTTATTACTAATGGGGGCTGTAACAAGCCTTCAAGCGCAGGATAAAATTGTCCTTCGTAACGGCAGGACAATTGAAGTCAAAGTACAACGGAGCTTCGAAGATCGCGTTGAATACACGTATCCGGGCGAGACTTCCGTGTATGAGCGCCCTAAATCAGCTATTTCCTACATCCAATACGAAGATGGGAGAAAGGAAATCTGCGACGAGAGTTTGAGAGTACAGGATAGAAATACCCAGAGCAGAGCATCCTCAAGCCGCCCATCGACAACAACAAGAAATCGTTTGTCGTCCGACGATGATATCTTTTGGCAAGACGTAAAGACGACTTTTTCGGAAGACGATGTTGCCGGGATGAAACGTCTAAACCGTATTTCGGCTACTTCCGGCGTCAGTTTTAAAGATGCAATCACGCAACTTAAAAAGAAAGCGGCTGCTATCGGCGGGACGATCATTCTTATTATGAACATCCCGGAAAGCGAAGACGGCGAAGACATCCAGGTGATGGGTATCGCCTATCGCGACGAGAACATGGAATATACTCCACGTAGCGCAAGTGAACGCACTGCGGCTCCGACGGAATCCTCGTCGAATCAGCGCCGCCGCAGAATCGCCCAACAAATGGAACGTTATGACAACGATTCGCGCTTCGAGGCCAATACACAACCGGCGCGTCCCTCGCAAAGCACAGCGCGAGGCACAGCATCGCGTAGCGCCGGTTCGACTACCCGCCCGCCAGAAGAAGCTCCTGACGCAGTTTACCTCTTAAACGGTCGCGTTGTCCGTGGAACTATCGAAGAATATGAACCCGACGACTTCGTCAGTATTCGCAACACAGCAGGACGAGTACAGGAATTTTCGATGGATGATGTGAAGACTATCAGTCGTGGCGCTGCCGCTTCAACGTCAAAAAGAGCCACCGCTTCGCGTGGTTACGAAGACGACGCAAAATATACCCGCCGACAATCCGCATACGAAGAAAGAGACAGATATTATGATGACGGCGGTTTCGTCAGCGGATATAGAGGCTTTTTCGATTTCGGTTATGATATCCCGATGCCCGCCATCGCCGAAAAAGGTAATTTCGAGATCAACACAAGCCACGGCTACCAAATCAACGAATATCTCTTCGTAGGCGCAGGCGTCGGTCTGCATATCTATAATGCAAGAGA
>JAISUX010000043.1 GCA_031271805.1 Tannerella sp.
GTAGTAATATCGGCATTATAAACAAAATGATTGACTTTCAACCACCAACCTCTTAAAAACGGCGCAACAAACGGCGCAAGCATACCGCCGATATTGATAAACACATAAAAAATCTGAAAGCCCGAATCTCTTTTGGCTTCATATTCCTTGTTGTCGTACATTGCTCCCACAATCGCCTGCAAATTGCCTTTGAAAAGTCCGTTTCCGAAAGCGATAACAAAGAGCGAAATACAGGTAAATGTCAATACGTAGGTCTTGTTACCGGAATTCGACATAATCGGAATTGACAACAGAGCGTATCCTATCGCCATAGTTATCAAACCGGCGATGATAGTGCCTTTGTAATTTTGCAGTTTGTCGGCTATAGTTCCTCCTACTAACGACAAAGCATAAATGCCGAAATAGAAAATTGAAAAAATCAATGCTCCTTCTGTAGGAGGCAGTCCGAATTTGGAACAGAGAAACAATGTCAGCACGGCGTTCATTATATAATAGCCGAACCGCTCGCCCATATTTGAAAGCGCAGCGGAAATAAGTCCTTTGGGATGATTCTTAAACATTTGATTATTAATTATTTAGTTATTTGTTTTATTGCACCTATTTCGGGATAAAAGACGACCTTAACGGGCTGCTTTTTATCTTCGAGGATGGCCGGCATCAGGACGTCGCGAGCGCCAAATTGCACGAAGGGAGTTTCCATCTTCAACAGCGACTTGTTGTTAAAGGCAATCTCGATGAGCGCACGCCCCGGCACATTGTATATAACGCCTTTCGACATCATTTTTTCTTTCTTTTCAGCCTCTTTAGGGTCTAATTGAGGGGCGCGTTCCAAGGCTGTGACCTTCATATAAACAGGCTCGCCGCCGAGGTCATCGCTGTCGAGGATGCCGAGTTTCTTGGAAAAACGAAACAGCACCTCGCCGTCGAGTTCGTCTTCCGGGATGATTGAAATATCGTAATACATAGTTTCACGGCTCTCGGTGCCGACAAAGAGCTTCGTCAATTCCTTTTCCTGCTCTTCGAGTTTGCTGATGACTATCTTCATCGCTTCGCCGTCGGGAGGGAGGTTGTCGGCATCGCCGGTGAGTATGTCGGTGCGGCTCTCACGGAGGTGGTATATCTGCTTGGCGGCCACTTCGGCTTGACGCGCAATGGAGCCGGCCATCAGAAATTCCTCGGTATAAACCGACGAGGGCGAAGTGACCGGAGCTTTTTGTTCGCGTCGCGTCTCGGTCTCACCCGATTCCGGAATGTATTCGGCATTTATGGCGCACAAAAGGCCATCACTCGTCAGGTAGGCAAAGGGCGCTACGGTTTTTTGCCTGAACTCTATCTTATATGCATTGTCGGTATCCGGAACGCCTTTGTTCACAACAGTTATCCTGCCGAGTTCGTACGTGACGCCGTTCTCGGTAGGGACATTCTTGATCCCAAGATAGCGCTCGGCATATCTGTAATACTCTCCGGCGGTAACGGTGATTTTTCGGACTTCGACGTTAATGAGTAACGAAGTCTTTGGAAGATAATAAACAATACCTTCACCGGTGGCTTTCGTCGGAACGATTTTTTCTACCTTAGTCTGGGCTGTTAAAGCCACAACCGATAGCAAGGATACTAATATTGCCAAGTAATATTTCATTCTTTCTACTTAAAAATAATGTGCAAAACTACATATTTTTTTTTAAAACGGCAAGTTTTTCAAAACTAAAATGTATTTTTGCATCAAAAATACTTATTCAAACGATAAAATTATGGACAATAACAACCAAAACCAGAACCAGATTCAGATAGAACTGACCGAAGAAATCGCGCAGGGGACGTATGCCAACCTTGCCGTCATAGCCCATTCGCAGTCGGAGTTTGTCATCGACTTCATCAATATTGTCCCCGGGGCGCCGAAAGCGAAAGTCAAGAGCCGTATAATCCTCTCGCCCGACAATGCCAAGCGATTGCTGTACGCTCTTCAGGACAACATTCGCAAGTACGACGAGTTAATGAAGATGGGCGGCAGCGGCAATAATACTTTCGGCGAGATAGTTATGCCCTTCGGCAGCGTACCCGGACAGGCTTAGAGGCCTTCGAGTATCTTCTTCAGGACAGCCTGAGCCGATATTTCACGGTTGGCGGCTTCGGGAATGACTATACTGCGGGGGCTTTCTATCACGTCGTCGCTGACAATCATGTTACGGCGTACCGGCAGGCAGTGCATGAAATAGGCGTTGTTGGTCAGCGCCATCTTTTCGGCATCGACCGTCCACGCGCGGTCTTTGCTTAGTACTTTGCCGTAATTCGGGTCGGTATAGGCCGCCCAATTTTTGGCATAGACGAAATCGGCGCCCTCGAAAGCCTTGCGCTGGTCGTATTCGACGCGGGCAGAGCCAACAAACTGAGAATCAAGCTCGTATCCTTCTGGATGAGTGATAACCAATTCATAGCCGGCGGCGTTGATCCATTCGACAAAACTGTTAGGCACGGCCTGCGGCAATGAGTTGGGATGCGGCGCCCACGTCATCACAACCTTAGGACATGGCGTCGTTTTGTACTCGTCGATAGTTATCAAATCGGCATAACTCTGCAGCGGATGCCGTATAGCCGCTTCCATACTGAAAACAGGACGCCCCGAATAGTCAATGAACTGATTAAGAATCTTCTCCGTGTAATCATCTTCCTTGCTTTCGAAACGGGCAAACGAACGCACGCCTATCACATCGCAATAGCAACCCATTACAGGGATAGCCTCCAAGATATGTTCCGGCTTGTCGCCGTCCATTATCGCACCCCGCTCGGTCTCAAGTTTCCAGGCGCCCTGGTTAACGTCGAGGACGATAGTGTTCATCCCCAAGTTCATAGCCGCCTTTTGAGTGCTCAGCCGCGTACGGAGGCTCGAATTGAAAAATATCATCAGCAGGGTCTTATTGCGCCCAAGTTCGGAGTAACGATAGCGGTCGCGCTTGATTTCCAATGCGTCGCTTACCGCCTGCCGTATATCCCCGATGTCATGTACATTTGTAAAGTGTCTCATAATTATATAGTTATATCATTTATTTCTTATCTGTCCGTCACCGTCGATGATGTATTTATATGTAGTAAGTTCTGGTAGCGCCATAGGGCCGCGTGCATGAAGTTTCTGTGTGCTTATGCCGATTTCCGCCCCGAAACCGAACTGGGCGCCGTCGGTAAATGCCGTGGAGACATTAGAATAGACGCAGGCGGCATCAACTTCGCGTTCAAACTTGTTGATTGCATCCTGTGATTCGCTGACTATGCACTCGCTGTGCCGCGAACTGTAGCGTTCGATATGACACAAAGCCTCCTCAATGTTGTTGACCGTACGGATACTCATCTTATAATCAAGAAATTCGATGCCGTAACTATCCTCGTCCGCAGGCTGCAGTAGATTTTCCGGATACTTCCCTCGAAGAGCCTCAAACGACGGATGGTCGGCATAAATTATGACATTACTGTCGGCCAAGCGGCTACACAATTCAGGCAGATCCGTTAAGCGGTCACGATGAATTATAAGGCAGTCGAGGGCATTGCAGACACTTACGCGGCGGGTCTTGGCGTTGTTTATTATTGCGCTTCCTTTCGCCATATCGCCGTCCTTGTCGAAGTATGTGTGACAGATGCCCGCACCCGTCTCAATGACCGGCACACGGGCATTTTTGCGCACATATTCTATAAGCGCAGCGCTGCCACGCGGTATCACCATGTCAACCTCGCCAACGGCATTAAGGAGTGCGGCAGTAGCCTCGCGTCCGGACGGCAACAGCGTGCAAACATCAGGATTAACGCTGTATTTCGTCAAAACTTCGTGGATTACCGACACAAGCGTCAGGTTCGATTCCAAGGCGTCCGAACCGCCCTTCAGAAGGCAGACATTGCCCGACTTGAAGCACAAAGAAAATACGTCAAAAGTCACATTAGGCCGCGCCTCGTAAACAATGCCTATCACGCCGAATGGCGCCGACGTCTTACGGATTTTCATCCCGTTAGGACGCACCGTCTCACTCAAGGTTATGCCGAGTGGCGACGGCAAGGATGCGACTTTCTTCATGTCGTCGGCCATAGAGCGGATACGTTCCGCCGTGAGACGCAGACGGTCATATTTCGGATTCGCAATATCCATCTTCGCCAAATCCTTTTTATTCGCCTCAATAACAGCATCTTGCGACGCCACTAATAAATCGGCGGCGTCAACAAGTATGACGTTTCTTTTTTCGTCATCAACGGACAAAAGGCTTTTTTTTGCCTCGACCGCCTTTCGTATCAAAGTTTCGTTGTCCATATCTTTTATTCCAAATACATATAATCATAGTGCACTAAAGGTTTGTCCGAATGTTTGCCTATTCGTTTGCGCGCTTCATCGCTGTCGAATCCCGCGCAGCCGACGCCAATCTGACAACCTGCGGCATCAAAAATTTTCACTATATCGTCTTTCTCGAAATCGCCTTTTATTTGAGTTACTCCGACGAACAGGATGCTTGTGGCCTTGGGACTTAGCAGAGCGTCACGGGCGCCGTCGTTGACGTGAATTTCGCCTTTGGCAAAACCTTCCGAATGAGCGATCCATTTCTTGATATTGCTGACCGGCCGCGACGAAGGCTTAAAGCGCGTGCAGACAGTCTTGCCGTTCGCCGTCAATACTTCGGTCAAGATATTCTCGCGGCAACCGTTAGCGATTATCACCTCGATGCCCTCGTCGGCTATTTTCCGGGCAATAGAGCATTTTGTCAGCATCCCGCCCCTGCCGAACTGGGATTTAACGGCTTTCACAAACGACTTGAGGTCGGGTTCATCGCCAGTAATCTCGCGCAAAACCTTAGAGTCGGCAAGCGTCGGGTCGCCGTCGTAAACGCCATCGACATCACTCAAAATGACAAGTGCATCCATGCCCATCATCGCCGCTATCAAACCCGACAGTTCGTCGTTGTCGGTAAACATCAGCTCGGTCACCGACACCGCGTCATTCTCATTGACAATAGGAATCACGCCGTTTTCGAGCATCACTTCAATGCAATGCTTCTGATTAAGATAATGGCGCCGGGAACCGAAATTTTCCTTAGAAGTCAATATCTGTCCGCATGGAATATTATGCTCGCGAAAAAGTTCATAATAGCGATTGATCAGTTTGGCCTGCCCGACAGCCGAATATAGCTGCCGCGCCGAAACAGCGTCAAGCTTCTTGTCCGGACGCACCTCGCTCCTCCCCGAAGCGACTGCGCCCGAGGAAATCAATATTACGGCGACCCCTGCACGCCTCAAATCTGCTATCTGATCGACCAATGCCGACATTCGCGTGACATTCAACGTGCCGTCGCTTCGCGTAAGCACATTACTGCCTACTTTTACCGCTATTTTTTTGTACATATCCTCGAAATAAGGTTGCAAAAATAGTGCAAAATCTTTATTTATAAAACCAAGTGAAATATTTTAAGTATTTTTATCTATTGAATTATTCCATTATCTAAAAAAAAGACTTACCTTTGCTGCGACATAAATATGATTATTATCAAATAGTTACGTATATGATAATGGGAAAGACTTTAATAAAAGGGCTTTGCCTGGCTATATTAATTGCTGTTTCGACGACTTGTTCCGGACCCGAGAATCCTGTCGAAAAGCCTCAAAGCATTGCTCTGAGTGCTGACAAGATGCAGTTGAAATCGGATGGGATTGAGTTCGTGACCTTTTCGGTAAGCGCTGACGGTAAGCCGATTGACAGCGGCTATGTCATCACTAACATCGAAGACAACACCGTACTTTCAACCAATACTTTCTCGACGAATATCCCCGGTGTACACTCGTTTTTTGCCAGCTACGAAGGCCTCCGTTCGGACAATATCCAAATCAACGCCGAGGAAATTATCCTCGTGTTGAGCGCCGACACCAACCTGATAAAATCGAATGGCACAGGACAAGTGACATTCACTGTCATGGCCGACGACCGGAATATAACTCCCGAAGCCGAAATATATTATATGGAAGGTGAAACGGAAGTGAAACTCGAAAGCAACGTCTTCACTACCGAGGTCGAAGGCGTCTATGATTTCTACTGCAAGTATAACGGCATCGTCTCGAATAAAATCACAGTCAACGCTATTCCCTGCGTCCTGACCTTGAAGGCCGACCTCGCATCAATAAACGCCAACGGATATGATACCGTCACTTTTACCGTTTTCGGGGACGACGAGGATATCACCGACAAGGCCGAGATCTATCTCAAAGAAGGCGAAAACGCTACGAAACTTGAAAGCAATACGTTCACCGCTACCGTTAGCGGGAACTACGAGTTTTTCGCCAAATACAACGGGCATGCTTCCGAAGTCATCACAATCGACGCCGTCACCTCGCAACTTAACATCTACGTCAATCCGGGACTTGTTTACGTTGGTCAAACCGTGACTGTCCTTGCTATTTATAACGACACTTATGACGTTTCAAGCGAGATCACGCTGAACATCAAAAACGGCGACGAAGAAGAAAACATTCAAGGCAATTCTTACACCGTCACTTCATTCGGAACCCGCCTGATAAGCGCAACTTATAAAGGTACTGTTTCGGACACGTTTGAGTTAAGGGTGATCCCCTCGAAGGTCGAGATTTTGTCGGACAAAACCGAGATTATATGGAGCGGAACCGACACAGCATCGTTTACGGTAATCGTTGACGGCAAGACGGTAAATGACGCCGAAATTTACCAAATAGGTGATATTCAAGATGTTAGAATCGACAATCAATGGTTTACTTCCAAGGTAAATGGCGTTTATACATTCTATGCGCTCTACTCGGGAGTGAAGTCGAACATTATCCATATCAATGTAAAGCCGGCACAGTTCCTCAAACGCTCTGTAATTATGGAGGCCGTCGCTACCTGGTGCGGTTTCTCCCCGCAGATGATTATGGCCTTTCACGAAGTCCGGGCGGAATATTCGGACTATATCGACATTGTTTCGATGCACTGCCATAACAGTCTGCTCGAAAGCACCGAAATCAGAGGAGAAGAGTTGTTGAGTTTTATGGGCAGGGAAGGCACGCCCTTCGGGTTTATTGATTTGTTCCAGCAATTGACCAGGACAAAAGATGCGATTGTAAGGGCATACAGCGACATGAAGATGATATATCCCGTCACGTCAAGCGTCGCCATATCTTCGCACACTACGACCGACAGCATTATCGTGAAACTGAAAATAAAAGCCTCACAAACAAATGAATACAGCGTAGGAGCTATAATTGTCGAAGATAATATCGTCAAGCGACAGCGTTTTTATCCTGATTTTCAAACTCATGACAATGCCTACTATGACGAGACTTTCGTCCATTACGGCGTAGCGACGTATCAGATACCAGGTACCGAATTTCATACCGGAGTGCCCTTAGGAGTGATTTCCGAAGGCAACGAGGCGTCATATTCGTTTTCTATCCCGTTAGACAAAACAGTGACCCCCGACAGGACTGTTAATCTCAATAATTGCCGTGTCATTGCCTACGTCATGAAGCGAAACGCAGCATGGGAAAACAGACTTGTCGTCAACAACAGCGCTTCCTGTCCTCTTAACGGCTCTGTCGATTATCAGTACGAAAAATAATTTGCGTATCCTTCGCGAAAAAACCGTCGAATTTTACTTGTCGTTTCAAAAATTATGCGTACTTTTGCGCGTAAATCATTAAAAAGAAAAGATTATGGCAACATACACAGTGAGCATTAATGAACGGCTATCGCTTGGGAAGAGCATCCTTGCTTTGCTGCAATCGGCAAAGGGGGCAGTGAGTTTCGAGATGGAAAAGCCTGCCCGTACTAAGGTCAGGGAGGAAGACACCAAACTGTATAAAGACCTCGACAGCGCTATGAAGGAGGTCAAAATGATGATTGACGGCAAGAAGCCGGAAAAATCCGCATTCGATTTGCTCCATGAACTACGAAATCAAAACAACTGACCTATTTGAACGGGAGCTGAAGCGTTTGAGCAAAAAATACGCATCCATGAGCGATGATTACGCCGAATTGCTGCAGGAACTCATCAAGAATCCCAAGACCGGCAATGACCTTGGCAGCAATTTCCGCAAGGTTCGCATGGCCATTGCCTCAAAAAGCAAGGGCAAAAGAGGCGGCGCCCGGGTTATTACATATACCTTGTATATTGATACCGAGAACTCAAGGATCTACCTGTTGACTATCTACGACAAAGACGAGCAAGCAAACATCTCTAAAAAAACTATCCTGAGCCTGAAAAAAGCAAACGGCTTGTAATTCTTATTGCGCGTTGTCTTTGGAGCGGATTTCGGCACGGCGGATTTTACCGCTGATTGTTTTCGGCAATTCGCTCACAAATTCTATGATTCTGGGGTATTTATATGGCGCTGTCACCTGTTTCACGTGATTTTGAATTTCCTTGACAAGTTCGTCGCCTGCTTTGTCGCGATATTCGGCAGACAGCAGTATTGTAGCCTTAACTACCTGTCCGCGAATCTCATCCGGTACGCCCGTCACTGCACATTCTACCACGGCGGGATGTGTCATCAGCGCACTCTCAACCTCGAACGGCCCTATGCGATAGCCCGAACTTTTTATCACGTCGTCGGCGCGTCCTACGAACCAATAGTAGCCGTCTTCATCGCGCCACGCCACGTCGCCGGTATAGTACAAACCATCGTGCATCGCCTCGAACGTGCGCTCCGGATCACGGTAATATTCCTTGAACAAACCTATCGGCCTCTTATCGACACGTATTACTATCTGCCCCTGCTCGCCGTCCTCGGCCTTCGTCCCGTCGGGACGAATCAGTTCGACGTCATACTGCGGATTGGGCTTACCCATAGAGCCGGGTTTAGGCTCAGTCCACGGGAAAGTGCAGATCGAAAGCGTCGTCTCGGTCTGCCCGAAGCCTTCCATCAACTTTATTCCGGTCAGCTTATAAAATGCCTCAAATACGGCGGGATTCAACGCCTCGCCGGCTATGGTGCAGTATTTCAGCGATGACAAATCATATTTTTCGAGGTTTTCATGGATCAGGAAACGGAAAATAGTCGGCGGAGCGCAGAGCGAAGTGACCCTATAGTCCTGAATCATTTTCAACATATCGGCAGGCGTGAATTTGTCGTGGTCATAGACAAAAACCGTAGCCCCGGCTATCCATTGGCCGTAGAGTTTTCCCCATACGGCCTTCCCCCAGCCAGTATCGGCTATCGTCAGGTGCAAACTGTCCTCGTTGAGGTTGTGCCAATAACTGCCGGTTGTAATATGTCCTAAGGGATATAGATAATCATGGATGACCATCTTAGGCTCTCCCGACGTGCCCGATGTGAAGTACATTATCGACGTGTCGCCGTTGACATTGACTTTTTCGGGACGCTCGAACGGAACGGCCTCATCAATGCCTTTGTGGAAATCATCGAAGCCGTCAGGAATCAACGGCCCAACCGAAACCAACGTTTCGACGCTCGGCGATTCGGGCATGGCATCCTTAACATGTTTCATGATTATTTCCTCGCCGACGCACACAATCATCTTAATATCAGCCGCATTAGCGCGATAAATAATATCTTTCTTCGTCAGCAGATGCGTGGCGGGAATGACCACCGCGCCAAGTTTGTGCAGCGCAATTATGGAGTACCAAAACTCGAAACGGCGTTTCAATATAAGCATTACCATATCGCCGCGCCCGATGCCGAGAGACTGAAAATATGAAGCCGTCCGGTCGGAATACTCTTTCATTTCGGCAAAAGTGAAATCGCGATGCTCGCCCTTGTCGTTTGTCCAGCACATAGCGCGCTTTCCGGGATTCTCCTCTGCCCAAGCATCAACTACGTCATATCCGTAATTGAAATTCTCCGGCGCTTTGATTTTGAAATTCTTGATAAAATCTTCCTGCGACTCAAAGGTCGTCTGTTCCAAAAAACGTTCTAACATTTTTATGATATCAACAAGTTAAACTTCAAAAAATTATCGCTAAAAATTGCACCTCTTTGCCGTCGAGCGCCTTCATCCCGTGCGGCAATTCGGAGTTGAAATATATGCTGTCGCCCTCATTGAGAACGATATCCTTGCCGTTAATCTGAATCAACATGCGTCCGCTGATGACCAGATTAAATTCCTGTCCTGCATGCGAGTTCTGATGTATAGGCTCGCTGTCGGGCTTTGGGTGAACCGTGACCATGAAAGGGTCGGCCTTGCGTTTAGTGAAGCCAGCCGCAAGCGACTGATATTTATAGGCAGCCGTCCGCTCGACCGATACGCCCTTACCCTTGCGGGTAACAAAATAGGCGTTCATCTTCGGCTCGTCGCCATACATAAGCGTCGTCAGTTCAACGCCGTAGGTATGCGAAATCCTGTACAACAAACTTACGGGGATATCCACCGTCCCCGTTTCCAAAAGTGAATACTCATCGACCGTGACATCGCAAACCCGCGCAATATCCTCGACACTTATTTCCAACACATCGCGCAGCCCTTTCAGCCGCTCTGCAATTTGTCTTATTTCCTCATTCATACTATATATATTTTTTTAGATGTCAATATACGACTTCAAATAATCAACGAATTGATCAATTTGAGGTATTAACGGTTGAATGTCGTCGTTAACGATGACGAAATCGGCTTTCCCGCGCTTGATATCGTCCGGCATCTGGCTGTTCATGCGCCGCATCACATCCGCTTCGGTCATCCCGTCGCGCCGCATAACGCGCGATATCCTCAACTCCAACGGCGCATATACCATCAGAACCAACTCAACCTCTTTTTCAAACCCGGCTTCGTACAATATTGCCGATTCCATAGCGCAATATTTCACGTTCCGAGCGGCTACCCAAGCCCGAAAATCATCCCTCACAACAGGATGGATAATGCCATTGAGTTTGTCCAACATCATTTCGTTGTCGAACGAAAGCGATGCAACCCGCTTGCGGTCGAGCTTCCCATCGACATATATATCATTCCCGAACAAATCCTGCAGTTTACGCCGGATAATCGGCGACGTATCCGTGAGGCGTCGCCCTTCGGTATCGGCCGAATAGACCGGTATTCCCGACAATTCGAGCAAAGAGGAAACGACGGACTTCCCGCTTCCTATGCCGCCGGTGATGCCAATGGTATTAGCCATGCAGCTATCAGGCCTTCTGTTGGATGTTCTCCGAAGATGTGAAAACGGAAGCTTTGTCCACACGAATACGGACGCCTTCGTCTATTTCTACAAGCATAGTCTTGTCGGAAATTTCCTTGATCTTACCATGGATACCGCCGGCAGTCACAACCCAGTCGCCGACCTTCATAGCCTCGCGCGAACGCTGCAATTCTTTCTGCTTTTTCTGCTGCGGACGTATCATGAAGAAATAGAAGATAGCAATCATGGCTACTATCATCAGAAGTCCCGACATATTGCCGCCGCCGCCTTCGCCGCCGCCTCCGGGCGCACATGCTTGTAATAATACATTCAATAAACTCATATCTTATAAATTTTAAAAATTGTCTCCTTAATCGGACGGCAAAGTTAGCAAGAAATACCGTCATTACAAAATATTCCGGCAATTAATTCCTCGTAATAACCTTTTCATCCCTCAACTCACCGACTATCGAATCCAAAATCCCGTTAATAAACACGCCGCTTTTCGGTGTGCTGTAGTACTTTGCAGCGTCAATGTACTCATTCAGGGTGACGCTGACGGGTATCTCCGGAAAATTCAAAATTTCGGCGAGAGCGACCTGCATTATAATCAAATCCATGTTGGCAACCCGCTCGGATTCCCAGTTTTTGGTGTTGTTGTTAATGCGCTCGCGGTATTCGTCGCCGTGGAGGATGGTCTGCCGGAACAGTTTGATTACATAGTCGTAATCGTCGTTGCTATTGAACATAGGCATGAGTTCCTGCTCATTACCGGCGTCTTTTTCAAAGCGTTTGATGGTTTTAATAACGAATGATTCGACAATCTCGACATCTTCGTTCCAATAGATGCACTTCTCTTCGAGGAAATCATCCACCTCTTGGCTATTGTAAATCAGGCGTTTGAAGACATGACGCCAAAAGTCTTTGTCGGTTTCGTAGTCATCCGATTCATTCACCAAATATTCGGCATAGATATCCGATTTGATAATCATGTCTAAAACCATTTTGACAAAATCCGTGTCATCAGCCAAAGAAACGTTATGCTCCTTAGCATATTTCATCAAGGCGTTATTTGTCCGCAACTGACTCGCCAAACGATTGTTTAACAAGCGTTTATCTGGATTAAGCTCCTCTAAGGTAGGCAGATACTTATTACGTTTCGCCTCTATCATCAAGTCATATTGTCGCGTAACTTCGACAATGAGCAAGAGGAAATAATGATACAAGTCGTATGAGCGTCGAAGGCTCAAAAGCAATTCATTTTCCGCTGCTTTGATGTCGTTAGCCCCTTTTTGATAGTAGGCATAAACGATTTGCAACACTTTTATTCGGATTAAAACTCTATTAATCATCGTTTTATAACATTCTAATTTATTAAAGAGCGGGACATGCTCATTTACCTGTCCCGCTCTCTTTTTTCTAAATGCCTCGGCTAATCATTCAGGGTGGATAGCCTCTGTGGGACATGCGTCCGCACACGTTCCACAATCAGTACACATCTCGGAATCGATATGATAGATATCACCTTCGGAAATGGCGCCAACCGGACATTCATCAATACACGTACCGCAAGCGATACAGTCGTCACTAATTAAGTAAGCCATAGTTTCTCTTTATTTTATTAATACGGCGGCAAAGGTAAGTCTTTTTTTTCATTTAAACACTAAAAAACTTGATTTTTTTATGAAAAACAATAACTTTACGGATTATTCGTTATATTTTTCAAATATGATGTGCTTGAAAAAGATAGTTTATATAATAGTATTGATACTCTTTGCCGACCATCTGTTCGCCCAAAGCAGGAAAGTGCAAAATCAGCCTTACGCCGACGCCAAGCTTTACCACTTCGGCTTTCATGTCGGCTTGCATGCCCAGGACTTGCTCCTGACCAACACCGGCGTAACGACCGAGAACGGCGAGACATGGTTTGCGGAGATTCCCGCTTATTCGCCCGGCTTCAGCGTCGGTGTGATAGGCGATTTGTTCGTCAATCCCTACATGAATCTGAGGCTCTCACCGACAATTCATTTTGGTGATAAAGTCGTGTATTTCAGAGAAATAGCCGGCGATGAAGAGAAACGGTTCAGCGTCCGCTCAAACTATGTGTCCCTCCCTTTGGATCTGAAAATATCGTCGATGAGGCTGAATAATTACCGTCCCTATGTTCTCGGCGGCGTCTATGGCGCGCTGGATCTGGGACGCAAGAAAGGTAATCCGTTGCTAATGAAGCAAATGGACTACGGATTTGAGTTCGGAATAGGATGTACCGTTTACATGCCGTTTTTCCGCCTCGCACCTGAAATAAAATTCAAGTTCGGACTAACTGATGTATTGGAAAAAGACCGCACAGACCTGACTAACGAGGCCGACAAGGTCTTTACAAACGCCCTGTCCAAGGCTACAACGCGGATGATTGTGTTCACTTTCAATTTCGAGTGACAAGCTCGAAGAAGACGTATGCGACCGGAGCCGCCAGGATAGCGCTGTCCAAACGGTCTAACATACCGCCATGCCCCGGCAAAACCTTTCCCGAATCCTTCAAGCCGTAAGCGCGTTTGAGCAAGGATTCCAATAGGTCGCCGAAAGTCGCCGCCACGACCGTAACTATCGCAAAAACAATCCATTGAATCCATGACAAGCCGAGATGGAATTGCGACACGACCAAGGCTGATGTCACCGTGACGGCAAACCCGCCCCAAAACCCTTCCCACGACTTACGCGGCGAGATCCTCTCAAACAGCCTGCGACGACCTATCCATGAGCCAATCAAGTATGCACCGGTATCGTTGAGCCATATAAAAACGAAAATCATCAACACCGGCAGGCAGTCGTAAACGCCCGAAAATTTGTATGGGATAAAATTGAGCAGAGACAAAAAACCGGCGCAATAAGCCTGGGCAAAAAACACTTTGCCCAACTGTGACGCCACATTTACATCGCGCAAGTAAAGACCGCCTATTAGCGTGATTATCAACACAATAATGTATGGCATATATATTTCCTGCCCGACATAACAGCCTGCAAAAAGCCCGGAAGCTACAAACAGGTAGGCGCCGTCGGCAATACAAAGCAGGCGTTGCCACGTCTTGCCTTCAAACTTAGTAACCGTAAGAAATTCATGGACAAGCAGTCCCGTGATAATGCCGAATACACCCATAAACAAAAAGGGATGCACGCATATTGAGGCTACGATAACGGCCACATAAACGATGCCGGTCAGTGTTCTCTGAATAATATTTTTCAAGGTAAAAGCCATTGTCAATCAATCCTTTTTTGCATTATCCAATCCGTTCTTTTTCTCCATAATTTCTTCGCTGCGCGACATCCACGGGCGTTTGCCGAAAATATGCTCGACGTCTTCGGAATAGATTACCTCGGCTTTAAGCAGTTGTTCGGCGAGTTCGTTGTGTTTGACGGCCTGCTCCGACAGGATACGCTTCGCACGCTCGTACTGCTCTTTGACGACATTGAGAACTTCCTCGTCAATAAGTTTCGCCGTATCCTCGCTGTAGGGCTTTGTGAAACCCCAATCCTGGCCTGTAGAATCGTAATAATTGAGGTTAGGCAATTTATTACTCATGCCGAAATAGACGACCATAGCGTAGGCCTGCTTAGTCACACGCTCAAGGTCGTTGGATGCGCCTGTCGATATTTCGCCGAGGAAAATTTCTTCGGCCGCGCGTCCTCCGAGGGTCGCGCACATCTCGTCAAGCAGTTGCTCGCGGGTGGTTATCTGCCGTTCTTCGGGGAGATACCATGCCGCCCCAAGCGCCTTTCCGCGCGGTACGATCGTGACTTTCACCAACGGATTGGCATGTTCGAGCAACCAGCTCAGGGAGGCATGTCCCGCCTCATGATAGGCGATGCTCTTACGTTCGCCCTCGGTCATTATCTTGCTGCGCTTCTCAAGGCCGCCGACAATGCGGTCAACAGCGCTCATAAAATCGTCTTTCTGGACTATCTTTTTATCGCCACGGGCGGCTATCAATGCGGCTTCGTTGCAGACATTGGCGATATCGGCTCCCGAAAAACCCGGCGTCTGGCGAGCAAGAAATTCCGTATCCACACTCGCATCCGTTTTTATCGGGCGGAGATGAACGGCAAAAATCTCTTTCCGTTCGTTCAAATCAGGCAATTCGACATGAATCTGACGGTCGAAACGCCCTGCACGAAGTAGAGCTTTGTCGAGCACATCGGCGCGGTTAGTAGCCGCAAGAATTATGACGCCACTGTTAGAGCCAAAACCATCCATTTCTGTAAGCAGCTGATTTAGAGTATTTTCACGCTCATCATTGGAATTAACATTTACGTTTTTGCCGCGAGCGCGACCGACAGCATCTATCTCGTCAATAAACACTATACAGGGCGCCTTTTCTTTTGCCTGACGGAAGAGGTCGCGAACACGCGAAGCGCCGACGCCGACAAACATCTCTACAAAATCCGAACCCGAAAGCGAAAAAAACGGCACATTGGCCTCGCCTGCAACAGCTTTCGCAAGCAGCGTCTTGCCGGTTCCCGGCGGGCCTACGAGCAACGCGCCCTTAGGTATCTTACCGCCCAATTCCGTATAGCGTTCGGGATTCCTCAGGAATGATACAATCTCCTCAACTTCCTGCTTCGCCTCGGCAAGACCGGCCACATCTTTAAATGTCACCTTATTCTTATTATCCTTACTATCAAACAGTTGAGCTTTAGATTTTCCGACGCTGAAGATTCCCATGCCGCCGCCTACCCCACCCGACATACGGCGCATGATGAAGAACCAGATAAAAATAATCAGGGCTATCGGACCTACTGTCATCAACAAATCCCACAGATAATTGTCTGCTTCCTTGTATCTTACCTTCACGGATATATTTTTCGCGGCAACCGCCTCGTCATAAAAATCGGAAAATTTGTCACTCGAAGGGATCTGCACCAATATCCTGGAGTTCGATTCCCACTTTTTTCCCGATACCTCGTAAAAAACAGTCGAGAAATCTTCTTTCTTGACGGTAGCTTCAAGTGTATTCTTCTTATTAAAAACGATTATCTCGTCGAACACATCATCATAAAAATATTCGCGGAACTCCGTCCAGCCGATTTCTTTGTATGGCGACGAGTTGTTAGTATAATACATGATTATCAAAGGAATAAATATCAAAAAATAGATCCACCACATACTCGTGTTCGATTTTTTGTTTCCGCCCATGTTCTTTTGATAACTATTGTTCGGTTGTATTTCTTTTTTCTTTTCTTCCATAAACATCTAATAATCAGTAAATATCAGGGATTCGAGTGATTTTGGTATCTTCCCACAAACTCTCTAACCGGTAAAATGCCCTCAATTCGGGCGTAAAGACATGTACAATAATCGTGCCATAGTCCATTCCGACCCATTGAGCGTTAGGAAGTCCATGCACCGAAGCGGGTTTCTCCTTGAGTTCTTTATTTACCGTCTCCCAGACCGAATCGGTCAGCGCAGTTACCTGATTAGGGTTATTGCCATGACAAATAACCATGTATTGACAGATTGAGCCGGACAATTCATTCAAATCGACCGTAACGATGTCATGCCCTTTTTTCTCCTGCAACCCCTTAACGATTGTCTCTAATAATAATTTTTCTTGATTCATTAATTAATTAAAACCATTTATTCTCGCACCGCAAAGATAGGCATATTTTTTATTTGAAAAAAATTTCTTTAAAGATTTTGGTAAAATAAAAATTTATTGTACTTTTGCGCCGTCAAAAAAAGCAAAATTGTTCTATGGTGTAATGGTAACACGTCAGATTCTGGTCCTGAAATTCAAGGTTCGAGTCCTTGTAGAACAACTCCAATAACCGCCAATCATCTGATAAATCAAATGATTGGCGGTTTTGATGTAGCGAAATTTTTATCCGAATCTTATACCGTATATCAAAAAAATAACTATTTTTGCGGCAACAAAATGCTAACAGTAAGAAGGAAAATGACATGACAAGTGTAACAACAAATGAAGTAATTGACTGGGCAAAGCAGTTTTTAGCACAGGCGGGAGAAGAACTGACAGAAGACGAGGTGAAGGAACAGAAAAAGTTCGCCTCGTTAGTACAAACGCCTGAATACAAGACGTTTCTGTCGAAGATGTTAGACGAATCGTCGCAGATACGCAGCGACGTGAAACTCAAC
>JAISUX010000044.1 GCA_031271805.1 Tannerella sp.
TCTTTAGAGATAGTCTCTCTCAAAGAGAGGCTATCTCTTGGATCGGTGATGCGGCGGAATGTTGCCGTCAATTCCACGTTGCCATAGACTTTCAGCGTGTCGTAGTTCATTACTCCTTCGGTTGCGGGAATTTCTATTCCGCGCATTGAGATGTATGCGGGATGACTCCAGCCGGCGAACTCATAGCCTTCGTCGGGGGCAATCACTACTCCGTTTCGGGGTGCCGTTTTGAAGTCAACGGCTTGTGGCTCGGCGTTGAAGATACTGCCTCCAATCGATGCAGAGAAGGTAACGACGGCTACGCCTGCGCCTTGATGGTAGGTACTATTGCTGACGATGCGGAGGCTGTCAGTCGTCTTGTGCGGGAAGGAGTATAGCAGGTTGTCGCCCGTATGATATGGATAAGGCACTTTCATAGAGGCGTTGTTGACAAACAGCGGTTGGGAGGCTACAGAGCCTGAAACCGGCTGTACAAGGACGCTGACGAGGGTGTCTTGCATCGGCGCAAGTCCGGTGACAAGCCATTTCACTTCTTTGCGTGTTGGCGTACCCGGAACAGTATTGATAGAAATGAGTGGCGGCGTAACGGAACTGATTACGTCAAGATGAGCCGGTATGGTGTCTATGACTAATATACTGCTTGAGTTGAGATTGGCATTTGTGGCGCGAATCTGATAGAGTATCTCATCGCCGCCGAGAACGGCGACAGGGTTGGGATAGGTACCTCTACCTGCCTGATAGTCAGGGGGCGACATCGACGGGTTGCGGACGGCGTCTTTGCGCATCATCGCCGTCATGTCGGGGTTGAGGTAGAACGCGGCGCTGTCGCCCGTCTCGCATTCGCGCTGATGCGGAAAGTCGCCGTACTTGTCGTTAATCCGTACCACGAAGCGAACAAAGGGCTGCAGCGAACTGACATTCGGGATAGCGATATTGAGACAGAGAGTATCGCCAATGTGTATTTGCGTCAATATGCTGTCTGTCAGTATTAAGGAAGAACTTGAAGGGTTGAGAGGCGGCGAGGACAGGTCAATAGTGTCCTTATAGACAGAGATATAGACATTGTTGGTGAGCGGTTCGTTGCCGTCATTGGCTATGCAGAGGTGCAGCGAAACGGAATCTTTGTCAGCAAAATATGTAAAAGCGCTGCTAACAGTGTCGATACGCGCGTCGGGCAACAGCCAGAGCGGTTCGCCATCGCGGTTGAAAATAGTGGGCTGTACGAGGAAGTTGTTGTAAGGCTGCACATCGTCGGCAGTGCCGGGCAAGCCATCGTGTCCGGAATAGAAAACTGCCTGATTGACAGTTATTGTCGGCACAGTCAGGTCGCTGTTGACATAGACCGGATTATACATATACTGGTTCATTACAGTACGGGTAGGCGCCCAGGGCGTAGTTGCGGCTTTGAAGATGTTGAGCGTTCCGGCTGCCGGATTGGTAGGCGGCGTGCCGGTATATGCTATTCCAACTGCCACAATATCAGCGCTTCCGTCAGCATCTACATCTACTATCAGCGGATATTGCATACAGGTCGTCTCTGCAAAATGCAGATTTGCGCCCGTATATTGTACCCCGTCTGCGCCTTTAAGGATGCGTACCTCTTGCTGGTCTTCAATAAGTACCTCATTGATAGAGTCTTGGTTGAAATTGAACATAGTAGCCCCGTTGGAATAGGAATCTTCCGCCGGAACAAAATCCCACAGTTTGGTAAAAGTCTTTGAAGCAGGGTTATAGTTGTAAGCGATGAACGAAGCGCGGGTATTGGGCTGTGCATTACTGCCGGAAGTACCGCCGATAGCGCACTGTAGCAGTATATCAGGGCGTTTATCGTTGTCAAGGTCGGCAATAAGCGGAATGCTCAAGCCGGTATAGCCGGTAGATAATTCAAACGGCTGACTGACAGTGTTATTATGCACGTCCCAAATATAACCGGACACATAGCCTGAAAAGCCGTCGGAGTTGCGGTTGGTAATAAGCACGTCGAGGTAGCCGTCGTTGTTGAAATCAGCGGGTTGCGCGTGTCCGTCCTGCGGAACAGTATGGTTTGGCGCGGAAGGCGGACTGCATTGCAGTATTCGGGTAACGGAATTGCCGCCTGTACCTGCCGTATTGGTAATATTGACGTCATAGATTTCGTTGCCCAGAAGCAGGTCAAGGCGGTTGTCGCCGTTCATATCGGCAACGGTCGGTGCCGACAACTTGCGGTTGTATTTGCTTGTACCGTGCGTCCAGTCTGTCCATGTAGAGCCGGTATTGCTGCCTCCGCTCGCCGTAGCAAGCAAGACGCCGGTCGCTGCATTGTAGATTTTGTTTCGCAAATAGATTTCAGCGACGCCATCGCCGTTGAAATCGGCAAAACCTATTGTTGCGGCGCATTCGGAGGCGGCGGAAACGACATTCGCAGTACTCCATTTCAACTGTCCGCCAAAAGTATAGGCGCGCATGGTGTAGTCTTCGGTGAACACTACAATCAGTGCGCTATCAGTGGCAGAGGGCTTGACAAGCCCCCACGAGCCGGGGTCAACAACGCTTACAGTCGCTCCTGTCGGAAGCGTTATCTCTTTGTTACGCTGGAAGCGCGACAGCGACGTGTTATATTTATAAATAGCAAACGCGCGGGGGTCGTTGGTACTGCTGACTCCGGTCTGCGTAAACGCCACGATTTCAGGTATCCCGTCGCCATCGAGGTCGCCAACAAGCGGGTTCATGCGTGAACTGAGGTCGCTTTCATCGCTTGTCCATGCCACGCGAATCCCCCAGTCCATAACCGGCGGCGTACCGTAGCACCACGCCGTATCGTTCACGTTGTCAGGATATAGAAACACGTTGATATGGACGACGGCAGAATCCTGTTCGCCATTGCAGGTAATAATGTACTTCAGGGTGTCGGAACCTTCTGCTGTGGCGGTGTAAGAGAGAGCAGGGGGCGAGTCGCCGAAAGAGGGCGTCCATGTACCGGCAGTAGCGGAGGCTTGCGAGCCTGCTTGCTGCACGCTGACAGTCAGGGCAGTACAGCCGTCGAGGAAGTCATTGTTCAAGAACGGCAGGTTGATGGTTTTACCCACAGAGGTCTGATAGTAGTCGTCGAAGGCGAGCAGCAAGGGCAGTTGCAGCATGTTATTTAGTGTGTCGCACTCGTGGTGTATGATTTGCGGTGCGCCGTTGTCGTTGATGCGCAGAGTTATGTTGGATACGCCTGATAAGGCGCTGACATTAGGAATGGCTATGCGCAGAGTAACTGTGTCGCCGGCGGCAATGTCAGCGTAATAGACAGTATCGGTAACAATATGATTTACAGCAGAATAAGTTATTCCTTTGTATGCTGAAATCGCTACAGGTGAAGCAAGCAGGGCGTCGCCTGTGTTGGTAACGCGGACGACTATCACGAGGCTGTCGCCGACCTGGTAATGCTGCTTCGAGACGATGTCAATGAAATGTGCATCGGGCGAAGGCCACACCTTGATGCCTTTGTAGTCAAGCATGCTCTGCTGCTGCAGGTAGTTGTTGTACGGCTGCACATCGTCTGCGTCGCCATCCGTGCCGTTAGGTCCGGGTAGAAAGGTTGCCGGATTGAAGTAGAAACGCGGCACGGTGAGGTCTTCGTGGATATTGACATTGTTGTAACTGTACTGGTTCCATACTTTACGCGCCTTAGCCCACGGTTCGCCGGCGCTGCGAAGTATGCAGAGCGTTCCCCTGCCACTGGTTGCCTGGTTAGGGATACCTGACGCGGTATAAACGCCTGTTACAAGGACGGCGGAGGTGCCTGTACCGTCGATGTCGGCTATAACGGGAAATTCCAAATATGTAGCGCTGTTAACGCCGCTCCATCTCATCAGGTCGGTGAAGGTAGAGCCGCTTGGGTGCATCACCCTCAGGGTTGTTTCGTCGCGATAGACTATCTCTGCTACGCCGTCGCTGTTGAAGTCGAACAGAGTGAGACCTGTGCAGCCCGACGATTCCGACAGATTGAGCGTCCAGACGCGTTGCAGCGCAGTCGTTCCGTTGTATTTCCAACCGCCGACCCGATGGTGCAGCACGCAGACTAATTCTATGTCGCCGCCGCCATCAATATCTCCGACGAGGAAGGGCGAAGGCAGGAATACGCCGCCCGGGTCGGTACCTCTTGCAATACTTGCCGTTGCAACGACCTGATGCGTTTGGGGCGTCCAAATCAAAATGCCCATGTTACCCGCTCTGGCGGTAGCGCCGGTAGCGCTGCCTATGGTATCGGTTGATACATTGACGATTACGTCAAGCAGACCGTCGCGGTTGACGTCGGCGACGATGGTTCTGCCGTCGCGCACAAGAACGTTATTGACGCCACAGAGCGTAGCGGGGATAGTGTCTTTGTAAGTTATTCTGTTTGAGGATGATAAGCCGCTGCGGTCTTGCACCGTAACACTGTAAACATGCGTACCGGCAGCAAGGTCAACAATGCCGTCGCCATCAAGGTCGGCAGCGATAGAGTTTAGAGAACGATACTTGTTACCGCTATCGGAAGCCATGCTTCTCCCCGCGTTGCCGCCTGCAGGACCTGTAGCCAGCAGCCTGCCCGATTCAGCCGCCCAGACCTGATTGCCGATGTAAATCTCCTGCAGACCGTCGCCGTCGAAGTCAGTGATATTGGGGGGAGTAGCAGGCAGTATAGAACTGGAACCCTGTATCATGTTTACCGGCACATCGGAAGTCCATACAACCACGCCCGCAGTGTCGAATGCCCTGATATACGTGTTATTAAGCGGAACAAAGATGAGATGTTTCATCGTGCCGTCATTCATATTGACTTTCGCAATGGTAGGTATCGCATTGGCGCGGTCGGAGGTCATTTCATTATTAGTATTGCTCTGCGATATGCGGAACTTGGTTACATGGTTCACGCGGTCGTCGCCCCAAAAGATTACAATACTGTCGATGTAACAGGAGGTAGTGGCGGCTTTGTAAGCGATGATTTCGGGCTTGCCGTCGCCGTCCAAATCGCCGACCGCAGTCGAGGTCTGCGCTTCGACGGTTTCAGTAAGATATTGCAACTGAATAGACCACACAGAGGAATCTATCGGCGTAAGGCATTCGAGGTCGGAAATGTTGTCGGGCAACCCGATAGCGGCGACCTTGACGACGGCTTCGGACGTAGAGCCGCCGCATTGAAGGCGGTAGCGCAGAGTGTCGGCGCCTTCCGACGTGGCTTGATAACTCAAAGTGTATGGCGACGTAAGGAAGTTGACTGTCCAGACGCCGTGAGCGGACGTGCTATAGACTTCGGTTACGGTAACGCTGCTGCTCGTGCAGGTGTAAAGCATATCGTTGGCTAAGAACGGGATGTTGACGCTCTGACCTACAAGAGTACTTGCGCCGTCGTCAACGGCTTCAAGTTGCGGTATGTCGTCAAGCCCGGCGTCCAAATTGACTATGTCCGTTACGCCTACATATATCGACGTGATGGCAGTGTCGCCCCAGAGCGCAAAGTCGCAGTCAACGGCGTCGTTACCGCCCTGATTGTAAGGGCTTAAGCGCAGCGTGTCGGGGATTGCAAACTTGACGATGTAGCGGTTGTTTGCCTCAATGTTGGGGAACTCGTAATAGCCGCTCATGTCGGTTACGGTGGTGATAATAAGGTTGTTAATCGAATCGCAGAGGGCGACGAGCGTTCCGGCGTATCTTCCCGTCTCGGCTGTCTGCCTTATGCCGTCATAATTGGGGTCATACCATATTACGCCGCTTATTTTGCGGTCGCCGAAAGTCCGCAGCACGCCCGATTTTGCCGGCTCTACGGGGGCGATGTTAAGCGCTGTGGCGTGCGCCCCCACGCCGAAGGTGTTCCATGCCACCTGCCTGACGGGGCTCGCGGGCATGTCGGCTTTGATGACGACCTCCACATAGCCCTCCACCGGCAGACCGGCTACGATGTCCACCTTTATAGCGTTGGCTGTGTCGGGGATGGCGTAATGGTTTGCTTCCGTGTCGGTATTCGTCCATGCCGTGCTTGCGGGCGGCGTACCGGTAACGTTCTGCAGTTCAGCCTTGTTGTTGCCTACGGTGGCGTTGTGAGTGAAATAAATATCTATGTCGCTGCTCGGAAGCGATACCGTTACAGGCGGAGTTGTTCCGTCGCAATATTTAATGCTATGAATACTAATGTTTTGCAGCGCCGTAGTAGAGCCTTTCGAGACGTCGTTGAGCGCCATCGGGTCGCTATGACCGGGCAGCATGTCGAGCATCTTGATACGGTCGTAAGTAGTGGCGCCCGACGTCGTGTTCTTCAAATAGAGTTTGTAATAAATCGTCTGCGTGGCAGTGATATTGTTGAAGATAGCGCTTTGCGAGAAATTGACGCCGTCGGTAGAAGCGGTCTTTTCGGGGTGGAGACCTATGGCGTCGTCAACTTTCAGTGTGCTGTTTGTGCCTTGAAAAGCCCAGTATTCGCCTGTTTGCGCTGCAAAAGCGCCGCTGGCGCTGAACGCTGTTATTACTTCCGCAGCAACCCCACCACCGAAGTAATCATAGCCACCACCCCAATCACCTGGCGCCAAACCTTGTTCAAAGTTGGTAGTGCCGGTATAAAAATAGACTATGGTTTCGGTGGCGCCGGGCAGTACTTTCAGTTTGATGCCAACGTCCGTACAGCCGTAATATTGTCCGGTAGGTCCCCATCCATCGGCTTCAAACGGGTTGTTTGGGCTATAGGGATAGCCGTTGCCGCGTCTGTGTTGTCCGTTAAGGGTCAGTTTCACTACCGTTCCGCCGGACGAGGGTACCGGGAACAGTTCCATTGCAAAATCGCCAACTCCGTATCCGCCAACTGCCTGCACCACCTCAAAATCAGAACTGGTAACGTAGAACATCAGCACCATATCACGGCAAGCCTCTACTTCGACGTCAAAACGGCACTTATACCAGATTTCTTCGCCGACAAGCGCCATACTCGTTACCGGATAGCCGCCGAAAATGCCCCAAACGCTAAACGGAATATCAATCATCGGGTCTGCCGTATTTTCATATTGCGGGCGAGAATAGTAGAAGCCCGCATTAGCCAGATATGAGTGAACCTTAGCGTTCTTCAGCGGCGTATCGCTCTGTATGCGATTGGCAACGCCGTCCTGCACCACCGTTTCCCACTCTCCGTCGGCATGTATGTCCGCCTGTATGTATGCGCTGTTATTGAGGAGGTTATCGCTGATGTACGAAGTGTTTTCCGATGCGGGCGTCATCACCGCATTGAGCGTTACTTCCGCCTTGCCGGACAGCGCCGGAATGACGGTCGTAACGCCGTCGTCGGCAAAATATTCTATGCGGATGTGGGTTACGTGTGTGGCATAAGTGGTGTCAAGCGCCAAAGAGCCTGAATACGAGGGCGTCGCTATCGGCGTAACCCATATTCCGGGATTGTCGAAGGTTTGATAAGAAATGCGCATCTTCACTCGCGGATTATTCACAGGCGAAAGGTCGGAATCGTCCGCCGTCCAAGTTACGCCGATAAACCTGTTCACAACAAAGAAGTCAGCCTCATGAGATGCAGGGTCGTCAATTATCACGACGTTGCGCAGGTTGTTATGCGGCGTCAGGTTGATGTAATAATTCAGTTTCTTACCTTCTCCGCGCACGGCATAATCGAGTTCGTTGGCTTTGTAGTGGCTCTTTTGGAAGTTCATCGCCGTCTGCACCACCGGAGCGCTGTTCGAGTTGGTGCAACGTAACTCTTCGTGCATCGTAAGACTTTCGCTTACAGGGGTATCCGTAGCGCCTGCCTCTCGGTCGGCAAAGTAGGAAATCGTCATGTCATAAGGCACGCTTGGCGCCGGACACGCCACATTCGGAGGATAGGCATAAAAGACCTTTATTACCTGTTCGGCATAAGCGGGAAATTGCTCGACTTCAAGCAATCCGAGCGGGATGTAGTATATTGCGCTGTCGCCAACGATTGTCGGTGAAACGCTAACGAACGTGTCGCCCAGTTTAATACCCTGAATGGCAGCGTCTTTATCTATCGCAATTCTCACCTGTGCGTTGTTATGGTTCAAGCCTCCAACCAAGGCTTCAGGGCGGACTTTGATTATTGCGGTATGCAGACTGCTTGTGTCGCCTTCGGTATAGGCAGAAAGAATCTGCGGCATCGCATCGTTCTGTGGGTTGATATTGCCGCTATTTGCCGTTTGAGGCAAGCAGTTATCGCCGCTCGCCGTTACGTTAATTGTGTAATTATCAACGTTTTGTACCGACACGCCCGGCTCGTATTGCAGCATAAACTTAAAACTGCGCACTATCCCCACCGGCAGCCCCTGCTTGAGGCGTAGGTTCACGTGCGTATCGCTGCTCATGGTAATGATAAAAGCGTCGGCGTCAACCATCGGCGTCGCTACCACGTCAAGATGCGGCGGCAAATCGAAGTCCACCCTCGCATTACTGATAATCGAAGCCGTGCTGCCCAGCCCCTGACTTCCCATCACAATATTAAATTCAAACGCCTCCCCCGACTTAGGGTTCAGTTTCGACGCCGTAGCCGTAACCGCCATCTGTGCATCGTAGCCCTGCGCATGCGTATATACGAACGACAATATCGCCAGCAATACCATCATCGCACCGTTTCGTCGCTTGTTCGGAAATATTTTGGCGTCTATAAATAAAACTCCCATTTTCAGTCAGTTACATAATTCATTATATAAAAAAATCATAGTCCAAACCGCCGCAAAGGTAATAATATTTTCGATAATAATACTTTTTTCTCAAAAAAATTTTTATTTTTTTGACGTTCACCTTGTTATCATTCAAAATGCCGCTGCATATCCGCATACACTTTTGTGAAACGCCGCGATATTCAATTTCCTCTTTCAATACATGGACTGGAATTTTGTGCCACTTATGTCAATGTGCCTGACTGAATAAGCGACAGCCACTTTCAAGGTAAGCCACGAAATCGTCAATCTTATAAGGTCGGATTGTTAAGTTTTCGGTGTGTTTGACGTAGGCTATCTGTCGTTCGGAATCTCGGAATATTGAGGGCGCGATGAAGATACACTGTGAGTTGGGGGTGTATTTGGCTTGGAAGGCTTCCAAATGTCGGGTTATTGGCCAGATTTCCATTGTGGTCTGTATGCGTCCTTCGGACATCGTTACCTCGACAAGCACTCCGTTTGGACGCTCGAAACATTCAATATCGCCTCTATCGCCAACGCCTCCGGCAGTGGATGTAGGCAGCCCTTCGTCGTCGCAAGGATAGTTTGGTATTACCCTAACGGCAGGCAGTTGCGATTTGATAGCCAGGGCAATAAGGAACTCAAGCCGTACCGGTTGCGGCAGGAACTTCAACACCTCGTCTTTAGATGATTTACCTCTTGATGACAAGATGTTTAACTCCGATTTTATACTCTTCCACTCATAAGCGCCAACCCAGTTGTTAAGCAGTTGCTCGCTTTGGGTAGCATCGGCAACTGTCGGCGAAACGGCGAAGAGCGTGTCATCAATAGTAGCCATATAGTCAAAGTATGCCCTTTCGTCAGTATATCTCTGATAATTAGAATAATGGCTCAATACATATTCTACCCGTTCATCTTCGTTGTGATTAATGTCGATGAAACGCCCGGCGCCTCGCAATGATATTAAGCCTGTTAGCCGCATTTTGCGTATGAACTCGTCGGGATATTCAGACATGATAGATTTGGGCTTGAATTTCTTGAAGTCAGGCAGAATCTCGTTTGTACAGATTTCTATAATGACATCGTCGCTTGGATTATAGCGATACTCCTTGCGAAGAAGCCTGAGGCGCCGATACAGGGCTTCTGCGTCGTTGTCTTTCCAAAATAGCAATAAAGGCAGTTCCTTACGCGAAATACCGGCGTTATTAAACTCATTATCAGCATTTAACTTTTTGATTGTCTGAAGCAATAATATTAGAGGTACGTTATCGTTGAGTACCCTGACAAACGGATTGTTTCTCTGATATTTAGCCAACGCTTGCAGAAAGGCTTGCTGCTCGTATTCCGGATGTTGCTCAGTAACAGCAGCATAGTCATCTTCGCTTGATACTGACAATATACTCGCCATTTTTTTACCCGTCTCTGAAAATTCTATAGGTTCAAGCGATTGGTAGTACACGAAACCGAGTTCCTTTGCAAAGTCAAAGAACGTAGCAAAGCGAGACGGGTAGCCTTTCTCAAATCCCGCTTCTTTATGATTTTGGGGATTATGACAGTGGATATACTCAACTTCAGCATCCGACAAAATACGTTCTGCGAATCCACCTTTGGGTGTTGTCGCCCATTTCGCCTTAATGCTTTCGCAAATGTTCAACGGCCTGTATAGCCCGTAACGTATTAATTCGCAAACGATTACAGTGGCTGTCTCATCTGTAAGTATCTGTCCGTTAAAGCGATAAAGTATGTTCAATAACGCTTTCATTCTCTGCGGATTTCTTACCGTTGTGGTAAACAGTAACGGTTTAAATTCGGAAGGTCTAACTATCTTGCTCATATATAATTTGTTACTAAAACTTCGTTGAACTTTTTTATCGTATTATCGTGATAACTAATGTAGTTGCTCTTTATCTGATGAACCTTGTATTTAAGCGACCAGTCAATAAACAGTTTGTTTTCCAGTCCTTTATAGCAGGTTACATTCGAGATGGCAAAGTTTACGCCTTGTCCATGCAGCCTGTCAAGCGTTTGCAGCAATTTAGATTCTGTATCTTCGTTCCAGAGTTTGTTATACTCGCTGAAAGTTAGCAGATATGGCGGGTCTAAGTATATGAAATCATCATGTTTGTACTTTACTGATTTTAAGAACACTTCAAAGTCTGAACAAGACCATTCGACAGATTTACTTTTGTTTAACTCAAAATAATTACTTAAGGCATTGTAAACGTTTATATTAAAATCCACATTGCCAACGGGAAGGTTGTAATTGCCCTGATTGTTAAAGCGTAGCATACGGTTAAAACCATATATCAACAGCACGTATAATTCGGCAACGCTTCGTTCTGCAGAATGATTGTAGTTGGTTTTCAGTTTGTTGAAGTTATGTCGGTTATAATGAGCGTAATAAGTTTTTTTATATCGTTGTTTTAGTTCATCAGGCACACTATCAGCCTCATAGGAGCATGACAGTCCGTATTTGTGTATGATTGAAAACAGAAGCGTGTAAAACTCTTGCACGTTATTGCTATATGAACACAAAAAACGGTGAATATCAATCACATTGCGGTCTATATCGTTCAAAAGGTACTGATTGGCAGGCACATTCAGATATACCGAACCGCCTCCAACAAACGGCTCTATGAAACGGTTTATTGCAGGCGGGAAATGAGACTTTATCTCGCTCACTATCTTATACTTATCTCCAACGTAAAAGAGGGGGGAACGATTTACTTTTTCTTTTTTCATCTACTTGCGTGATAAACAGCAGTTCTTTGTGGTCGTCAAATTCGGTCTTGCCGGTGGTGAAAAAACGGTGCGAGCAGTCAAATACTTTCGTGTCGCCGCAGCAGTTCAGGATTTTTTCTATCTCCGGCAACTTGATTTTGTTCTCGGACGAGTTGCTCTTAGAGTTGTATGTATTATTGTATGAGACGACGATGTAGCGTGTGTTAAGGTTGCGGACGAGGTCTTCAAAACTGTCGCGTGCTTTGACGGTGCAGTACTTGCTTGAGTTTTCGGCTGTCGGTTTCAGGGCAACGCCGTACAGTTGAGGTTTGTCCCATTTGACAAGCGTCTCGTAGAGATGATAGAAACGGTTGTATTGGCGGGAGTTATAGGGAGGGTCTATGTAAACAAGGTCGGCAGTCAGTTCGCGAGCAAGCAAATTGGCGTCCTGCCTGTAAATTTCTACGTTCTCACAGTTTTGGGCGTCTATCAGCCGCATCTGCAGTGGCTGCGCCTTGATAGGCTTCTTTATGTATGCATCGTAATGCCCGACCGTGTTCGCAATCCGGTCGATGTTGTAAATCAGGGTCGTTAAAAGAATATTATACTCTTTATCAGTCAGTTCTATCTTCATGTCCTCAATATCCTGCCTGATATGTCCGATTGCTTTGGCTGTGTCATAGTCGAAGAACTTGCCGCCAAAGTTCTCTGAAAAGTAGTTGTCATCGAGCAAGTCAGGTTCCAACGAGTTGTAATGCGTGATTATATCATGCAACTTGAGCCTGTCCCAATGTCCATTAGCAAAGAAGCCTTTGTATATCACGTTGTTAGAATACAGCAGGTCGTTAATAATCACATGCTTATACTTATTAAGCGCCTGATTGGAGACCGAAGCCGTGCCTGCAAAAATGTCCGCAAAAGTAATTATATCGCGGGTTTCTTCATCTATCAAATCCATAATCCAGTCCGTCAGTTTCGCCTTGCTGCCAATATACCGCCTGCTTTCCAGCGAGATGGGGCGTTGATATACGGTATTCTGAAACAGCGGCAGTAACTGCTGCCCGAAGCTGACGCTATTGGAACCGGTACGCAGACCTCTGCTTTCGTTTCCAACCCTGTGCGATGTTTGACCTGTAACGTTCATGTTCAATTAAACAATTTGCTGCAAATGTAATACATTTTTTCGATACTTCTCACTTTCTCATCATATTTTTTTATTAACAGGTCATAACGAATGAACTCCTGCGGCTGCAAGAGTTCTATTATGCGACAATCCATAGCGGGATTGAAACGGACAAGGCTTGGTGGGAAGAAACCTTAACAAGGTTTGGAACCTTGTTAAGGTTTTCTGCTGCAAAGATAAAATCAGTTCAGCAAAGCATCTATATCGAGAGAGTCTCTCCCCTTTGCCCTTTATTAAAAATAAGGGAATAAGGGCGGATGTCTGCAAGCCGTCAGGTTTGCATCGCTTGGTAGAAAAGGGATGCCGCACACAGAGGGCGCATTCCGTACGGAATGCGTCCAAAGGTTGTGGGGACATTGGTTCTACCGAGCGATTCATCCCTACGGGATGCCGAATTAATGGCTATCGGAATGAGAATAAGGGCTTTGCATTGAGACAATGCTACGACGCTGCAAATGTAACGAAGTTTTTCAAAGAACGCTTGTTTTGGATGCGGTAAACCTAACATTTTTTTGAAACCTGTTAGGTTTGATTATCAGCACTGCTTGGAGGCGAGGCGCTTGTAGCA